>NZ_JBQHTK010000024.1:0-50645 GCF_052065755.1 Bariatricus sp. HCP28S3_D3 | reverse complement strand
GAACCGTCGTGAGAATACGATCATTGCTGTTGTCATGAAGCTGATTGCTGAGGAAAAACGGAATTTTACATCTGCGAAATATCTTGCAGAACACATAACAGCGCTTGGAATTAAGAAGACAAAGAAAAATATCATGCCTTATGTCGAACTGATGAAGGAACAGGGCATCCTGGAAGCTACGGATAATCCTTTGAAGCCTTACAACATCATAAAGACAAAGCAAGAAATCACAGCACTTATCCGCAATTTTGTACCGGATTTGCCTTCTGAAACGACCGCAAAGCAGTTATCAGACGATTATTTACATTACTATGGTGGCAACAGGTGGCATGCCGGAAATGGTATTCGAGTATATCCTCAAACAAAATGGAATTGATCCTTCCAAAGACCTGACCATCAATCAAAGCATCGATTTCGGTTCCACCGCCGCCGCATTTTCCGGCGGTCAGGGAGACTTCACGATCGAGTTCGAACCTGCAGCAACCACACTGGAACAGCAGAATGCCGGTTATGTCGTAGCATCACTCGGTGTAGATTCCGGTTACGTTCCCTACACAGCCTACAGTGCAAAAAGCAGCTATATGAAAGGAAACCCGGATGTGATCCAAAGTTTCACCAATGCGCTTCAAAAAGGTATGGATTACGTCCAGACACATACCCCGGAAGAAATCGCCGAAGTCATTGCTCCACAATTCAAGGAGAACGATCTTGAAACCATCACCGCCATCGTCAGACGTTATTATGAACAGGATACCTGGAAAGAGAATCTGATTTTTGAAAAAGAAAGCTTCGAACTTCTGCAGGATATCCTGCAAAGTGCCGGAGAGCTGGAAGAAAGAACACCATATGAAAAACTTGTTACAACAAAATATGCCAAGAATGCTGCAAAATAAAAAGTAAAAGGTGGCTGATGGGGACGTATCCCCCACCAGCCACCCTACCAGTCACTTATCGGATAAATCCCTGCTGATATGCTCTCATTTTATTAAATGAATACATCTCAGCAATCGTTGCCTGATAATACGGTTCTACATAAAGCACGGACAGAATTCCGCATGTAAATACAGATAAAATATTCCATCCGATGAAGGAAAGATCAAGCACAAATGCCTCCCATTTCTGGCCTTCCATCATCTGTTTGCTGATCAGGAATGCTTCTTTTCTGTCCATTCCCGGATTCTCGGCAAGGATGTACGGGACCATTTTATATTCGTAAGATTTCACGATTCCCGGTACCACGAGAAGAAGTGACCACAGGAACACATACAAGTCTCTAAGAAACATAGTCAGTACAACGTTGCCATAATGTCCTGATCTGAACGGATCGAGCATCGTCCCTACTCCCGGTCTTTCGGTCTGGTTCAATACGAAGAAACGTGATCCACCGACGATCAGTACGTTTTCCACCAGATACTGAAGCAACATTCCGACCAGTGCCATCACAAGCACGATCGATGTAGCAATTCCTGCAAACAACATTCCTTTCGGTGAACTCAGGAAGTCCTCAATCACATTTTGAGATGCTGAACCGGAATACTCGACTGTATCCGAATACTGAAGTCTTTCTGTGACATTTCCGCCTCCGAAGATCAGGGAAATAATTCCCATCAGAAGTGCAACCGCAACTGCTGCACCATAGTTGCGTTTAAACGCCATTTTCCCTCTCATTTTTAGTTCCTGTCTGTTCCACATAGCTGTTACCTCCTAAACTAAATCATTCTTTCGCTTCCTGTATGCGCTCATTCAGATCATTTAAATAGACCCAGCGCTCCATCTTCTCTTCTAATTCTGCTTCCACCCCTTCTTTCTCAGCTACAAGTTCACCAAGGCGAAGAGAGTTTGTTGCATTTTTCAGAATCTCTTCGTCCAGATTTTCAATTTTTGCTTCCAATCTGGCAATATCGTCATCAATCGTTTCGAATTCTTTCTGTTCTTTATAGGTAAATCTAAGTTTCTTCTCACGCTGTTTCCATGTGTCTTTGGCGGGTTGTTTCTGATTTTCCGTCGTTCCGGTGCCGTCTCTATTATTCTTGTTCGGAATGGCACCACGCCTGCCGTCTTCATCTTCCGAAATGGTCTCCAGCTCTTTCCGGATCAGATAATCCGAATATCCGCCTTCGGACTGCCGGATCACTCCGTCTCCTTCAAACGCAAAAATACGGTTCACCGTCCGATCCAGAAAATACCGGTCATGTGAGACGATAATGATAATTCCCGCAAAATGATCCAGATAATCCTCCAGAATCGTGAGCGTCTGAATATCCAGATCGTTAGTCGGCTCATCCAGGATCAGCACATTCGGTGCTCCCATCAGAATACGCAGCAAATACAACCTCCGCCTTTCTCCTCCTGAAAGTTTCTCGATCGGAGACCACTGCATCGCTCCGTCAAATAAAAAACGTTCCAGCATCTGTGAAGCTGTGATCTTACCGTCCGATGTGGTGATGTATTCTCCCACTTCTTTGATATAATCGATCACTTTAAGTGATGTATCCATATATTCATTTTCCTGGGAAAAATAACCCATGCGGATGGTCTGTCCCACTTCCACTGTTCCTCTGTCCGGCTTCGCGATCCCGTTAATGATCTTAAGCAATGTGGATTTACCACATCCGTTCGGTCCGATGATCCCAATCCGGTCATTGCGCAGAAAAATATAGGAATAATCCCGAATCAGGCATCTTTCCCCATATGACTTTGAAATTCCGGACAATTCAATTGTCTTATTTCCCATGCGGGATGCCGCCGAGTCAAACTGAACCCGGCGTTCTGCCTGAATGTCCTTCATCTCCTGCATCGCTTTGATCCGGTCAATATGTGCTTTCTGCTTTGTACTGCGCGCTCTCGCGCCTCTATGCAGCCATTCCAGCTCCGTCCTGAGCAGACTTTTCCGCTTTCTCTCTGTCGCCAGTTCCATGCTTTCTCGTTCTTCTTTCAGGCGCACAAATTCCGAATAATTTCCCGGATAACTGTACAATTTTCCTTTATCCACCTCTACGATCCGGTTCACCACCCGGTCCAGAAAATAGCGGTCATGTGTCACCATCAAAATGGCGCCCCGAAAGCGTATCAGATACTCTTCCAACCATTCTGACATTGCATGATCCAGGTGGTTGGTCGGCTCATCCAGAATCAGGATGTCTGCCGGCGTCAGCAGTGCCTGAACCAGCGCAACCCGCTTCTTCTGTCCCCCCGACATATGCTCGATCTTTTCATTATAATCCGTGAATCCAAGCTGATTCAGCATCGATTTTGCTTCGGCCTCAATCGTCCATCGATTCATCTCATCGGTATTTCCCTTGACCGCTGCCCGAAGAATCGTCGTTCCTTCCGCAAAAACCGGTGTCTGGGGAAGGTAACAAATCTTCACATGATTCCCCATGCTGATTTTTCCCGAATCATATGGTTCTATCTGTGCCGCCACCTTCAAAAGTGTCGATTTCCCCATCCCGTTGATTCCAATCACACCGATTTTCTCATTTTCATTGATTCCAAATCCAACATCATTCAGCAGGATTCGATCTGTGTAGGATTTGGTTACATGTTCCATAGTCAGCAAATTCATAATCTATATTCCTTATGGCAATACCGGAAAAGGCACCGCCATTCTTCTCTTTGTCTCTTTCTCATTGCTAACTCATTATACTCACATTTCCCTGTTCGCGTCAACACCGGATTCCGTTTTCAATTTTTTCTCAGATTCACTTGCTTTATCCGCAATTTCGGCAAGTGTCATATCCTGAAGCAAGGCAATCACATCCTCATCAATCTGATCCCAAACCAGTTTTCTGATCGCTCTCTGGAGCGCGTCCAGTTCTTTCTCCTCTTTTTTTTCGACAATGCAGAATTTTCCCTCTACTGCAGCCAATATTTCTTCTACCGTGATTTCTTTCGGTTCTTTATCTAACGAATAACCTCCTTTTGGCCCTTTCATACTCTTCACGATCCCGGCTTTTCTCAATGCACCCAATACCTGTTCCAGATAATTCAGAGACATCTCCTGCCGCTTGGCAATCTCCACCAGAGGCACCGGGCATTCCTGAATGTGAACCGCCAGATCCACTAACGCTCTTAACCCATATCTTGCTTTTTTAGAGACTTTCATAACATACCTCTCTACGTTTCATTGTTCATTTTTTCCACTTCGTCAACAATATCCTGAAGTGTGACCTTCTCTGTAGTCTTCTGTATTCTCTCCCAGAGCTGCTGCCACACTTCCTGCACAGCACATGTGCCATTATTCCTGTCGCATTCCCCTTTCTCTCCGAGACAGGATACGGGAATCATTTCATCTTCCACTGCTGCCAACACATCATATGCTGTAATTTCTTCCGCATTTTTTGCAAGACAGTATCCGCCATACGCCCCGCGTACGCTGACAACGACCCCATTGTCTTTCAGTCCTTTCATAATACGTTCCAAATATTTTTCTGAAAGGTTTCGATGATTCGCAATATTTTTAAGGCTTTCCCAGGAATCCTCTGTCGAATGCATGGCAAGGTCTGCTACTATTTCTAATGCATATATTCCTTTCGTAGATATTCTCATACAAGATTCCCTCCAAATTTTCTTTCTTTTCTATCATTGTAAAGGATAATGCATTTTCACACAATGAAAAATCGCTAATTTTTTTTGCTTTTTGTTATAATCACATAGTTTTTTGCGCATTTATCATGCAACTATTGACGAATTTACAAATGCATGATAAAGTAGTATAGAATATATACACTTTGGTAACGGTTGATGATCGTTATGCACAAATCTATAATGGAGGTAGTACCGATGAACAAGGGCACCGTAAAATGGTTTAACAACCAAAAAGGCTATGGATTCATCTCTGACGAAGCCGGTAATGATATTTTCGTTCATTACAGCGGACTGAACATGGAAGGATACAAGAGCCTTGAAGAAGGTCAGGAAGTCGAATTTGAGATTTTCCAGGGCGAAAAGGGACCTCAGGCAGTGAACGTAACAAAGCTGTAATCAAAATTTGGTGTACCTTTTATATATGTAAATCGCAATTTTATTTAAATATTTAAAAGACATACATGAATTTAGATGAGGGAAAAAAGGAATCGTAAAATATACGATTCCTTTTTTATTTCGGGACAAGACAAGTACTCCAATATAGCTTATGTAAAGTCAAAAAGTGAAAGCTGATTGGTTTCCGGAAGATCTCCGAGAAGCCCCATCTCATCCATCAGATCAATGACTGTTTTGCTGACTTTCGTGCGCTGTCTGAAATCGTCTTTTGATAGATATGGGCCATTCTTGGAAGCAATCTCCACAGCTTCTGCAGCTTTATCCCCCATTCCTTCAATGGTGTTTAAAGGAGGCAGGAGCTTTCCGTCCACGATCTTGAATTTTGTTGCTGCTGATTCATAGATATCGATTGGCAAAAATTCGAAACCTCTCGCGTACATTTCCAATACATTTTTCATATCCTTCAGTGTATCCTGATCTTTTTTACTGAGCTGATTTAATTCCGCCCGGCGCTTATACTCTTTCATGTGATATAAAAGCTTATCTTTTCCCTGCCCCATCAGTTCATAAGAGAACGCAGACGCACGGATACCAAAATAAGCCGCATAATAGGCAAGCGGGTAATTCAATTTACAGTAGGCGATTCGGTACGCCATCATGACGTATGCCGCCGCATGTGCCTTCGGGAACATGTATTTGATTTTCTCACAGGACCAGATATACCATTCCGGCACATCATGCTCCAGCATATCTTTTTTAAACTCCGACCATTCTTTACATTTTCCTTTCGCCACAGTCCCCTTACGCACACGTTCCATGATCGTAAAGGATTCCTCACTGTCCAGTCCTTTATTGATCAGGTAGGTCATAATGTCGTCTCGGGTACAGATTGCCGTAGAAATCGTTGCTTTTCCTTCTTCGATCAGAGTCTGCGCGTTATTCAGCCACACGTCGGTTCCGTGTGAAAGTCCGGAAATACGGATCAGATCGGATAAGGTCTTGGGTTTGGTGTCCACGACCATCTGAATAACGAAATCCGTTCCGAACTCCGGAATTCCAAGGCATCCCACCGGACACCCGTCGATATCCTCCGGTTTGATTCCCAGTGCCTCAGTTCCCGCAAAAAGGGACATAACTCCCGGATCATCAAGCGGGATATCCGTCGCCTTAAAAATACGGTTCACTCCATCATAACCGGTGTCCATGGAATCGGAATTGATCAGCTCCTCCAGGGTCTTGATCATCGTCGGATCATCGTGTCCGAGAATATCTAATTTCAGCAGGTTGTGGTCAATGGAATGGTAATCAAAATGCGTCGTAATAATGTCCGTCGTCATATCATTTGCCGGATGCTGAATCGGGGTAAAAGAGTTGATATCCTCGCCGTGCGGAAGGACAACAATTCCTCCCGGATGCTGCCCGGTACTTCGCCGGATCCCCGTGCATCCCTGTACAATTCGGTCAATCTCACAATTCCGTTTGCGGTCGCCCCGCTCTTCATAATAATTTTTTACATACCCGTACGCCGTCTTATCAGCCAGGGCCGCGATCGTTCCTGCACGGAAGGTCTGACCCTGACCAAAAATAACTTCCGTGTATTTATGCGCTTTACTCTGATAATCCCCGGAGAAGTTCAAGTCGATATCCGGCTCTTTGTTTCCCTTAAATCCGAGGAAAGTCTCAAATGGAATGTCAAATCCGTCTTTGATCAGCTTTTCCCCACAGACCGGGCACAGCTTGTCCGGCATATCGTGCCCGCATCCTCCGGCATATTTTCGCACCTCATCCGAAGTGAAATCACTGTAATGACATTTCTGGCAATAGTAATGCGGGGACAGCGGATTCACCTCCGTAATTCCGGACATGGTCGCCACAAAAGAGGACCCTACGGAACCACGGGAACCAACCAGATATCCGTCTTCGTTTGATTTCCATACCAGTTTCTGTGCAATGATATACATAACGGCAAATCCATTGGAAATAATGGAATGCAGCTCCCTTTTCAATCGTTCTTCTACGATTTCCGGGAGCGGATTGCCATACATGGAGTACGCCTTAGTATAACAGATGTCCGTCAGAAGCTGATCGGAATTCTCAATGACCGGCGGGCATTTGTCCGGCCTCACCGGTGAGATCTTCTCAATCATATTGGCAATTTTATTCGTATTTGCAATTACCACTTCATATGCCTTCTCGGAGCCCAGATAGGCAAATTCTTCCAGCATTTCTTCCGTCGTCCGAAGATAGAGAGGTGCCTGCTGGTCCGCGTCTGAGAAACCTTTTCCCGCCATAATGATACGGCGGTAAACTTCATCGTCCGGATCCATGAAATGCACATCACAGGTTGCCACGACCGGCTTATGGAACTGTTCTCCCAGCCGAACGATCTTCCGGTTCATGTCCTTGACATCCTCCATGGAATTGATCGCACTGACCTTATCGCTATCGATCATAAATGCATTATTTCCCAACGGCTGAATCTCCAAATAATCATAGAAATCCACGATCTTCGCAATGGTCTCATCGGATTTTCCATTCAGGAGTGCCTGATAAAGCTCCCCGGCCTCGCAGGCACTGCCCACGATCAATCCTTCCCGGTATTGGTTTAGTACACTTTTGGGAATTCTCGGCCGTCTTCCGTAATAAGTCAGGTGGGACAGCGAAACAAGCGTGTATAAATTCACTCTTCCAAGATCGTTTTTGGCAAGAATGATGACATGATACGTCGGAAGCTTCCGGATCGCATCCGGATTCAGATTTCCAAAACGGTTCACACCTTTCAGTGTTGTGATGTCACGTTCTTTTAACATTTCAATAAATTTTACAAAGATCTCCGCCGTCGCACCTGCATCATCCACCGCACGATGATGATTTTCCAGAGAAATATCCAGCGCTTTTGCCACCACGTCCAGCTTATATTTGGACAGGGACGGCAAAAGGACACGCGCCAGTGCTACGGTATCGACCGACACAAAATGCGGTTCAATATCCTGATAACGACAGTTCTGTTCGATAAATCCCACATCGAATCCGGCATTATGCGCCACCAGAGGCGCGTCGCCCACGAATTCCAGGAACTGCGGAAGGATCACCTCAATGCCCGGATAATCCATGACCATCTCGTCCGTGATGCTGGTCAGCTCGGTAATCTTAAACGGAATCGGCCTTCCGGGATTGACAAAGGTACTGAATTTGTCCGTGATGACTCCGTGTTCCACCTTCACCGCCCCGATTTCGATAATCCGGTCCGAGATTGCGGAGAAACCGGTCGTCTCAATATCAAACACGACATAGGTATCATCCAGGCTCTGACTTCCAGCTCCTTTGGCAATCTCGGTCAGATCATCCACCAGATATCCCTCCACACCGTAGATGACTTTGAAGGGATCGTCTTTATCCAGCCCCTCGATGAAATGGTTCGCATCCGGAAATGCCTGTACGACTCCGTGATCGGTGATTGCAATGGCCGGGTGTCCCCAGGAATGTGCTCTTTTCACCAGCGCTGTTGCCTCGGATACTCCATCCATATCACTCATTTTGGTATGGCAGTGCAGCTCCACCCGCTTCTCCGGGTATTTATCCTTTCTTCCAACACGGATGTCTGTTGCCTTACGGATTCCTGTTACAGAGCCAATCGTCAGTTCCCCGTCAAATTTATCGATCGTAGTAACCCCTTTTACCTTCAGGAACACACCCGTTTTGATCTCTGCAAGAAGCTCCGGGAGCTGGTCATTCCGGGTGAACATCTTGACCATGATCGTATCGGTAAAGTCCGTCACCGCAAACATGATGATCGTCTTTTCATTCCGGATCTCGCGGGTATCAAAACTGATGACCTGTCCCCGGATCGTAATCTCTCCCATTTCTGATACGACCTGTTTTAATTCAATCGGCGTATCATCAAAATCACGCCCGTAGATCACATTCGGATCGTCTGAACGTTTCAGCGGATAATCCCGCTTCTGGAATGTTCCGCCGCCTTTGCTGCCTTTGAATCCACCGGTCTTTCCGGCAAAATCCTGTTTTGGCTCCGGAGATTTTGCCTCGGTCTTTTCCTGCTTCTTCGTATCCTGCTTGCCTGCCTCGTTCTCTTTCTTCTTCCCGGTCTGCTGCTTCTTTTCAGACGAGCCGCCCCCGGATGCGTCTCCTGCATGTTCCTCCTTGCCGGCTGCGTGCTGTGCCTGAAGGGTGTGGTTCCGTTCCAGGATCGCATCCACTTCCTGCTGAAGCTGCATCTCATTGAACTTGCGGTATTTGCTCTCTTTGACTTCCTCATAATCCACCCGGATTTCCACCGGAACGTGAAATCTTTCTTCAAAAAGAGCTTTTAGATAAGCGGAGAGTGCATCTGTCCTTCCCTCGGCCACGATCGTATCCGCCAGCGTAAGGAGAATCACATTCTCACCTTCATATCCTATTTTCGCTTTCTGAAACATGTTTTTTTCCAGAACACTCCGCTGTTCCAGTTCAAAGAGAATGCTGTCCCGATACGCTTCCATCAGATTCTCCGGCGTATAAAGTCCCGACAGGCGATACTCTTCCAGAATCGTCACCGGAATCCCCATTCCCGAGAAGAGCTGCATCTCAATCTGACGCTCGATGTCATACACCGTTTTCTTCGGAATCAGATGCGTACTGAAAATATGTACCTTAATATGGTCTTTCGCAGAAGTAGAGGTGATTTTCGTCACCTCTACCTCCCGAAACAGCGCCTGGCTGTCACTATCCAGTTTTAATGTTGGAAATACATCAAAAAATAATTTCGTCATTCTCTATTCGCCCCAATGTACCAATTCGTCTCTGAGTGCATCCAGAAGCTCTTCTTCTTTCACCTTTCTGATGATCTCGCCTTTTTTGATCAGAAGACCTTCTCCGATTCCCCCTGCAATCCCGATATCTGCTTCTTTTGCCTCACCCGGGCCATTTACTACACAGCCCATAACCGCAACCTTGATATCCAGCGGGAATTCCGCCACCATCGTCTCTACCTGATTCGCCAGAGAAATCAGATCGATCCGGGTCCTTCCGCAGGTCGGACATGACACTACTTCGATCCCGCCTTTACGAAGACCGAGTGTCTTAAGGATCAGCTTCGCACTCTTGATCTCTTCCAGCGGATCTCCGGTCAGAGATACCCGGATCGTGTCCCCGATTCCCTCATGGAGAATAATTCCAAGTCCGACAGAGGATTTGATATTGCCGGACATCAGCGTTCCGGATTCGGTAATCCCCACATGCAGCGGGTACGGACATTCCTTCGCAATCAGTTCATGTGCTTTCACACACATCATGACATCAGAAGATTTGATGCTGACCACCAGATTCTCATATCCCATCCGCTCAATCATATGAACTTTGTCCAATGCGCTTTCCACGATTCCTTCCGCGGTCACGCCTCCGTATTTTTCAACCAGCTCTTTTTCCAGAGAGCCGCTGTTTACGCCCACACGAATCGGCACATTGTATTCTTTGGCCTTTTCAACTACGGCTCTTACCCGGTCCTCGCTTCCAATATTTCCCGGATTGATCCGGATCTTATCTGCACCGTTCTCGATCGCCGCGATTGCAAGTCTGTAATCAAAATGAATATCCGCAACCAGCGGGATATGGATCTGTTTCTTGATCTCTTTTAAAGCCTCTGCCGCCTCCATTGTCGGAACCGCACAGCGTATAATATCACATCCTGCCCGTTCCAGTGCCAGAATCTGGCTCACTGTGGCATCCACATCCTCCGTCTTTGTATTCGTCATAGACTGAATCGCAACCGGATTCCCGCCTCCGATCCGGCAGTTGCCGATCCGGATTACTTTTGTATCGTTTCTCGTCATCTTCCGTCTTCCTTTCTCAAATCTATATACTCAAATCTTACGTTCAAACGTTCCAGATGCCGGTTATTTTCCTTTTGTAAAGAACATCTGATCCCCATAATCCCATTCTGTCAATGTCAGTTCCCTTCCGTCCACACTGTAATGGAATTTGGTCTGCATGGAACTGACGGCAGATTCAATGTCCTCGGCCGAGGCACCGCCATCCAGCTTCTTCGCAGCCGCTTCCAGAGCGTCCTGATGGATCTGGAAGGTGATCTCTTTGTTAGATTTATCCAGTGAATACTCCATATCCACAGTCAGTGTCTGATTCTCGATCAGATTATCCCATACAAGATTTGCCTGATTCTTTCCCCTGATTTCCAGAATCATATCACTGTCCTCCTGATTCCAGGTTCCTTCCAGCGGATTGCCAAAGAATCCTTTATATAAGAAAAACACTGCCACGATGAGTATCAGTATCGTCGCTCCCCTCATGGCATAATTCCATAATCTATTTCTCTTTTCTTCGTCATTTCCTGCAATAAGCATAGAATTATCATCCTCCTGTATATGACTTTCTTTGTTATCAATTATACGGGGTTTCAACTTTCATGTCAACGGTGCCGAAAACTCAAAAAAAGGTCCAGTGGACCTTTTTATAAATTATTCCGAAATATCACGGAAAAGTTCTTTGACTGCCGGATAAATTTTGCGGAATTTCTGATATTGTACTTCATATTTTCTGACCAGTTCTCTTTCCGGTTCAATGATCTTTTTCACTTTCACCAGTTTTTTTGCGGCCGTCTCTACATCCGGATATTCGCCGCAGCCGACCGCGGCAAGAATCGCTCCTCCAAGTGCAGGACCTTCTTCGCTTTCGATCACTTCCACCGTCAGGTTCATAATATTGGCAATCATCGCTCTCCACAGCGGACTTTTGGCTCCCCCACCGCAGATTCTGGTGCATTCCGGGCGGATCCCGATACTTCTCGCCACTTCGAGGGAATCTCTGAGTGCAAATGCCACGCCCTCCAGAACGGCCTGTGTCATATCCGATCTGGAAGTATCCATCGTCATTCCGATGAAGGTCGCTCTTGCAAATGGGTCGTTATGCGGAGAGCGCTCTCCCATCAGATACGGCAGATAGTACACATGATTCTCTCCCAGCTTCGTGATCTGCTCCTGCTCCGCCACATAATCTGTCGTCCCCAGGATCTCTTCGGACCACCATTTATTGCAGGACGCAGCGCTGAGCATACATCCCATCAGGTGATACTTTCCGTCCGCATGAGCAAAGGAATGCAACGCATTCTGTTTATCTACACCGAATTTTCCGCTGGAAATGAAGATCGTTCCGGAAGTTCCGAGGGAAATATTACATTTTCCATCGCCTACGGTTCCCGTTCCGACTGCTGCCGCCGCATTGTCTCCGGCTCCTGCGATCACCTTCACCTGCTCGTGCAGCCCCAGTTCCCGGGCTGCTTCTGGTGTCAGATTTCCAACCACTTCATAACTCTCATAAAGCTTCGGGAGCTGTTCTTCTGTAATACCACAGATCTTCAACATTTCCTTAGACCAGCACTTGTTCTTCACATCCATGAGAAGCATTCCGGACGCATCGGAATAATCCGTGCAGAAGCTTCCGGAAAGCCGGTAAGCGAGATAGTCCTTCGGAAGCATGATTTTCCTGATTCTGGTAAAATTCTCCGGTTCCTTTTCTTTCACCCAGAGGATCTTCGGGGCAGTGAATCCGGTAAATGCAATATTGGCCGTGTATTCCGATAACTTGTCTTTTCCGATTACCTGGTTCAGATAATCTGTCTCTTTTGTCGTTCTTCCGTCATTCCACAAAATGGCAGGGCGGATGACCTCATCGTTCTCGTCCAGAATGACGAGACCATGCATCTGACCTCCAAAGCTGATGCCTGCAACCTGTTCTTTATCGAACCCGTCCACAAGTTCCCGGATTCCTTCCGCAGATTTCTCATACCAGTCCTTAGGATGCTGCTCAGACCATCCCGGATGCGGGAATTCCAGAGGGTATTCCTTCGATACGATTCTTTTTATCTCACCTTTTTCGTCCATAAGCAGCAGTTTCACCGCTGACGTTCCCAAATCTACTCCAATATACAGCATGTTTATTCCTCCATTTACCTGCGGTTCCGAACGTTTCTTACGCCCATGGATTCTCGGTCGGATATCTTACCCCCTTCGGCTGGTTATATCCGATTTCCTCGACCGGCACACCGATGTATTTGAACACTTCGAACAGTGCTTTTCCGTAATGACCGAACGCAACGGCTCCGTGATGCGGGAAATTCTTCTCGATCAGTACATGACGGTAGAAACGTCCCATCTCCGGGATCGCGAAGATGCCGATGGAACCAAAGGAACGGGTCGCTACCGGAAGTACTTCGCCCTGTGCAATGTATGCGCGAAGAATGTTGTCGGCAGTGCTCTGCAGTCTGAAAAATGTAATGTCCCCCGGCACGATGTCGCCTTCCAGCGTTCCCTGTGTCACTTCTTCCGGAAGTGCTCTTGCCATGATCATCTGGTATTTCATTTCGCAGAAAGAAAGCTTGGAAGATGCGGTGTTGCCGCAGTGGAATCCCATAAATGTATCTTTCTGTGTATAGTCATATTTTCCTTTGATATCTTCTTCATAAAGATCAGCCGGTACGGAATTGTTGATATCAAGCAGGGTAACCGCATCCTGACTGATGACCGTTCCGATAAATTCGCTGAGCGCTCCGTAAATATCCACTTCACAGGATACCGGAATTCCCTGCGCCGTCAGACGGCTGTTCACATAGCATGGAACAAATCCGAACTGCGTCTGGAAAGCAGGCCAGCATTTTCCTGCGATCGCAACGTATTTTCTGTATCCTCTGTGTGCTTCCACCCAGTCCTTCAATGTCAGTTCATACTGTGCAAGTTTCTGCAGGATTTCCGGTTTTTTATTGCCGGTGCCGAGTTCTTCTTCCATCTCTTTCACAACAGCAGGGATCCTCTCATCACCTGCATGCTTGTTATATGCTTCAAATAAATCCAGTTCGGAGTTCTCTTCAATCTCAACTCCGATATTATAAAGCTGCTTGATCGGCGCATTGCATGCCAGGAAATTGAGCGGTCTCGGTCCGAAGCTGATGATCTTCAGGTCGTTCAGGCCGATGATTGCGCGTGCGATCGGTACAAACTCATGGATCATATCCGCACATTCCCCGGCAGTTCCCACCGGATATTCCGGGATATATGCCTTGATGTTACGGAGCTTCAGGTTGTAGCTTGCATTCAGCATACCGCAGTATGCATCCCCGCGTCCCTGAATCAGATTATTTCCAGTCTCTTCTGCCGCTGCCACGAACATCTTCGGTCCGTCAAAATGTTTTGCAAGGAGCGTCTCTGCAATCTCCGGTCCAAAGTTTCCAAGATAAACGACCAGCGCATTACATCCGGCCTTTTTGATGTCTTCCAGCGCCTGTACCATGTGGATCTCACTTTCCACGATACAGACCGGACATTCGTAAATATCGTTATCCCCGTACTTTGCTTTGTATGCATTTACAAGGGCTTCTCTTCTTGTTACGGAAAGGCTCTCCGGAAAACAGTCACGGCTGACTGCAACGATTCCGATTTTCACTTCTGGCATGTTGTTCATGATTCATTCCTCCTGTTCATTTCAACTATGTTGTTCCATTTTTTATCCCCATCGTATTTCTGGCTTCTCACTGTCCAGAATTCGTATCGTCAGCTATAGTATAGCATTTTCAGTGATTTTTCAACTACCGAAAACTTGTCTATTTAACTGCAATTTTTTGTCTTTTTATATTCACTTGGCAGCATTCCGTATTTCGTTTTAAAGGCTCTTGTAAATGCCCTTGCGTCCGTAAATCCATGATGCTCTGCTATTTCTCCTATGCTGTTTTCGCTATTTTCCAGTTCTCTGTATGCGTACTCCAGCCGGATGCTCTGCAGATAGGATTTATAATTCATATGTGCATATTTCCGGAACATCCGGGACAGATACGTCGGTGAATATCCAAACACCTCCGAAAGCTTTTCCAGTGAAATCTCAGAGGTATAATTCTCCTTAATATAACTGATGATCTCTGACAGACGCCCCAGATTTCTGCGGGATCTGACGATCTCCTCACTCACCTCAAGTTTACGGTAACGGGTGACCATAAGATAGATCAGCATATAATATAAGCTCTGCACTTTCAGTTCATAGCCCGTCTTTTTTTCCTGATATGTAACGAACATATCGCGGACAAGCTGCATGACAAATGCATCCTGGCCCCGGTCACTATGTGTAAAACAGATAAACTGCTCATCCGTATAATAGGCTTCGAATGTGCCAAGCGGCATCTGCAGTACCACAGTCTGATTCGGCTCTCTGGCCACGATAGAATGAATCTCATTGGAATTCACGATCACAAATTCTCCGGCGGCAAGAACCGTCTTTTTTTCATCAATATAGAATTCCAGATTTCCGTCAAACACCGCAAAGATCTCAACCGACCGGTGCCAGTGTTTATCCCGGAAATAATTCCCGTTTTTGCCCTCAAATAAAAACATTTTAAAGGGCAGGTCCTCATTCGGCACGATCAGTTCATGTGTCACTTCCATTTCTTCACCCCACACATTCTTCCAGCAGCTTCATCGCCGCATGGTATTTATCCACCGGCACACCTGCACAATTCATCATGATCGTACATTTTGACTCCCTGTTATCAGCAGGCACCGGTGAAAGAAGCAGCCCTTTCTCCTTCGCCTTTTCCGCAATTTCCCCGGCGGGTAATTTCGTATCAAGCTCCACATAGACATGGAAACCCGAGTCGCCGGTCCTGACTTTTGCCTTCCTTCCGAGAACCTGTTCCACCGTAGCTGCCAGTTGTCCTGCCTTTGCCATATGTATTTTCCGGGATTTCCGGATCTGCCCGGCAAGATGCCCGTCGCGGATAAACTGTGTCAGTGCGATCTGTTCTGCCTTGGATGCCGTCTGGTTATAACGGTCCTTTCGTGCATCATAGCTTTCCAGAAGTTCCGGCGGAAGCACCATGAAACTCATTCGAATGGACGGAAGCAGCATTTTGGAAAAGGTCCCCAGATACACCACACCTCTTCCGCCTGCCAGTCCCTGAAGGGACGGAGTCGGCCTCTGGAAATAGCGGAACTCACTGTTATAATCATCTTCTATGATCAGCAGATCCCTCTCCTCAGCTTCCCCGATCAGCGCAAGCCGTTCGGAAACCGTCATCACACCTCCCCACTTCGTCATCTGTGACGGCGAAAGATAATATACTTTGCAGCCCTCTTCCTTGTAGTTTTCTGCAAATGTAAATCCGTAATCTTCAAAAATCGCGCGTCCCTGCACAAACTCCGGATTATAAAATGCAGCCGTCTTCCGCTCCCAGATCATCGGACAGAGAATATGCAAAAGGCTCTGCACACCTGCCCCGATCACAATCTGTTCCGGCGAACAGATCACTCCCCGCACCTTGTGAAGGTAAGAACTGAGCACTTCCCGGAATTCCTGCTCTCCCTGCGGTTCGCCATAAGTCAGAAGTTTTGTATCCTGACGCAGCGCGCTCTTCATATAACGTCTCCAGAGTTCAAACCGGAAACTCTCCCGATCCACGTTCGAGGTCACGAAATCGTACTGTATTTCCTGTTTCTTCCTGCTTTTTCGCACCTCTCCGATGTCCGACGGCTTTTTCTTCTGCACCGCAATGTCTGTGACATAATACCCACTCTGCGGTTTGGAGAGAATGTATCCCTCGGCGGCAAGGAGCAGATAAGCGTTCTCCAGCGTCGTGCGGCTGATCTGAAGCTGGATCGCCCCCTTCCGGATCGACGGAAGCTTCGTATCCGGTGCCAGCTTTCCGCTCAGGATCAGTTCTTTATAATAATGATACACGCGCAGATACCGCGGAATATCCTGGTTTTCCAGTGCTGTAGACATCTCTGCCACCTCCCGTGCTTTTATCAGAAATATATATAGCTGAAACAAAGAGGACTGCACCTGCAATCCTTTTTTTATCATACCATATCCTGACCAGGCGCTCAACGCCCGATTTAATACCGTTTAATTTTCTTAGAAGGCATTTTCTCAAACTCCCGCTCTCTGACCTTCAGTTTGTACACTCTTTTATACGCCGGTGCTTCCTGATTATAAGCATCGATCACTTTCTGAAGTTCTTCTTCCACATTTTTGATCCGTTTCTTTTTCACATAATCCAGATCCGGGAATATCTCCGCCTCGATCACGCCTTCTTTTTCACGAACCAGAATTTCCTGTACAAGGCGGGCCTCACCAATCTTGTTCTCCAGTTCTTCCGGAGACACATTCTCTCCGTTTTTCGTAATGATCAGATTCTTCTTCCGACCGGTCAGATAGACAAAGCCGTCTTCATCTACATATCCCAGATCTCCGGTTCTGAGCCAGCCGTCCACCAGCGTCTCCTTTGTTTCTTCCGGCATATGATAGTATCCCTGCATCACACTGCTGCCGCGGACCCAGAGTTCTTTGTCTACCACCTTCGCCTCACAGTTCGGCAGAAGCTTTCCAACCGAATTTTTCCGGATATCCCAGCTCACATTCGTGCTGATGACCGGTGCACACTCCGTCATACCATATCCCTGCAGGATCGTGATCCCATAGGATTCAAACAGATCGATCATATCCGGCTGGAACAGACGGATATTCTTTGCCACACGAAGCAGCGAGTCATTGATACAAATGATACTGCCCAGTGAAATACCTTTGAGAATGTCCATACTGAGGCAATACGCATGATGAATCGGCAGAACAGAAAGGATCGTTGTACGGGGCGGGATCTTCATATCCAGGCAAGTCGCATTCTCCGCCAGATTCCGGTGGGTCAGCATGACACCTTTACTTTTTCCGGTCGTACCGGAGGTAAACATAATCGTACAAAGCTGATCCGGTTCCGGTTCATACGAATATCCAGCCTCCTGCTTTTCAAGAAGCTGCCAGAACGAATATGCCTGTTCATCCTGTTCCGTTTTCTGCATGGAAATCAGGGTTTTCAACTTCGGACATCTATCTTTTACAATTGCCGCCACATCTGCGCGGATCTCATTCCGCCCATGGAAATACCGTGGAGCAGAATTTCCACATCTTCGCCGCAGATTTCGATCACCTTTCTGATCCAGCCCATCGCATCGTGCCGGTCCAGACACCCAAATCCGATCTGTTCCCCTTCACTCATACCATGTGCTCTCTCATCAACCAGAAGCATTGCGAAACCATTTCTCAGATAATAATCCGACAGCCCGACGAAATCGTTCATCCCCTGACTGGCATATCCGTGGAAACAGATGACAATTTTCTTCGCATCCTGATTGGGAAACCAGGTGCCATGAAGTTTCAATCCGTCGTCAGATGTCAGATACAGATCCTGATGCGGATTCGCAACAAGTTTCTCTTTCCTGTCCTGAATGATATCCATGTACTGATTCCAGTCCGTGCCTGCCATCTTCATGGTTCTCTTCATGTCTGCATTATTTCTTATCATTGTTCTTCTGTAGAAATAGGCCGTTCCTCCTGCTTCTGCCAAAGTAAGTGTTCCTGTCAGAAGCGCAGCTGCTTTCCAAAATCTCATACTGTTCTTCTCCTTATTCAAATCCCAGAGCTTCCTTCTATTTTCTGCTGTCAATCAGCTGTTTGAAACAAAGCGCCTTGTCAATATTTCCTTCTACCTTCATTTTCTGAAGCGTCACGGCCATGATCGGATCCATCTTTCCGTCTGCAATCTTCATCAAAGTCTCTCCGCTGCAGGTAAACATGGCATCTCTGTCATAATATTCATATGGTTCTACAGACAGTTTCCCCTCTTTCACTTCCACATAAAATATACCGGATCCTTCACCAATGATATTAAACTGATAAGCCAGATGTTCCTGAATATCACTCACATCCGCTTCCATAAATCTTCTTTTTAATTCCGAAAAAATATCTGCATAAGTCATTTCCATATTCTCCCTCTGGGTTGATTTTCGACCATGAGTCGATTTATTTTTCATTCATCATACTATGCTTTTCGACCACGGATCAATTCATGAATTGTCACAAAAAATCTGTCCTTCTTCCCGATTTCTGTGTGTTTTTTCGGTTGTAACCGGGACTTTATAATGTTATACTGAATAAAATTACTGTTCGCTATCGACAAAAAATCACAATTTTCGGAGGGAAACATGCGTAATTCCACAAAATATGACAAAATATTAGATGCTCTGCAGTCCCTTCTAGAGCACAAAACACTTCAGAACATATCTGTTAGTGAAATTGCACAGACGGCCGGAATCGGAAAAGGAAGCATCTACTATTATTTTCCATCCAAAGATGCCATACTGGACGCCCTCGTAAAACGCAATTACGAATCACCGATCCAGACTGCAAAGACACTCTCGCGCCAGACCGATATTTCTTCATTCACGCGTATGGCCATGATCTTCCAAGCATGCAGGAATTCTTCCTCAGCATTTCGCTACCATCCGTCCGGCACATTGGAGACGGATGCGAAGGGAGAATCCTTTCTCCATCATAAATATATGAAACACCTGATTTCCGAACTCAAACCGGAACTGACCGAGATCATCCGGCAGGGAATCGAAAACGGTGATATTCACTTTGACCAGCCGGCAGCTCTTGCAGATATCGCCCTCATTGTCCTCACCGTCAAGTTGGATAATACCCTGGTTCCGTCCAGTGAGGAGGAAATTGAAGATACCATCCGCGGGCTCATCTCGCTTTTGGAAAAAGGGATGGAGACGCCGCCCGGCTCTTTGAATTTTCTTACTGTTTTCTAGAGATGCAGTTTCAGAAAGGAATGTTTGAGATATGGTTAAAAAAGTGGCAGTCATCCAGGATCTGTCCGGTCTTGGTAAATGTTCTCTGACCGCAGCGATTCCGGTCATCTCGGTGATGGGCGTACAGGCATGCCCGGTGCCCACCGCTGTTCTGACGAATCAGACCGGATACGAAAGCTATTATTATGATGACTATACTGATAAAATTGATTTTTTTACAGAAGAATGGCAGAAACGAGGTCTCGCACTGGACGGAATTTATACCGGTTTTCTCGGAAGTGAAGCCCAGGTTGAGAAGATTCTGTATTTCAACGAAGTGTTCCGCAAAGAGAATACCTTGCTTTTTGTGGATCCCGTCATGGGAGATATGGGAAAGGTTTTTGATATGTACACACCTGCACTCCGTGAACAGATGCGCACGCTGGCACTCCATGCTGATGTCATTACTCCGAATCTGACTGAATGCTGTCTTCTTGCCGATGCCGATTATGATGCAATTTTCTCTCATACAGGGGAACCAGATTACCTGAGACGCATCGAAATGATGGCAAAACCGCTTTTAAAATCCCGGATAAGCACTGTAATCATCACTGGGATCATTCACAAAGCAGCAGAAGATCCTGCTCCGAAATACTACAACTTGATTGTCTCCTCCGACGGCTGCCAAAGTGTCTCCTCTGAGATTCACGGCGGAAGCTACTCTGGAACCGGCGATCTCCTTGCCTCCGTCGTCTGCGCCGATATGGTGCGCGGAAACAGCGCATACTGCGGGGTATCACGGGCCGTTCGTTTTCTGGAGGAAGCACTGACCGAGACGGCTGCGGAAGGCGTTCCGCGAAATGACGGAATCAATTTCGAACCATTTCTTCCGCTTTTGCTGGATCAATAGAACTTAAAAAGATGGCAGAGTCCCATTAACTTCAGGCTCTGCCATCTTATTTAATTATATTATATTCTATTCCATTTCTGTCAGAAATTCCGCGATCAGTTCGATGCATCCTTCTACATCTTTTTCATCCGCTACTTCCGCCGGTGTATGCATGTAACGCAGCGGGATCGATACAAGGACCATCGGCACGCCCTCATTTGAGAAATGAATCTTGTCCCCGTCTGTACAGGTAAGACGGCTCGCTGCTTCTCTCTGAACCGGAATCCCCGCCTTTTGGGCACACGCTTCCATTTTCTGATTCAGTTTTTTCACAACAATCGGGCTGTTGCAGAGTACCGGTCCTTTTCCAAGTTCCACCGTACCCGTTTCGGCCGGATTCATTCCACTGTAATCACTGCAGTAAGTCACATCCACCACAATGGCCAAATGCGGCTTGATACGTGCGCTGGTCCAATATGCACCGCTTTTCGTCGTCTCCTCCCCGACCGTCGATGCCGCATAGACACCTGCTTTGCACCCTTTTTCTTTCGCCCGTTTCAATGCTTCTATAATAATGAATACACCAAGACGGTCATCCAACGCACGCGCCGTGAATCTTCCATTCATCATGGAACGGATATGGGTATCCGGCACGACCGGTGCGCCGAGCGCAACCTTCTTAAGCGCCTCCTCCTTTGAATCGGCCCCGATATCAATCAGAAAATCTGTCGCTTTCAGATCACTGTTTCTGAAAAGCTCTCTTCGTCCCTCCACAACTCCGTATACATCTTGGTCCGGCATATGGACCTTGATCTGCTGCCCCGGATAGGTTCCGGCGATGATTCCCCCACGGTCAACCACCTGCAGCCGTCCATTCTCTGTGATATTGGAAACCATCACGCCGATTTCGTCCGCATGGGCAGAAAGCATGATCCGTCTCTCACTTTCCGGATTCAGAATACAGATCAGATTCCCCATTTCATCCTCACGGATCTCGTCTGCCGTATGTTCCATATAGGTTTTCACAACCTTCTGCACCGGTTCCTCATAGCCGGATACAGAAACCTGGTTCAGTATCTCATTTAAAAATTGCTCATTCATTTTCCTTTGCTCCTAACTAGTTTGTGTATATAACCGATTCCATGCCAGAACGTTCTTACTTTTCTGAATCAGGCTCTCATTCTCTGCAGCCTGAAACGTCAGTTTCATAGAATAATCATTCAGCCGGGTTTTATTTGCATAAGTCTGTTCCTCTCCGCAGGAATTGCTGCCCACGCCCGAGTGTTTCGCATCCAGATGTACAATGATCTCATCGCAGCGCCGGATTTCTCGGACATGCCTTGCTTTTTCAAGCGCCTCAATGGTATAATCGTGGACATCCATTCCCACCTCATTTCGGGAACTGATCAGAAGACTTTTCCTCTCATTTCCGACCGCAAGCCATCTCACACGTTCCCGATGGCCGTTCTCCTGGGGCATCGCATATTCGACATGCATCTCATCCACTGTGCTTCTGTATACACCCATTATAGACGCAGCTTTCATGTCACTGTAATTTTCATCCGGCCCCAGCCCATACCATTCCACTCTCTTCATTTCCTGTGGCATCTTCATCTCAATTCCAATCCGCGGAATAAAATTCGGAACAAATTTGCTGTATTTGAACCCTTTGATGTCCAGTTCCAGTTCCATTTTTCCGTCGGCATAGATCCGGTAAATATAGTGTCCCTTAAAGCCAAACGCCATACTAAGCGGTGAGAAATGCGTACGTACCCGCACTTCCACATAATCTGACTTTTTATGGATTTCAAATTCTTCCAGCTGTTCCTGCTGTTTGTGCAGAAAATACTTATTTTGCCAGTCTTCAACTTTATACATATCATTATCGATCGTTGCACGATTAAGATTCAGAGACGGACCTTCCGTAATCCAGCATTTTCCGTCCATTTCATAGGTTAGAAGCCTGCCGTTTACCTTATCAAATACAACTCTGACATGCCTTCCCGAAATCTCTGCCCTCACATCATTTTCCAGTACCTGCAGTTCTTTCGTCTCCGCGTCTATTTGAGCCACCATTCCATAAGTCTTGTAAATCGGAAGCCGGAACTGCGCCTTTGCCACTTCGTCCCCTTCTTTTCCAAAAAGCGTATCCTGATTATAGAGAAACGAGATATTCAGATAGTAATCCGTCTCCGGAATCATATTATCAACATGAACCGGAATTTCATAAATCTCAGATTTCTGCGCTTCTACCTCAATCTTATGAACGATCCCCGTCTGAATCACCTGATCATCACAGGCAAGTTCATACTTCATGGACAGATGCTCCAGCGTGCGGAAATAATATAGATTGGAAATCCGTATTCTTCCCTTTTCAAGATCCACTTCCTCCGCTTTTACCGGGGCAATCACCTGTTTATAATGAATCAGTCCCGTGGAAGGTACTCTGTCCGGTCTTAACAGACCGTCCATACAGAAATTCGAGTTGTTCGGTTCATCGCCGAAATCGCCTCCATAGTAATACGTCATATTTCCTTCATCGTCTTTATGCTCGATTCCATGATCGTACCACTCCCAGATAAATCCACCCTGAAGCCGCTTGTATGTATGGAATAATTCCTGATATTCTTCCAGATTCCCCGGCCCATTTCCCATTGCGTGTCCATATTCGCAAAGAATATGCGGTTTTCCATGTCCGTCATTGTTCTCACCGATCCGCTTCATTCCATCCAGTCTGGTATACATGGTCGAATAAACATCTGTAATGTCCGCCTCGTAATCCCCCTCATAATGAATCAGCCTCGAACAGTCCAATTCCCGGATCGCCTCTGCTACAGCAGTAAAATTATCTCCTGTCGATGATTCATTTCCCAAAGACCACATGATAATGCAGGTATGATTACGGTGTTCTTTCACCATCCTCACACTGCGGTCACAATAAGCATCTTTCCAGCTCGGCAGATTATTCAGCCATTCATATCTCTGAATCCACTCAAATCCATGGGTCTCCATATCTGCTTCATCAATCACATAAAATCCGTACCGGTCACACAAATCATAGAAATACGGCATTTTAGGATAATGCGAGCAGCGGATCGCATTGATATTATGCTGTTTCATCATTCTGAGATCCTGTTCCACGATATCCGGATCCACGGTTGCTCCGCCGGAAGGGCTGAAATCATGCAGGTTGACACCGTTTAGAAGAATCGGCTGTCCATTTACGGTAAAATTCTCACCCTTCACTTCTATTCTTCTGAACCCTGTCTGCACAGTAATCTCATCCATCATTTCGCCCTGCTTCCACAGTTTCATAATGACCGTATAAAGCTCCGGCAATTCCGCACTCCATGGATTCACCTTTCCGATTTCCGTTTTTGCCGTAGCACTGCCATTTTCTAACCGGATTTTTCCGGAAGAAACCTGATTTCCACACGAATCCCGAAGTTCCCATTCCACCTGATCCGCATCAGCAGATGCCTGGATCGTCTGGATCAGAATCCCATTTCTGTACGAATCATCCAACGTTGCTTCCACAACATAATCCAGCACGGAACACTCCGGTTCATTCCTTAATGAGACACTGCGGAATATTCCACTGAACCACCACATATCCTGACATTCCAGATACGTTCCGTCCGACCACTGATATACGCGTACCGTAATCTGATTTTCTCCCAACTGAAGACATCCGGTGACATCAAATTCCGACGCCAGATGACTGACTTTACTGTATCCAACATGAGTTCCGTTTATCCATACATCGAACGCACTTCCGACTCCTTCAAAACGAAGGATCTTTCTCCCACTTTTCCATTCATCCGGTATTTCAATCGTCTTTCTATAAATACCTGTTGGATTTTCGGACGCTACAAACGGAGGGTTGATCGGAAAGAGATACCATACATCTGTATAATGAGGCTGCCCGAACCCTTGCATCTGCCAGCATGAAGGAACTGGTATGTCCTCCCATGCCGCGTCGTCAAAGTATTTATCGCAGAACCCTTCCGGGGAATACTCCGGCGCTTTCAGATAAAGAAATTTCCATTCACCGTCTAAAGAGAATCTGGGGGAAATCCGGTCGCTCCTGTGAAAATCCGAATGGCTCTCCCGTCTTCCAATATGAAGAAGTTCCTCATTCTCCCAACGTTTCTTTTTCCTTGACACTTTTCTTTTCCTCCTGTTAACTGTTATAAGTTCAGATTACCATTTTACCAGGCACTTATCAATATTCTTCTGAGAATCTGGCCCACTGGATCAGTTTCTCATATGCATGGCTACATAAAAGGAGACAGTCCTTACGGATTGTCTCCCTTCACTAACTTCTATTCTTCCTTACCCAAATATTCCGCCAATCACCACATAGGACAGAAAATACATGATCACAGTCGCCATGCACACTCCGATCACCACAGCCAGAAATGCTTTCTTCCAGTCGATTCCCAAAAGCGAAGCAATCAGAGATCCCGTCCACGCTCCGGTTCCCGGAAGCGGAATTCCCACAAAGAGCACAAGCCCCCAGAATTCATACTTTTCGATCTGACTGCTTTTACTCATCGCTTTTGCTTCCAGCTTCTCGACCAACGGCCGAAACAGTTTTGTCCGGCGCAGCCACGCAAAGATTGGCCTGATGAGCAGCAGAATGAACGGTATCGGAATCAGGTTTCCGATAATACAGATTGGAATCGCCCTCCAGGTCGGGATATCCAGGAATGCCGGTCCCGCTGCCAGAAGACCACCCCTGAGTTCCAGAATCGGCACCATGGAAATAATAAATACAATCAGTTCCTTTGCCGCCTTGCCCCCCAGCTTCGTCACAAACCACTGTACTAAAGATTCTACCATATATTCTCTCCTAACACTTCTTCATATAATTTTTGAGGAAAGCGAATAATGCCTCCATCTCTTCCCTTGTTCCTATCGTTACACGCAGATACTGTTCAATCCTTTCACTTCCCCAATGGCGCACATAAATATCATTTGCCTTGAGCGCCTCAAAAAGTTCCTTTGCATCATAATCCGGATGAGAAACAAAAATAAAGTTTGCAGCCGGTTCCGGGAACACGAATCCCAATTTACGAAACTCCTCTGCCGCCCATGTTCTTGTCGCCACGATTTTCTGTATCGTCTCTTCAAAATACACTTTGTCTTTGACAGCCTCCACGCCATATACAAGCGATGTTTTGTTCATCGTATAGGAATTAAATGAGTACTTCGCATCGTTCAGATATTTGATCAAAAGCGGACTTCCGATGGCATATCCGATTCGCATGCCCGCCATGGAGCGCGCCTTGGAAAATGTCTGTACAATGAGCAGATTCTCATATTTGTCCAACAGCTTCAGCGCGGACTCTCCTGCAAAATCAATATATGCTTCATCCACGATCACAATGACATCCTGATTGTGTTTGAGGATATCTTCCACAAAATCCAGATTCTCGTA
This sequence comes from Bariatricus sp. HCP28S3_D3, assembly GCF_052065755.1. Lineage (NCBI taxonomy): Bacteria > Bacillati > Bacillota > Clostridia > Lachnospirales > Lachnospiraceae > Bariatricus > Bariatricus sp. HCP28S3_D3. Next base: position 24,709 of record NZ_JBQHTK010000024.1, on the reverse strand, counting down.
GAGCGAGGTCGGCGCATTCGGATTCGGGAAGATCACACCGCCGTTCTCTTCGTAATAATCTTCTTTCACAATCCGGAACTCTTCATCGAGCGGCTTGCATTCATATGGAATGCGGTACAGATCCGCCCACACTTTATAGAAAGAATATGTAATATCCGGGAAAAAGATCGGTTTCTCCGAATTAAAAAATGTCAGAAAACACATGGCGAGTACATCATCCGATCCGACTCCCACAAAAACCTGATCTTTTCCCACATGATAATGATCAGCCAGCGCGCTCACCAGCAGATCCGCTGTCGGATCCGGGTAAAGACGAAGCGTGTCCATATTCTGTTCCAGTTCCTTCATCGCCGCAAGCACTCCCGGTGCCGGCGGATACGGATTCTCATTGGTATTTAATTTGATCACCTTTCTCTGCGGCTGCTCACCGGGTACATAAGGTTCTACTTTTCTGATATTTTTTTCAAATGCTTTCATCATTCATGCCTTTCTGTATTTTGTTCGTTCGCAAGTGTCACATATCCTTTTTCTACCAGAAAGACCGGCTTATAAGAAAGCTTTGCCTTTCTGAGTCCCTCAAGACCGACATCATCTTCCCTGTTGACATATCGATATTTCCCCAACAGCTCGTGCTCCACAAACTGCTGATTGATCATCGTGTACGAACCTTCCACTTCTGCATATGCCTTCTCGATGTGAACAACAAAGGTATCATCATTCACTGCTTCTCCGATCGTAAAAGCAACGATCTCACCGTCCACTCTTAATACTCCGCCTGTCAGGCCAAGTTCTTCAAACAACCTGAGGGAGTTGAGCGTCACGCACATCTCTGCATTCTTCTCTTCATCTTCTTCACAGCCATTCTCATTTCGCCATCTGAGAGCCATCTGGAAACACTCCTCCAGATTTTTTCCGGACAGTGTCTCATAACTCCAGTTGCCCGCATGGACTTGACGGAATTTATTGATATGATTCCTCTTACTGTGAAGCTTCTTTCCGGAAAGAGTCGCCAGTTTTTCCGTCTCATAGACGTAATCCGCTTCATCCCGGTTGTATTCACATACAAATTCTTTCGGGAACCACATTTCCAGCTTTTCCATATGTTCTTTTGTAATACCGTAAAGACAGAATCTTTCTCCATCCTCTTTTGCCTGGTTTACCAGCTCCGGTATCACATTTCTCACATCTTCATCCTCGCCTGCCGGAAAAGCGAATCCATACCCCGCACTGTTGTCCCTGAACAAAAGGGTGCGCTTATACTCTGCAAACTCCACATTATAATGTTTTGCCCACAAAAACACATTTGCAAACGTCCGGTCACAACTTCTGCTCGGATACTGACGAAAATACCAGGAAATCAACTCCTGATCCCTTAATTCCGGTCTTCTGAATTCTGCTTCTATCATAAAATCACTTCAAATACTCCTTTTTTTTCAATAACTCCGTACCAGTATAACACAAAATCTGTCTTTTTTTGACATGAAATTGCAATTTAAAATAAATAAAACCGTTACTGTATCGTTTATCTATTTTAACCGGATCACAAATACCGGCAGAGGCGGATCATTTTTCCGGTTATAATAACTGTTCACAAGTACGAGCCACTTTTTCGAATCCAGTTCTTTCAAATACGAAAGCAGCGCTTCCTTTTCCTCATACCCGGTGTCTCCCCCGCTGTAAATACAGAGGCTCATCACACCGCCTTTTTTCAAAAGCCCAAGTCCCTGCTCCACTGCGATCAGACTGGTCTCCGGTCTCGTTGCCACCTTGTGATCTCCTCCTGGAAGATACCCGAAATTAAACACCACCGCAGAGGCCTCTTCCTGAACATACTTCGCCATGTTCTCGTGACCATCCAGTATCAGACTCGCACGCGCGGTCAATCCGGCGTTCTCAAGACGCAGCCGGGTCTGGCGGATAGCCTCTTCCTGCACGTCGAATGCATAGACCTTTCCGCCTTCCCCGACCATCCGGCATAAAAACTCGGTATCATTCCCATTTCCCGCTGTCGCATCGATACAACAATCATTTTCCCTCACATATTCTTCCAGAAAATGATGGCAATATTCTGTAATCTGAAATCTGCCCGGCATCGTTTCACCTTCTCTTATCCTGTCAGCCTTGTTCTGACATATTTTCTGTCATAGTTTTCCCATGTTAACTCTGAAAATGCATATGATACAAGGATTCATATACACCCTTCTTTGCCAGAAGTTCCTCATGCGTTCCCTGTTCTGCGATTCCGTTCTCCGTAAGCACCAGAATCCTCTGGGCATTGCGGATCGTCGTAAGTCTGTGCGCGATCACAAACGTGGTCCGGTTCTTCGCAAGCTCTTCGAGGGATTGCTGAACCACTTTCTCACTCTCATTATCCAGTGCCGATGTCGCCTCATCGAAGATCAGAATCGGCGGGTTCTTTAAGAAAACTCTGGCGATGGATAATCTCTGCTTCTGCCCTCCGGAAAGCTTCACTCCCCGCTGTCCGATATCCGTATCATATCCGTCCGGGAATGCCATGATAAATTCATGCGCATTTGCACGCTTCGCCGCAAGTATGACCTCTGCGTCCGTCGCCCCCGGTTTTCCATAACGGATATTGTCCATGATCGTACCCGCAAACAGGTAGACATCCTGCTGAACAATACCGATATTATTTCTCAGATTGGCAAGCTTCATATCTCGAACGTCCATACCATCAATCTGAATAGCTCCCTCCGACACTTCATAGAATCGTGGAATCAGACTGCAAAGTGTTGTCTTACCCACACCGGAAGGGCCGACAAGCGCCATATACTCTCCGGCATGCACCTTCAGATTAATATGGTTCAGCACCTTCTCCTTATTATCCTCATAATGGAACGAAACATTCTTGAATTCGATGTCGCCCTGCAAATTCCCCACCTCGACTGCGTCCGGCTTATCTGTAATATCTGGCGCGATTGAAAGGATCTCCAGAAAACGCTCAAACCCGGTATATCCATTCTGGAACTGTTCCGCTGAATTCACCAGCTTCTTCACCGGCTCCGTAAAATTACTGATATAGAGAAGAAACGTAATCAGATCCGTCACCTCTACCGTACCGGTCGTCAGGAAGCTTCCTCCTGCCACCAGAACACCGACCGTCACCAGTGTCGTCATCGCATTCAGACCGGAATGGTAAATCCCCATATACTTGTAGCTTGTCCGCTTTGATTCCACAAATCGGTCATTTCCCACATTGAATTTTTTCAACTCTTCGCCTTCATTTGCGAACGATTTTACCACACGGATTCCCGACAGACTGTCCTCGATCTGACTGTTGATATCCGCAATCCTCGCCCTGTTCTGAGAAAATGCCCGCTTCATTTTCTTATTATAATGTACAGCAAACACCACCATAAACGGAAGAAACGCAAACGCAACCAGTGTCAGCTTCGCATTGATTTGCAGCAGGATTACAAAAGAACCTACGATCTTGATCACCGAAATCAGCACATCCTCAGGCCCATGATGCAAAAGCTCACTGATATCGAACAAGTCACTTGTAATTCTCGAAAGCAGATGTCCCACCTTCTGATTATCATAAAACGCAAATGTCAGCTTCTGATAATGACCAAAAATATCACTTCTCATATCCGCTTCCATCCGGGCCCCCATCATATGTCCCAGGAATGCTATATAATAATTGCAGCCATACTCGATCAGCACCAGAATCACCAGGAAAATCCCCAGCCGCAGAATCGCACTATTTGCTTCATTCGGGCTGAAATATACAACCTCACTTGTAATGTATCGCACGATGAGCGGAATTGCGAGCGTTACCATGGCCCCTACTACCGCAAAAAACAAATCACTGAACAGCAAAAATTTGTACGGTCCATAGTAGGCTAATAACTTTTTTATTTTTTCCCACATAGTTCAAAACCCCCATTTCACAGACTCTTTCCAAATTATACTACACCTTCGGAAGGCTTTCAATCGTTTATAATCATGTTTGTTTTTATTAATCCTGATGGGGAACCCTTTTCCCCCGGCTTCCATACTATAATATTGTAAATACTATGGAAGGAGCTTACTACTCATGCAGAATTATCGGAATGATACAAACGATTATATGAGGCGTGGGAACTGCGGTCACGGCTATCGAATGAACAATGGCATGGCTCCGGGATCTGCACCTTCTCCGTATTCCGGAAACAGAAATATGAATTCCTGCTGCGACCGGGATGACGCACTGGAAGGAATGCCACTCGCGATGGCTTATGTTCCGTGGCAGAACTGGAGAAAAATCTATGAACCTGAGAAAGCATTCTGCCGTGGTACGATTTTCGAAGAACTGGATAAACCATTTCATGGAACAGGAGGATGCCAGTCATGAATGAAATGAATCAGGGAAAACCTTGCCGCCGGGAACTGCTTTGCACAATCAACCAGGCGAGCTTTATGGTGGATGATGTCAAATTATATCTGGACACCCACCCATGTGACAACGCCGCACTGCAGTTATTTCACGAATACAGTAAAATGCGGAATCAGGCATTGAAAGAATACGCGAAATATTATGGTCCGCTTACCATCGATACAACGGTTGCTTCGTGCACCGACAGATGGAACTGGATCCATGAGCCATGGCCATGGCAGGAAGGATGGTGTTAGAGTATGTGGAATTATGAAAAACGTTTACAGTATCCGGTCAAAATCAGCCAGACCAATCCGAAAATAGCTCAGGTTATCATTAGTCAATTTGGCGGCCCGGACGGGGAGCTTGCTGCTTCAATGCGATATCTCTCCCAACGATATACCATGCCTTACAAAGAAGTGACCGGTATATTGACAGATATCGGTACAGAGGAACTGGCTCATATGGAGATCGTCAGCGCAATCGTCTACCAGCTCACCAGAGACCTTTCCCTTGATGAAATAAAGGCCTCCGGCTTCGACAAATATTTTGTAGACCACACCCTCGCTCTCTGGCCCCAGTCAGCCGGAGGTACACCATGGACTGCAACATATTTTCAATCGAAAGGGGATCCGATCACAGATCTTCATGAAGATATGGCAGCAGAGCAAAAAGCCCGCACAACATACGACAACATTCTCCGCCTTGTGAAAGATCCGGAAGTATGCGATCCGATCCGTTTTCTCCGGAAAAGAGAAATTGTTCATTACCAAAGATTCGGCGAAAGTCTGCGAATCGTTCAGGAGAATCTGGATAGCCGAAACTTCTATGCCATCAACCCGGAATTCGACAAGAAAGAAATGTGCGGGTGCAAGCAGAAATGAACCAGGTCCTGAATGATACAATCCGGATCCTTCTGTCCCAGAAACCGGATGCACAGGCAGAAGTTCGCGGCAGCAAAGAATTCTCCGATATTATGGGCGAAGTGATGTTTTATCCTCTCTGGCGCGGAACCCTTGTCGTTGCAAGTATCTCCGGTCTTCCCCAAAGTGCTGAGCATTGCAGGGGCGGCTTTTATGGATTCCACATTCATTCCGGAAACCGCTGTACAGGAAATCAGGAAGATCCTTTTGCTGATACAGGCATACACTGGAACACAACGCATTGTGATCATCCGGGGCATTCGGGTGATTTTCCTGTGCTGATGGGGAATGACGGTTATGCAATGGAAGCCTTCTATACCGATCGCTTCTATCCGGAAGAAGTCATTGGGAAAACGGTGATCATTCATGAAATGCCGGATGATTACAGGGCACAGCCATCCGGGAACAGTGGACGCAAAATCGCATGTGGGCAGATTATAAGCGGAAAGTGAAGAAGAATGAGTATGAAAAAAGCGGACTACAATAATCCGCTTTTTTCATGTACAACTCTAAATCAATATAAGAGGTCTTACGATGCTTTACCCAGTTTTACAGTAACTTCCTGCTCCGTGTATTCACCATTTTTTTCCGGAACCTGAACCTTCACAGAAACTTCCTCACCTACTTTATAATATTCCAGCAAGCCTTTCAGAGTTTCCATATCGTCAACAGAACTTCCGTCAAACTCTGTGATGATCATGCCTTTTGTCAGACCTGCGTCTTTTGCACCGCCGCCATCAATGACTTCCGCAATGAAAACGCCGGTCGGCATATTATACATCTGTGCGCCTTCTTCTGTTACATCATATCCCTTAATACCCAGATATCCACGTTCTGCTTCGCTGACTTTGCTTCTCGTTTCTTTATTCATCAAATTCTCGATAATATCGGTTGTATCGGAAATCGGAATCGCAAATCCCATTCCTTCGACTTCAGATGCATTGATCTTTGCAGAGTTAATACCAATCACTTCTCCATTGATGTTCAGCAGTGCTCCGCCGCTGTTTCCGGGGTTGATTGCTGCATCTGTCTGAATATAGGTTCCGTCATAACCGGAAATCGTACGTTCCGTTGCACTGACAATTCCCATTGTAACAGACTGTCCATAGCCAAGTGCATTTCCGATTGCAATGGCAGGTTCTCCGACCTTGATGCCATCCGAATCACAAAGCGTTGCAAGCTTGATCGCATCCATCGTCTCATCCGGAATCTTCTCCAGTGGAACTGCAACAACTGCCAAATCTCTTGCAGAATCTGTTCCTTTGATCAGCGCCTCCACACTCGTCTCATCAACAAATGTAACTGTAAGTGTCTCGCTTCCCTCTACTACATGATTGTTCGTCACGATCAGCAGCTCTGTATCATTCTGACTGATGATGATGCCGGAACCCGCGCTCTTGCTTTCCTGTTGCCGGATGCCTCCGAAGAAATCCTGTACCTGCTGAACACTCATATTGGTAATCGAAACGATCGATGGGAGCGTTGCATCCACAATATCGGATACATCGGAAGAAACCGCGGTCTTTGAGGTCGTAAGCTGGGTATTGGCAACCGTCTTCGTACTTTTTGTCTCTTCTTTCGTGCTCGTCGTTCCCAAAAGTTTACCCGTTATATAGTTCGTTCCCTGGAAGGTCAGTCCCCCGATCACGCCAAACATAACCGCAAATCCCGCAACCGCTATTGCCTTTTTCGGAAATTTCTTCTTCGGCTTCGGTGCCTTTCTGCTTTCCTGAAATGATCTGTCTGTATTATTATCGTCATCTGGTCTATAATAATTGTACTGGTTTTCCATAACCAAAATCCCCTTTCCTTATCTTTATGACTTAGAGTTTAATCGATAATTGTGATAAAAGTGTGATAAAACGATAAAAAAATGTTGAAAAGGCGGGAAGAATCCCGCCCTTTTCCCGAAGCATCACAAACCTGTATTCTGCAGGTTCTATTCTGCCGGTTGTTCATAATCAATGTCGTTGATCAGCATATCATAAAAATTAGATTTTTGACGAAGGTGATCGCTCACTTCATCGTATCCGTATTTTTCTTCCAAAGTTTCCTCTGAAGAGAATAAATTCGTACCAAGTGCCAGTCTGTCGCCTTCTATCTGCGCTCCCAGAGCTGCCAGCGTAGTCGGGAACATGTCCAAAGTACAGCTTTTTCTCAAATGCGTCTGCTCATAAGAAGTATTTAGTCCTTCCGGAAGGTTAATAAATGCATTATAAACAGTCCTTTGATAATCCTCATCCAGACCTTCGCAGAAATTCTTATCCATCGTTGGATGATCCCCACAAAGTATGATCGTCGTATTCTCATAGAAATCCTGCTGCTGTATCCATTCAATAAATGATGCACCCTGTCTGCTTGAGCATGCCATAACATTCGCATACTGGTCATCTCCGAATTCATCCTGACACAAATCACAGACATATCCGTCTTCAAAATGTGTGTCTACTGTAAGAAGTGTAAGATTGAATGGTTCTGATCCTGAACTCAGCTCTGTCAGTTTTTCCCTGGCATATGTAAAGAGCTTCTCGTCCTCATATCCCCACCATCTGTAATAATCTTCCGGAATTCTTCCTTCTTCGACAGCGGTATAATAGTCCCAGATCTCACAATTTCCATGGCTGTTAAAATAAGCTTTTCGTCCGCCGAATGTCACATCCGATCCGATCATAAAACACTGCCTGTATCCTTGTTCTGCAAGAATATCCTCCAGATTACACACTCTTGACGAGAAAAACATCTGCTCTCCCAATGTCTGGTTCATGTCATCCGTTCCGACACTGTTCTTGATCGGCAGTCCGGATGTCTGTCCGAAGATTCCTCCCATTGTCCATCCGGTCCCCGGGACTGCAACTGGTCCTCCCAGTTTATCTGTATTGGAAAATGAAACATAATTCGTTGCAATCTCTGTCAATTCGGGGATACAGTTAAAATCAAGCCCTCCCCCGACATCCTTGGAAGCATAAGTAGCTTCCATCGATTCAAGGAAAATATAGACCAGATTTCTTTTCTCTTCCGGGAACGTGATCTCCACATTTCTGGGGTCAACATAATGTTCCTCAATGAATTTGTCATCTTCTTTCTGACTGAGAAGATAATTTCCCACCTCAAGCTCTGAATACAGATTGTACGCAGCCTTAACACCGCTTCCGGCAGAGAGGCAGGTAATACACAAAAACCCGAGCCCCAGTTTCCATTTACTGTGCTTCATACCGGCCGCATATACGATCATAAAGAGCACGACCAGTATAACAAGCGGAAGACAGGTATTGATTCCATCCCAGACAATATCCGTATTTGTTCCTTCAATCGGTACCGTCAGATGAAATATGATCTCGTCGATCGTTAACAGCCCCCAGGTATCCAGAACCCATCCCGCAAGATTATATATTGCCACACATACCGCAGAAACCACAATCATTGCCAAACAGCATAACGAAAAAAATGCATTGCCAATCTTTTTTCTCATTTTCATACTTTTCCTTCATTTCTTAATTTTTCTTTAATATTTAAGCATGAATTGTCGAAAAAAGCAAGTGGATTATTCTATATTTTATTCATCCAGTTTTATTCAACCGTAACCGATTTTGCCAGATTTCTCGGTTTATCCACATCGCATCCTCTTCCGATTGAAACATAATATCCAAATAACTGGAGCGGGATGATCGCCAACGAATTGGTAAAATACTTATTTGTCTTCGGAATATAGATCACATAATCAGCAGCTTTTTCCACTTCCGTATTACCGGTATTGGTCACTGCCATGACAAATGCGCCCCTTGTCTTTACTTCAACCATATTGCTGATCATTTTCTTATACAGTTCCGGCTGAGTCAGGACTGCAGATACCAGTGTTCCCTCTTCGATCAGTGAAATGGTTCCGTGTTTCAGTTCACCGGCAGCATATGCTTCCGAATGAATGTACGAAATCTCTTTCAGTTTCAAAGAACCTTCCAATGAGATTGCATAATCGATACCGCGGCCGATAAAGAAAATGTCCCTTGCAGCGAGATATCGATTCGCAAATTTCTGAATCTTCTGCTTATTATTCAAAAGCATCTCGACCTGTTCCGGGAGACGCCGCAGATCCTCCAACATTTCAGCCAGCTCGGAATCGCTCAGTTTCCCGCGTACATAGGCAAATTTCATAGCGAGCAGATAATGTGCTACCAACTGTGCTGAGTACGCTTTCGTCGTCGCAACCGCAATTTCCGGACCTGCCCATGTGTACATGACGTTATCCGCTTCTCTGGCGATGGAACTTCCCACCACATTTACAATACCAAGTACGCGCGCCCCTCTTTTCTTTGCCTCACGAAGTGCCGCAAGTGAATCTGCCGTTTCGCCGGACTGGCTGATTACGATGACCATTGTGCCTTCTTCAATAATCGGATCACGGTACCGGAATTCCGAAGCCAGATCTACTTCAACCGGAATTCTTGCAAGCCCCTCATAAATGTATTTACTGGTCACACCGGTATGATAAGCAGAGCCGCATGCCACAATCATGATCTTCTTGATTTCCCGAATCTCTTCGTCCGTCATTCCAAGCTCATCAATCACAATCTTTCCGTCTTTTAATCTCGGTGAAAATGTATCGGTGATCGCTTTCGGCTGCTCATACATTTCTTTCAGCATAAAATGCTCATAACCGCCTTTTTCTGCGGCGTTGACATCCCAGTCAATATGTGTGGATTCCTTCTCGAGAGGTTCCTCATCCACGGTAAAAAACTCCATAGAATCTTTCGTCATCCGCACGATTTCTTCATTTTCAATAAAGAATACGTCTCTGGTGTATTTCAATACTGCCGGTACATCCGAAGCAATGATATTTCCACCTTCCGTGTGTCCAACGATCAGCGGACTGTCTTTTCTTACCGCGTATAATTCATCCGGATGATCTCTGAAAATGATACCCAGTGCATAAGATCCTTCCATTCGATGCATGATCTTTGTAACGGCCTGAAGCGGATTACCTGTATAATAATAATCCAGCAGATGAGCGATCACTTCCGTATCTGTATCCGAGATAAACTGATATCCTTTTGCCTCCAGCTTCTTTTTCAGCTTCAGATAGTTCTCAATGATGCCATTATGAACCACTACAATACTCTCATCTTTATTAAAATGCGGATGTGCATTGATGTCAGACGGTTCCCCGTGTGTAGCCCACCGAGTATGTCCGATTCCAAGTGTTCCCGGCATCATACTTCCATCATGAGTCATCTCACTTAAAACCTTAAGTCGCCCCTTGGACTTCACCACTTCAATTTCTGTTCCATTATATACAGCAATACCGGCCGAGTCATATCCTCTGTACTCCAGTTTTGACAATCCGTCAAGCAAAATAGGTGCCGCCTGGCTCTCTCCGATATATCCCACTATTCCACACATAATTAAGTCCTCCCTTTTATTTGCACAAAAGTGTATTTTTTTTGCACTTTTCCATGTATTGTAACAAACTTGTAACATTTTGTAAATAGAAAAAGGGATATTGTTTCCAATATCCCTTTTCCCAAGTTATTCTAAATCAATAAAATCCATCTCAAATGTGTCATCTCTTGTTGACTTGGCGGAAGTGGCCTCATACGAATCTTCATCATAATCATCGTAATCATAATCATCGTCCGCGTAATCATCATCATCATAATATTCGTCCAGATTACTGTTTGGCTGCGGAGCCGCTGACATGAAGTCTTCTCTCAGCTCTGCAAGATCGTCGTCTGCCTCTTCATCATCGTAATAATAGGCATCATCGTCTTCATCGTAAAAGTCATCGAAATCATCTTCGTCTTCTTCTGCCGGCTTTTTGAACTGATTCTTCTTTGGCTGAACTTTCGGATTATCCTCTTCCACATCGATACCATACTCATCGTACAGTTCATCAAGTTCCACATTTCTGTTGCGAAGCTTTACAGCCGTTACAATCAAAAGGATGAACATAATAAAGATCAGGCATCCGACACCAACCAGCACCCAGATCAAATAATCCGATATCACACCAAGTACCTTATCCAGTTTGCTTTCTTCCTTCGGCGCAACCGTTGTACCGGTCTTCGGGGTTTCCATTCTCTGATAGGTGTGTTCTAAGGTATCATAAAGATAAAGTGACTTATCCCCGTCGTTATTAACTGCATAAAGAATCAGAAATCCATCTCTGTCAGGTTCCACCCATGCAGGGAAGCTGACACCGTTGATATCGAGTGAAGCCTCCACATATTTCTCAGGCATTTTCACTTCATTCGTTCCGTCCAGGATCACGATAGAATATGTATCTGAAATCATGATTTCTTCGAACGGATAGAAGGAACTGTCTTCTGTATTATACAGCCAGAATTTACCGGACTGATCACTGTCGATCAGGTAAGCTGCCGTCAGACCACTGTTTGCCTGAACAGCTCCTTTAAATGTCTCACCTTCGTAATCGAATTCACCTGCAGCAAATCCTGTAGGAATCTCGCTTTCATTAAACGCTTCTGACAGCGTATATTCTGCGCCATTGACTGTAACGCTTTTCGTGTTTCCGACCGGAAGGATCTTACCTGGATCCCCTTCACCGATTACTACGTCTGCAAATCCGGTCTCGCAATCCACCGTTTCACCATTCTGGTTCGTTACGGAAGTACTTCCCTGCTCCACTCTCGTATTTCCTTCCAGAAGTGCCTGAAACTGCATATTATATTCCAGACGGTCACTGCTGCCGTCTCCCGATCCGCTGAAAACCAGTTTTCCACTTTCGCTCTCACTGACCCCATCTCCTTCTATAAAACGAAGGTAAGTCGTGTCATACGTCATCTCCACTCTTGCATCACCGATCGTATCATTCCTTGCTACCACGGTACCTGTAATGGTAAGCGTATCCCCTACCTTCGTTTCCAGATCCGTGAAAAATACAATTCCGTCTGCCGCCATCGATATTGTTGCAAAACATGGCACCAGCAGACTTACTGTTAATAACATTGTCGCAATTCGCTTTAGTATCTTCATGTGCATTCCTCTTTCTAATTTTCTGTTTGCATACTTACTAAATATTATACATTTTTTACTGTTCAATGTCTAGATGATTATTTCTATTCTATAATAACTGCATTTTTGCCCATGTTTTTATATGCTTTTTCAAAATCTGACATAGAGTATTCCACGGTTCCCCGTATTGGATCATTGACTTTAACAGTTCCCCGGTTCAGATCATATCCGGTCAACACCATGCAATGTGCTCTTCTCGGCCAGTACACTGCTTTTCCGTTAACAGTCCCGGCCTGAAACCATTCTCCGGTACTCCCCATATCCAGCGTAACCCATACGATCACCGGCTTTCCCAGCGCAACATATTTGTACAGATCCTCAGGCGTGCTGTCACTGATATTTTTTGCTCTTTTTGGTGAAATTCCTTTGCTTTCAAAGTATTTATCCGCTGCCTTGACAATCACAGGTGCCCAACAGCCATAACCTGCATTTTTTCCGGCCGGATTACCCATATATGCCACATACGGATTGGTCGAATGCAGGGGGCCTTTGGGCAGATATATATTACACATTTCCGAATTGGATATCTCGTATCCCAGATAACGCATGACCATATTCAGCGAAATTGCTTCACATCCGTTCGGAAAATCGGGATACTGCTTGAATAGCGGGACACCACTGATATTCTTGCTTCTTGGACAAACAACATAGTACCCGGAATTTGCCCCCGGAGCTGCATTTCCTTTAACAACCAGAACAACCTGTAATGCTTCCATCCGAAGGCTACTGTCTGTTGTACCTGCAATCTGCCCATTTTTAGCCCATCCCAGCCATCCTAGCGACTGAACATGTGCCCGGTAATATATATCATAATACTTTGAATTTTCACCCTTCAATCGTATTTTGACTGCTTCCATTCTCTTTGATTCTCCGGTCGTTCCGGCAAGCTGACCGTTTTCCTTCCACGACTGCCATCCGATATTCTGGACATGCGCCTGATATTCTACAACTCCCGCCAGACTATTTGATGTATCCAATATGATTTTTAATGCTTCCAATCTTTTTGAACACCCTATAGTTCCCAGAGTTCCACCACCATAAACCTCACTGGTATTTCCACTATCTTGTACATGGCCAGAATACTTTAAATTCTCCTTCGAATATCCTTTGATATAGCCTCTTTCTGATAAGTTCTGTTCATTCTCTGATTTTTCCAAACCTATCATAAGAGCTTCGACTCGTTTTGACATTCCCTCTGTACCAGAAAGTTCTTCGCCTTTTACCAGACCGAGCCACCCAAAATCTGCAACATGAGATTTATAATACACTTCATATTCCTTGGTGATTTCACCAATAAGTCGAATCTGAATCGCCTCAATCTGAAGTTCTTCTCCTGTCGTACCTGCCAGTTCTCCATCTTTTTTCCATGACTGCCATCCTTTGTTGCGTATATGAACACGGTATTCGACATGAGATTCTTCTGCCAATTCCTTTGTTTGTTCATCAGATACTTCATCTTCAGATATCTCTTCAGGCTGACCCGAATTTTCATTCGTTTTTTCAAGTTTTATCTTAACAGCTTCAACCCTCAAGGATTCCCCTGTTGTTCCTGCTATTTCATTATCTGTCACCCAATTCATCCACCCTTTATTCTGGACGTGAACCTGATACATGATTTTCGGGGGTTCCTCATCTATGATTTCTTCTGGTATCTCTTCTTCGTTCTCCGTTTGTAGTTCCTCTTCAGATGTTTCTATTTCATCCTGAGTTTCCACCCCATCATCAGTAAACTCATTTTTCGCAGAACTGATATCATTATCCGAATTTTCACTTTCGACTGACTCAATCGTATCATCTAAATTATTGGATTCATCTGTGTTTTCGTTTTCATCTTCTGGAGTTAAATCCTCAATTCCGTTCTCACCGACAGATGTATCAGAACCTTCTTCCTCATTTATTATTTTTTCATCACTAGAACCATCCTGTACTGTTTCACTTTCCCAAATTAAATCTGTATCACCCGAAGATGCAATAACATAACTCCCCGTATTTCCCATCATCATGCAAAAACAAACAATACCCACGACAGTCTTATGTATCTTTTTCATTATTCTGGCCCGTTTTGCACTTTAAGCAAACGGACGCACAACCCCCTTTATTATTGAACGATGCGAATTCTTTATCGGCCATACTACCACTTTATCGGGCCAGGATTCAATCACTTTATCATTACCCAGATAAATAGCAACATGAATAATAGTTCCAGACGAATTTGCGTAGAAAATCAAATCGCCGCGTTGCCTTTCGCTATATGAAACATGTTTCATAGGTAAGTTCCAAAGATTTCTCGACTCATATTCATACCCAGGCTTCGAATGCCTAATGGGACTGACAGGATCCGGATCAATTCCCGCAGAGTACAATGCCTGCATCACCAGTCCGCTACAATCTACTCCTGTTCCTGGTTTACCTGAAGCTCCTATAATATATTCAGTATTCAAGTAAGAATATGCTGTATCAATCATCGCTTCAATACACTGAGATCTCGTACTGGCAGGATTGGTTTTTAAAAGACTTGCATATGCTCCCAGATTATACCAGTCATTTTCGGATAATCCCATCTTCTTCCAAGTTGTAAGATCCACAATCCCATTTACAGTAAGCCCATTCTTCTTTTGAAAGCTTTTTACTGCATTAATTGTTGTAGAATCCATAATGGCACGCCTTACACCAAGTCCAAGTTTTCTCTGAACATATGCAACCTTTAACCCCATATAATTTTTAGACAGATTATAACCACCACCAGTTAATGCTTTCTGCTTATGCTTTATCTGTAAGTATTTTGATGGATTCTGATAAACATAAGTATTACGATAAGCTGCCACAGAGCTATTGAAAGAGCTCTGATCTTTAATTTTTGGTACAAGCACGATTTGAAAAGCTTCCATTCTTTGTGAAATTGACTCACTTCCTGCCTTTTCTCCGTTTTTAGCCCATCCCATCCATCCGAAATTCTGAATATGAGTTCTGTAATATACATTGTAAAACGCTACTGCTTCACCTGTTAGCTGAATCTGAATTGCCTCAATTCTTAATGATTTTCCCGTTGTTCCAGCAAATTCTCCATTTCTTTTCCACTCCTGCCATCCAATATCCTGAATATGAGCTCTGTATGTAATATCACCCTTTAATGAATGAAGTGCACTGGTATCCAGATTCACAGCAAATCCCTCAAGTCTCAAGCCTTCACCAGTTGTTCCCTGTATCTCTCCGCTTATGACCCCATCCAAATCTCCTATATTTTGTACATGCGCCGTATAAGTTAAATCATTTGAAGAATAATCTTTCACAAAACCTCTTCCATCAGGAATACTGTCTTCGTCCTGCTTTTTATCCGCCAACATAATTGTCAGTGCTTCCATTCTAGCTCCAAGTCCTTGTGACCCTGCGCTTGCACCGTTTGAAACATATTCCAGATCACCGATATTAGATACATGAGTCATATAACTAACATCATATTGTTCCGCAAGTTCTCCCGTAAGTTTAATCTCCAATGCTTCTGCCCGAAGAGATTTACCAACAGTACCAGCTATTTCTCCTCCGTTCACCCAATCCTGCCATCCAATATCCTGAACATGCGCTCTATACATAATCTGACTATTTAATTCTTCACTTCCCAAATCGATTTGAAATGCCTCCATCCGAAGAGATTCTCCCGTAGTTCCGGCAAGTTCTCCTGCTTTTTTCCAGCCTTGCCATCCAATGTTCTGAACATGAACCTGATACTGAAGTGTAATCACCCTTTCCACTTCATCATCTACGGGCTGTTCTTCTATTTCTTCATTCATAAACTCTTCTGGACTCTCTTCTTCCTCAGAGTATGAACTGTCCGGCATTTCTTCTGCTTCATCCAAACTTTTTTTATCTCCACCCAAATCTATTACATTATCAATACTTCCTTCCTCATTTGCAAAGGTTGTAACAGGATAAAGCGATAAATAAATTGCTAAAGATAATGCTAATATTCTCTTATACATGTGCTCCTCCCTTATACTCTCTATTAAAACAGGGGCCAGACTCTCACGCAGCCTAGCCCTAAACAAAAATTATTATTTGTAAAATGCTGTTTCTGAAGTAGATGGCGCTTCCTCACCCTTTGTTACTATTTTAATTTGAATTGCTTCCATCTGCCTGCTAAGGCCTTCACTACCTGCCGGTTCTCCATTCTTTGTCCAGCCAAGCCAGCCATAACCAACAACATTTACTCTGTAATATACATCGCAATAATCTGCAATTTCTCCCGTTAACTCAATTTTTATTGCTTCAACCCTTTTACTTTTTCCTACAGTTCCACTTATGGAATTGTTTGTTGTAAAAGGTTGCCAACCAATATCTTGTACATGAGAACTATAGCGTATTCCACCTCCGCATTTCATATCTGTCAACTTAATCTTAAGTGCTTCTAATCTCAATGATTTACCCGTTGTTCCTGCTGTACTTCCATCACTAACATAAGATTTCCATCCGATATCTTGAATATGAGCAGAATACTGAACCGATGTATATTTTCTTTTAAATGCAGCATTCGTATTTCCTGGTGCTTCGGCTCCTTTATCCAATAATCTAATTTCAATTGCTTCAACTCTGTAACTATACGCCTCAGTACCTGCCGCTTCACCATTTTTTGCCCAACCAAGCCAACCAAACTCCTGTACATGAACACGATAATAAATATCGTATTGCTTTTCCATTTCATCAGTAAGCTTAATTTTAATAGCTTCCAATCGCTTCAGTCCATCTGCAGTACCACTTACATCTCCATTTTGTTTCCAATCATCCCAGCCTTTATCCTGTATATGTGATGCATATTGAACATTTCCAGATAAAATCTTATTGCTTAAATTAATTTTTATACCACCAAGCGCTTTAGCAACTCCAGTTGTTCCGCTAAGTGCTCCATTTTTCACTTCATTTTGCCATCCATTTCCATTGATAAAAGAAGCATATACTATATCTGCAGGTTTCAATTTAAAAGCATTTTCTATACTTCCTGGTGCTTTACTTCCTTTCTCTACAACAACAATCTGAAGTGCTTCAATCTGACAAGAGTATCCTTGAGTGCCAGCCTTTTCGTCATTTTTCGCCCAACCTAACCAACCATAATCAGCACAATGCATCCGATAATATACATCATAATTATCAGCATTAGGTCCTGTTAGTCGTATTTTAATTGCTTCTATCCTCTTTGGTGAATCATTGACTTTTGATTCCTCATCGTCCGCTACGTAAGACTGCCAGCCCACATTTGGAATATGTGTTGAATATTCTACTCCTACTCCTTCTATTCCACTTTGAATTTTAATACTCTCAATCGGTACTGACATTCCCACCGTACCACTTTGTTCTCCATTTTGGGATGCAGCTCCCCCCCAACCGAAAGTACTGGTATAAGTACTATAAGAAATATCCGCTTTATTATTTACACTAATATCCTTTTCTTTTTTTAACAATACAATTTGAATTGCTTCAACCGGCGTACTTTCTCCTGTTGTCCCTGCAATCTCATCTTCTGAGACAAAGGACTGCCATCCATCTTCCGCGACATGAGCTCGATAAAAGATATCATATTCGTCACTCTTACTTCCCGTCAAACGAATTTTAATTGCCTCAATAGCTGCATCCTGTTCTGTCGTTCCTGCCATGTCTCCGTTCGATACATAATCTTGCCACCCCACGTCTGCAACATGTGCAGAATATTCAATATTAAGATCCGAAATACCATTGATTTCAATTTTGACCGCTTCAAGCTGATGGCTAATTCCGGTCGTACCAACCTGCTCTCCATTTTTCACTTCTGATAACCATCCGAGTTTTCCTACATAAGGAGTAATAGTCAACGCACTTGCAACATCAGCCGGTACCTTTACAGGATCTACGGTATTCCAAGAAACACCTCCATTTCCACCTGAACCATTATGTACAATCGTTACATGATTCCTATGCGCATATGCATACATATTTGAAAAATTATAATTTCCAGTGGAAGTGTCAATTGCTGTCCTATCACTATTTAATACCGGATCACTTTGCACCCTATAAAAATCATTCTCTAATGCACCATCATTTAAGATTAAGAAAGCATATTGTGATTGTGAAACTGTCTTATATAAAACTTCAGAAGAGGAATCTTTAGTACTCTTATTGCGAACATTTAATGTGGTATGATCACTGCTGAGAAGATCCTTAATTCCAATTGTATACTTTCCATAATCCTTCTTCCCATTATTGTTATCAAGATTCCACGCCACATTTGCTGCTTTCTCTCCCCAATAAGGGTCGGACGCATAATGAACATTAATTCCGCTGGCCTTGTTTCCAAGAAATCCACCTTTATAATATGTATACCCCGCTCTCAGATATCGTTTTGACATATAAGTCTCAGCAAACTCTTTAATACATGTTGTTACATCTGAATAATAATTGGCAGATTCTCCTGGGCTGGAATCAATTGCGTTAAGGCCAAATAAATTATTCTTTGACTGCGAAATATTACTCTTTCCCCATGCACTTTCGTTTGCAGCAATTCCTGTCATAATCAATGCGTTAACACCATAAGTATTCTGATTGTTGACCAAACTTATTCCAATATCTCTCATCTTAGAGTCACTGTCAGTTTTAGCATTAATCATGGAATTAAGTTCAGAACTGCTATATTCTATTTGGCTCCTAAGAGGAAGATACTGATAATAATTAAAATAAGGGATACTTGGGTTTACTGAATTTTTCCTATCCCCATTATTATAATCAGATAACATTGCAGCAAATTTTCCAGATGTATAAAAATAATGTCCATCATAACTATAATATTTGGTTCCTTCACTTAAATACGATGGTGCCGGTCCGTTATCCAATTTTGATGAATATGATTCCTTTGATACATTCGTTGTAATATAATGCATCAGACGACCTGAAGAAACTATGTAATAACTGATGGAACTCGCATCTGAAATATTGACAATCTGAACTTCAGATTCATCAACTTCTCCAATAACTCCAGAAAGCATGAACTTTACTTTTCCTGAGCTTGTACCAAGATAAGCAGCATCTGCTCCATAGGTACCGCAAGTATATCCCGAAGCACCTGTCTCTACTTCTTTATAATCTGTTGTACTCGATCCTTTGGTATTGAAGTTTACTATCTGTGCATCTGCTGCTCTGGTTTTAGTTTCGCTTTCCTTTACAATTCCAGCCTCATCATCTATCTCCTGTAGATTACCTTCTTCATCCATTCCAGTAACAGTTTCAAGCCTATCCCCATTTTCAGGAAATGGTTCTATCTCCTCTTCTTCAATCGGATTTTCCGTCACTTCATCTGAAGAATCCTGATTAATAACCGAATCGTTATTCTGAACACTAATATCGTTGTGCTCAGTTTCTACTATTTCCCGTGTATCGTTTTGCTTTTCCTCTTCTGTCTGAATCTGTATTTCTTCTCCAGAATTGACATTATCTTCTGCCTTGCTTGTATACCCTATTACACTTGTTGCCAATAATGTACTAACAAGCATAGCCGATAACAATCTTGCCACTTTTTTTTGAACCATTTGCCTTCCTCCTATTGTATAATCTGTTACCATTGTATAATAGTTAATATAGATTGTCAAACCAGCAAAAAAAGATTATACTGATTAAAAATTGCAAAATTTAATTCCACCGTCCGCTCGGGCATGTGGACAAAAAGTTGGACTGTATAGTGTCTGATTTGTGTAAACGTTCAATAGCGAGTACCTCCAAAAATTAAGAGCCACCTTACGGTAGCCTTGGTTATCAGTTCTTTCGAATACCGTCCGGTAGCTTTGGTGACCATGGTAACAGATCATCTAGAAAGCTTCCTGTATACTTTAAATAAGTCAAGAGATTGACACAAAAGAATACCTCAAGTAAATTTAGATTATTACTGACCTGCCAGTTGGTAAAAATCTAAAGAGTACAAGAGGTATCTAAAATGAATGTTAACGGCAAGAAAAAGAAAAATCAAGTAGTAACAGCAAATATTTTTGAACAGCAGGAGCTTTTGAAAAAGTAGAGGTGATCAGAGAGAATCTCACAGCTTCCACATGGCGTGAGTTGGAAACCAATGGTAAATTCGATAAAAATAAAAAACTCTCTTTTATCAGTGATGACATGCTTATTTTAGGATGCGATGTAGGCAGTGAAATACATTATCTGAGAGCTATTGATACCGGAGGCAGAGAACTCAGTAAGTCGGCGTTTCCATTCAGCAATGATTCAGAGGGATTCCAGGGTGCAAAGGAATGGGCAGTAAAAATAGCTACTGAGCATAACAAGAACCAGATAGTTCTTGGCTTAGAACCGACCGGTCACTACTGGTTCTGCCTTGCGACATGGATGATTTCAAATGGAATCAGTGTTGTTCAGGTGAATCCTTATGCAGTAAAGCAGACAAAGGAATAAGTAGTCACACGTGTGTGCCATTTCTATTATAGGTCCGTGCATCCACCGAAGGAAAGGCAGGTGAAGCATAATGATCGACAGTGATTACAGGGCTTGGGATGAATGCCCAGGTGTTGACAACTGCCAACTCATTCATTCCTTTTTGGAACTGGTCGATTCGATGGTACGGGATATCCAGCATTTGAAGGCTGAAACAATCCGTGCCAGATACGAACTGAGCCAGAAATACGATCCCGAACACAAATGGATCACGACCGTTGATATCTTGTCGAATCTGGATACGCCTCATTATGACAGCCTGGCTTATCAGGAATACGTCATGGCTTACTATGATGGCGGTGATCCTATGTCATTTAAGGAATACATTGATTCAATGGTCAACCTTTCCAAAGGGATTGACGATGAAAAGTATTAATTACTGAGATTGCTCCCGTCCGTTCTGCCGTATCTGGCATTACGGATGGGAGGACAAAATAACCTGCCGGACTTATAAAACACATCTGCCGGATGGTACAGCCATCCGTTACAGTTTCCGGCAAGGTGGTTCAGTTTTTCCGTGCAGTTGGTCTTTTCAGGCCGTCATATACACTACAAAAACTTTTTGCAATTTTATGCCAAAAAGGCTTGCAAAAAACAAACTTCTGGCCAAGTGTGATTGGATCGATGAGCCGAATAACCTGCTGATGACCGGAGGAGCCGGTGCTGGGAAAACGCACATCGCCTGCGCCTTATGTATCACAGCAATGCATCAGAACCGTACTGTTAAATACATACGTGCGAATACTCTCTTAAAAGAATCGGATCATGCCAGGCAGGAAGGTACTTACTTTGAGTATTCGAATGAAATGGCAGCTTATGATCTCATGGTGATAGATGATTTCGGCTTAATGGATCTGGACATTGAGAAATGCCGCGATCTGTTTGAAATCATCGAATCCAGAGACTGCCGCAAGGCAACTATTATTATCTCACAGATTCCAGTATCTGGAGGGTATCAGCTTTTTGGGGATTCCACCTACGCAGATGCCTGCTTAAGCCGAATGACATCCAAGGCATATCGCCTTGAATTTCCTGGCAGGGATCGCAGAATAACCAATAGTAACTAATCAACCTGCTGAGCTTTGCTCAGTTTGAAGCGGAATGGCGCTCCGTTCCTCCGGAACGGATGCGCAGTTCTTGCGGAATATGCAGATGCCTGCATGGATCGCATCATCCATAATGCATATCGGCTTGAATTTAATGGGAGAAACATGAGAAATCCTTCTAGGTAACCTACAAATCGACCTACAAGTGGTCAGATAAAGCGAACTCGCGGTCAGCTCATCCGAGCTGGCCGGTCAGTTCGACTGAATTTAGCACATTATTCTATGTATGCCATATTGCTAAACTATATATTTATTTAAAATTGGAATCTTATGAATAATATAAGAAATACTAAAGGAAATAATAAATACTATTAGCCCCATTACTGGAACTGCAATAATCGGATTGCACATCAATGAATTAATACCAAACTTAGGAAGTATTTCAATAATACATGCGTGCACCAAATATGCACCAAAACTATACTTTGATAATTTAATCACAAAACCATTGATTCTTTCATTTTTAAAAACATGGTATTTAAAAAATACAAATACGGCTAATGACTCAAAAAGAACATTGATTGTAAAATTCCCATAATAATTAGAGCAGTACTTCTGTGTTTTTAAAGCTACGATTAAGTCTAACAATACCGTCATTGAAAAGCCAAGCATTCCTATGAAATAAATATACATTCTATGTTTCTTATTAAGATCAATTGAGTAAATATAATAACCAAGTATAAAATAAAATATATACCCCATCACAAATGACATATTCATATTGGAAACATCTGAATTTACAACACCTGCTACTTTTATAACAAATTCAGGTGTAAAATCTGAAATAAGCATCATTATTTGAGGAATTAAAAAGGCAAAAGAAAAAGATAGTATCAAATAGTACTTCACTAATCTTTCACTTTTTACTATTTCCTTTACGAATGGAACGCACACATAAATACCAATAATCATAAACACAAACCACATATGATAATGGCCTTCCACAAAACTTACAATGGCGGAAGCAATTCCATTTCCACCCAGATAAATCTTTATAGCATAAAAAAAACTCCATGCAATGAAGGCTGTAATCATTCTAAAAATATATTTTGAATATAAAACTCTAATGTTAATCTCTCTATTTAAGAATAATACTCCACTTATCATTACAAATACCGGAACACTCCATCTAACAATACTATCGTAGAAATTAAATGTTTGCCATTCAATTCCATTAACATCAGTTGTGTACCAATTTGAGCCAGCAATATGAAGAATCATAACTGCAAACGTTGCAAATACTCTAAGGTAGTCTAATTCAATGCATCTATTGTTGTTTTTTATTATTCTTTGTTCATTGTTCAACATTCTTTTCCCTCACTAAATCGCTTTTTTAATTTCAATCCTTTATATGATTGTTTTTGAGAAATCAGTCTCTCATTGGAAATACTTTAGTATCTATATATATAGATATTTCTAGTAATAAAATGTCTTACTAACTTTGTTTACTCTGTGGACAAGTAATTTTTATTTCTCGTATCTAAAACATAATTTGCTGTTAAAACTCAGATAAATAGGTTATAAAAGCCATAACCAACGAAATAGAAATCAAAAACTATACCTTATTGCCTCAATTAAGTGCATTGACATACAGCATCATATAGACCACTCTGGCGGCATTCCATTATAATAGACATCCATTCATCAAGTGTTCATTTATGATTTTTCATTGTTAATGATTTCCTGATCTGTCACAGGACTGCTCTTACGAACTGTCATTAGAATGACAAACTTTCTGTCACCTAAATGTTTGATACCAGAAACGGGGAATCCCGCCCCTGGCATCTGTTCAGATTTCATCCTATGCATCCATTATCCGCAAGTACCTTCAATGCAGTTACAACCGTACATGCATCCACTTTTTTCATCTTACTGTAGTTTCGGAGTCGTTCCTCATTCCAAAAGGTATCCGACAGGGCGGCGAGTTCCGTACCGATATCCCAGTTGGGAATACAGATATAATTCCCATATGCATGTTTTCCTACAATCAGGTGAAAATGATGATTATTCCGGATGAGTTTCCATCAGCTGTCCGGTGATATGGAAATCACTTTTTGGATTTAATTTTGTGCATACCGAATCATAATTTCTATGAGAATATTAGTAAAGGCTGCTACGCACCGCAGATGCGGCAAGGCCTTGACAAATATCCCCATAGAAATGGACACGTAATCAAGCACAAAAAAGACGATTTCCGAGTAACGGAACTCCGATTTCCAAATTTCCGGATTCGTGATTTCGAGCCACAAGAATATTCAAATGACTCCCTCTTGCGTCAAGCTCTGCCTCACATGGATTACCGCTTCTTATGATCTCAAGCGTACCTTTCCACTGATGTGGGGAGCAGCTTTTTCCCTTGCATAAAAAAGTGATCATTGATGTACGTCACCTCCCAGAAGTTCATGCTCGACGATATAATGCACCAAATGTTCATCAATCAAACGCTTATTCTGCTGGCTTGCATACATAAGGCTTTTTTCACAGATCCGGTTGATGCTGCGCGGAATCCCTGTGGATTCTTTATAAATATCATCTATGGCTTTATCGGTGAATATCTCCTGTTTCCCTCCGGCGTAAGCCAGATGGGAAACGATATATCTTTCCGTTTCCGCTCTGTCCAAGTGCGGCAGGACGCAATTGATATCAATACGTTGCCGAACAGCTGCATAACGTTGCATCCGTAGCTTATCCCATAATTCTGTCTGTCCTACTGTTGGACAGCGAATTGAGGGAGACGCAAACGACAAATTATTTTTCCGTCCTTTAAAGAATCGACCGCGCAGTCTGGGAGCTAATGGCAGATTGACAGCGATAATACGGCA
>NZ_JBQHTK010000023.1:0-51615 GCF_052065755.1 Bariatricus sp. HCP28S3_D3 | reverse complement strand
AGAACCGCGGGGCACGCGGGGATAGCTTATTGATACTTAGCCCTATCGGGTTATTGAGTAAGAAGCCCCTACTTCAAAGCTTTAGGGCTTAAGTAGTGGGAGCATGTCACTCCGGTGTTAGGAATTGCTATGATTCTTGTTATATTGAATTTGGGTGCACCGTTGGATTATCATCTGATTCTGGGAGCGGGAATGTTTACGGCTGTTTATATTCTGTCGCGTGCATTAGGAAAATATTTTGGCGCTTATTTCGGGGCGGCCGTTACAAAGTCTCCGCAGACAGTAAAAAAATATCTTGGTTTTACACTGCTCCCACATTCTGGAGTTTCTCTTGTATTTACGGGAATTGCGGTTTCCGTTTTGAGCGGTTCCGCGCCGGAATGTGCGCAGATCATACAGGGAACGATCGCGGCGGCAGCGGTGATCAATGAAATCATTGCAGTGATCATGGCGAAAAAAGGATTTGAATGGGCTGGGGAACTGAATCAGAGTGGTGCGGACAATGCATTGGAAGAGAAAGCTTCAGCTCCACTTGTTATTACAATCAGTCGGCAATACGGAAGCGGTGGACGAGATATTGCTATGAAATTGTCGAAAGATCTGGGGATTCCGTTTTATGATAAAGAGATCATCGAAATGGCAGCTCAGACCAGTTCGATTGAGCGTTCATTTTTTGAAAATTATGAGACGGATAAATCCAATAAAGTGCTGAACGAGCTGGCAAGTAATGTGACGAATCATTACTCATTGGATGACCGGGTGTTTGAACATAATGTGAAAACGATACGGAGGATTGCGGAGACGTTGCTTACGCAGTCACATCCGGCTGTGATGGCAACTAATCCTGCGAGGGAGCCGTTGAAGGTCATGGATACGTCTGGTTTGCCGTAGCGGATCCATGTTACGATCAGTGCTGCGAGGGTTGCGGCAGTCGCACAGAATACAATATGGAAAATGATAAATACGCCGATTGGAAGACCGTTGAATAATCCGTCAGCATCGGCAAGTTTGGTCGGATCTAAGAAGCCGGTTGAACCGATGATTCCGTTCCAGTCACTTCCATGCATGATTGCAAACCCGAATATAAAGAAGAAAAGACTTCCCAGGACAAAGTCCATCATATTTTTCATCAAAATGTTACCTGTGTTTTTGGCTCTTGTAAAACCGGCCTCACACATAGCAAAGCCTGCCTGCATGAAATAAACCAATATTGCACCTACAATTGTCCATACTACATTCAGAAGAAGCTCTGTTGCTGCCGTGGCTTCCATGCCGCTTTCAATTAATGCTGTTAATCCCATAATACTACCTCCTCTTTCTGTTATAAAAAAGGATACCTGATGCATCAGATGCACAGCTATCCTCATTGATAACAAATATGAATTTTTTTATTTATATGTACCATTTTGATTAAAGAGCTGCGGTACCGCGCTCATCAGTACGAATGCGGACAGCATCTTCCACTTCATACACAAAGATTTTGCCGTCGCCGTATGCTCCGGTTTGGATTTCCTCAACGATTTTCTGAATCAAAGGTTCTGCAACAGAAGGGTCAACGACTGTTTCAACTTTTACTTTCGGGAGAAGATTCACGCTGTATTCAGCTCCGCGATATATCTTTCTGTGCCCTTTTTGATTGCCGTATCCCATGATGTTGCTGATCATAACGCCGTTTGCGTTGGAAGCGTCAAGAATTGCTTTCAGGTCTTCAAGCTTCTCCGGCTGGATGATGATTTCCAGTTTTTTCATAATAACACCCTCCTTTTCTGGAAAACAAAAAGGCGCTTTCCGTGTTAGGAAAACGCCCTTGTTTTTGGATATCCGCTATTATACACAAGGGGAGTGATTTATCAAAGGTATTTTTATAAAAATTTTATAATTTGTAAATCATGAACAGAAATAAATAAAATGAGAGAAAAAAGTTGTGAAAATCGCAAGTGTAGAATATCCGAGTCAGGAGGAAGAAAAAGAGCAAAAAATAAAGAAAAAAATGACGACTGTTGACGGATAAATTGTCATTTGCTACAATAAAAAATAGGGAAAATGGTGCTGAATTAATAAGGAGGAGAAGATGGCATGATAAGTCTCACATTTGGGGAGCAAGTAAAAATTGTTTTAAGCAGAAAAGGTATGACAATCAAGGAGCTGGCAGAACAGATTGAGGAAAGAACTGGGAAAAAGATGTCCAGACAGAATCTGACACAGCGTCTTGGAAGAGATAATTTTCAAGAGCAGGATATGCGCATGATTGCAGACATTCTGGGGTGTTCGTTCCAACTCAGTATTCTTGCAAGTCAGGAAGCGGCAGAGAGGGCATCTGTAATTGAAGAAGTTCCACCGACAAGTAAAGAACTGGATAAGCTTGCAGCAAAGAAGGAAAGAAAAGCGGCACGTGCTGAAGCGAAGGAAGCGGAACGAGATATTACAGTGGGCGAGATCGTAGATATGATGGAAGAACCGCAGGAGCAGGAGGGAGAAAAAGAAGCTGCTCCGGCCACGGAACCTGTGGTAGAGCAAATGATTGATACAACGGTTGACACAGAGACAGAAACTGTAGTAGAGGAAATATCTGAACCTGAGGAAAAGACGGCAGGCGAGGAGGAAGCAGCTAAGGAAGCTGAAGTTAAGGAAGAACTGGTTCATGGCGAGCCGGAAGAAGATGCAATCGGAGAAGAAGTGCTGGAGGAGACAGTGGCAGAAGCACCGACAGAGGAGGAAAGAATATCGGAATCTGTGATGGAAGAAGCTACGGATGTACAGCCGGAAGCAGAGCCAGAGGAAACCATGAAAGGGGAAACAGCGAAGACTGAGCATAGGGAATCGCGTTTCTCCAGAATAACAAAGATTATTTCTTCGCCAAAGAGAGAAGAAAAGCGTCACGAAAAAGCAAAAGATTTTCAGCCGATCAAGAAACGTGTGGATGAAGATGAAGATCTTGTAAATGGTGATGTGAATCCGTATACAGGTCATGAATATCAATCGAACAGTGTTCGGATGCATCCGAAGCGCATCGGTTATGTTCAGGTTTATGACCGTAAGGAACATAAATGGACAGATATGACGGAATGGGCATTCCTTGGATTTGAAGAGCGTAAAAAAGCAACGCTTGGCAAGGATTATGAACCGCCAATCTATCTGGATTAATGACAGAGGGCTGTTATGGAGTGGGAAAAGCTTTTATCAGCAAAGAGGGACCGGCAGAGTGTACATCGTGCCGGTTCTGTTAAATCTACAGATTTGCGCAGTGAATTTGAGAAGGATTATCATCGAATCATAGGAAGTGCGTCGTTCAGACGGCTTCAGGACAAAACGCAGGTATTTCCTTTGGATAAAAGTGATTTTATTAGAACGCGTCTGACTCATTCACTGGAAGTATCATCATTTGCCAAGTCTTTGGGACAGAATATCGGTGAAAATATACTGACGTATGGCCTGGATCCGGGATTTAGTCCGAGAATGAAAGAGGATATCTGTAGTATTCTTCAATGTGCAGGCCTGATTCATGATATAGGAAATCCGCCATTCGGGCATTTCGGGGAGCTTGCTATTCGGGAATGGTTTGCAGAGAATCTGGGAAAACTGGAATTTTGCGGGCAAAAGGCAGAAGAACTGTTAGAACCGCAGATGCGAGAAGATTTATATCATTTTGAAGGAAATGCGCAGGCACTGAGGCTTGTGACTAAGCTGCATTATCTCGTGGATGAACGGGGAATGAATCTGACATATGCGCTTTTGGGGAGTATAATCAAATATCCGGTTTCTTCGCTGGAAATCAGGCCGGAGAGCGGGAATATTAAGGATAAAAAGTTAGGATATTATTATGCAGACCGAGATATTTTCTATGATGTACAGGAAACGACCGGGACCAATGGATGTCGGCATCCGCTGACGTTTATTCTTGAGGCTGCTGATGATATTGCATACAAAACGGCCGATATCGAAGATTCATTTATTAAAGGATTTATTTCGTTCCATAAGCTGAGAGAAGAACTGGAAAATCTTAATACGGAGACAGGAGAAACTGGAGGTCCGTTTGATGCGTTGTATGAACTTGACAAATTCTATATGAGGGGAAAAGAGCGCGGAGAACGGAAACCAGAGGAGTATGCGGTCAAGAACTGGATTGTTCGTGTACAAGGTTTCATGATTACTTGTGCAACCGATGGGTTTACATCGAATTATGAAGCGATCATGGATGGAAGATATGAACATGATCTTTTTTATGGGACGTATGGAGAAAAACTGATGGATCTGCTTGGAAGTCTGGCATTTCGCGAGGTGTTTACTTCGGCGCAGATTTATAAAATGGAAATGAAAGAGTCGGTTATGCTGAATTTTTTGATGGATAAGTTTTCGGCAGCTGTCATGAAATTTGATAACCCTTATGAGAAACCGGGAACAATCGATAAAAGGATTATTTCTTTTATATCAGATAATTATAAAAGTGCATATTATTTTCACAGTAAAGGAAAAAGTGAATCGGAAAAGCTGTATCTCCGTCTCCTGCTTGTGACGGATTATATTTGTGGAATGACGGACAGTTATGCAAAACGTCTGTATCAAGAACTCACAGCGATTTTTTAGTCATGATTTCGGATTATTCTGAATAAGTTAGAGTAGGTATGTTTTTTGAAGGAGTGCACTCTTGCTATGAAGAAATTTATCCGGTATCTGTATGAATATCAAAATGGGAAACGAATCAGAAATGTAGGATTTGTGCGGACAGAAGAATCTGATGATTCGGCAGTGATCCAG
Source organism: Bariatricus sp. HCP28S3_D3 (assembly GCF_052065755.1). Taxonomy (NCBI): domain Bacteria; kingdom Bacillati; phylum Bacillota; class Clostridia; order Lachnospirales; family Lachnospiraceae; genus Bariatricus; species Bariatricus sp. HCP28S3_D3. The sequence continues at coordinate 46,860 of NZ_JBQHTK010000023.1, read as the reverse complement.
ATTTACGGACAGGGATTTCCGGTGTCGGACGGACAGACACTGGAAATCTTCCTTTTTTATCTGATGGGAAATCAGACAGTGGGAATTTATATGGGCGAAATCCCGGGAACAAGATCTGCTTTTGGGTATCGACTTGCGTATTCTGCGGAAGACGCAGGTGGTATTGATTTTTTCAACAAGATTGAAGGAATGATTCTCCGGAAGAAAAGAAACGAGGAAGAAGAATGGTATGCGGCTGTTTGGAATGAACGACGGGTTGATGTTGAAAATATGATAAGACGGGAGGAAATATTGCGGCGGGAGACGAAAGAGGAAACGAAGCAGTCGGAGAAAGAAGAATTGCCGGAAGATGTGGAGCTTTCAAAGAAAGAGGACATTCCGGAGAATCCGGAAAGCTCCGGGGAGAAAGTGCCAGCGGATACGGAGGCTCCGGAGGAAGAAGAACTGACGGAAAATGTGGAACAATCAGAGCCTGTCGAGAAGCTGGAAGATGATAGGGAGTCCTTGACGGAAGAAGTAACAGAAAAGGAAGAAGGATACAGGGAACAGATTTTCAAAATCAGCAGACAGGACCTCGCCCAGCTTCCACGCAGGGAGTGGCGTCTGGCAAACAATCATTTCCTGCTTCACGGATATCACAACTATCATCATCTGGTTTCATTTCGGAAAGATGGGAGATGCTGGCTCGGAGTTCCGGGGATTTATCATCCCAGAGAGGAATGCGCAGCCGGTGCATTTGGATTTCGGCAGTTTATGAAGCCGGAAAAAGGAGAAATGGAATGGACAGAAGGAGAACGCAGTCAGTCGGAAGATTTTGGGTATTGGTGTCGTGAAATCAGTAATGTGATAAAAAAAACGAGGAGAGAAGAGGATGAAGAGACAGCTCACTGAGGATGAAAAGTATATGAGGGAAGCAATCAGGCAGGCAAAAAAGGCATGGAAAATTGAGGAAGTACCAATTGGCTGTGTGATTGTTTATGAAGGAAAGATTATTGGACGTGGATATAACAGGCGTACCACAGATAAAAATCCGCTTGCACATGCAGAAATTCTTGCCATCAAAAAAGCTAGTAGGAAAATGGGGGACTGGAGATTGGAAGACTGCACCTTATATGTGACGTTGGAACCATGTCAGATGTGTGCAGGAGCAATCGTACAGGCACGTATGAAACGAGTCGTGGTTGGATGCATGAATCCGAAAGCAGGATGCGCCGGGTCGATACTGAATCTTCTTCAGGTTGCAAAGTTCAATCATCAGGTGGAGCTGGAAACCGGCGTACTGGAGGAGGAATGTTCTCTGATGATGAAAGGATTTTTTAAAGAGCTCCGCGAAAAGCAAAAACGAAAAAAGGAACTGGAAAAAGAAAATCTCTGATTGGAAATTGAGGACTCCAATCAGAGATTTTAATGTCTTTATTTTTTACAGTTTTTCATCGTTGAGAGTCATATTCTTGTACTCTGCAACAGAACGGTCAAATCCTTTGATATGGTTATAAAGCCAGTCAACGACATTCTTCTGAACCTGCGCAACGAAAGCCTCGGACGGACCTTCCTCTTCCTCGAGCATAGCGTGAAGTTCGGAAACGACCTGACGGAGTTCTTCATGTTTCTGCTTATGTTCAGCAATTCCCGGGTATCCGATCTCTTCCTGAAGTTTTTCTTCAGCTGAAAAATGGAAATCAGTGTAGTCTGCAAGGTAACCCAGTGTCTGGATTGCAGTTACTTTACCGGAGCTCTGCTCACAGCTCTTCAATAAGTCATTAATTTTGTCAATCAGCTCTTTATGCTGAGAGTCGATCATCTCATTACCAGTTACTAAAGTTTCGTCAAATTCTGCGTACATCGCAATCTCCTCCTTGATTTACATCGGCATTTCAGAAAAATAATATCTGAAGTCGGTTCATATTATATAGAATAAGCGTAGTTGATTATCGGGGGAAAGTCAAGTGATACTAATAAGAAAACGAGATTATTTTTCGTGCGCTGTGCGTCGAACAATTTCCCCCCAAACGGTACTCCGGCTGTAAACTCAACCCAGGCTACCTTACGGCACCCAGAAGCATCTGCTTAGTGCTGCTTCGTTCCCGACCTGACACGGTTCACAGAGATCCGCCGCGTAAGACCCAGATATCAACGCCACGAACCGGAGGCAGCTTTGACAAGAAAAGCCCTCGGCACAGCATCACCCCTACTATAGCGGATTGTAGGTACAGGGTACCGCTAACACCCCGGCTGCACGGAATATAATTGTAACTTGTTTTCGCCAAAATGTCAACGGCTATGCTTTCATTTTATAAATATTTGCCTGCAATTTCTTTGAAGCGTTCCGGATTCTTTGCATACCAGTCATCATACAGCATACCGGAAGCGGAGATCTCTTCTCCAAGGTCTTTGAAAAATGCAGGGATATCGGTTTCCAGTATCGTTCCGAGCTGTTCGCCAAAACGTTCATGATTCTCTTCATCTTCTCCGTTGACCGTCATCACAAATGCAGAGACCGGTTTCCCGTCTACTTTCTTCATACCGCCGCGGAAGCCGATTTTGCCGATTTGGTGAGTTCCGCAGGAAGATGGACAGCCGGAAATGTGAATCTGAGGAAGAACACCGTCAGCAAAATCCCATTTTCTGGATTCGTTTACCAGAGTGGCAAGGAGAGCCTGAGAGTCACGGACACCTACCTGGCAAATAGAAGCGCCGATACATGCAACGGAAGACTCGAATACGGTTCCGGCACTGTCGGATGTGATCTCCAGAATTCTCTCAGCTTCCTTTCCGGTACAGTTTATGATATATGCGCCTTCGTCCGGAGTGAGGCGAAGCTCAACACCATCCATGTCACAGATTGCTTCATAAAGGTCAACCAGTTTTTCTGGAGAAGGGCATCCGCCGATTGGATGATACTTGACAGCGTATAAACCATTTTGCTTTTGAGCAATAATTCGGGGAGAAACCACTTCAGAACCATCGCTGAATTTTGGAGAAACGCTATCGGAGATATGAAGAGTCAGATCCGGACACTCTGCTTTTGCATCTTCTAGTTTCTTCAAATATTCTTCCGGCAGTTTGTCACCAAGCACATCCTGCATATAACGGGTTCTTGCTTTGGCACGATTCTCATAATTTCCATATGTGGTGAATAAACGAACCATTGCTTCAATATAATAGAGAATCTGGTCGGGACGGATTTTTTCAGCTACTGGAACCCCCATTTTAGGGTTGTTGCCCAGTCCACCTGCGCAGTACACGTCAAAGGTGCCGTCTTCTCTTGCGCAGAAACCAAGATCGCGGAATGTTGCGTGCGTCTGATTGGCAGGAGAATTTGAGAAACATACTTTTAATTTGCGGGGGAGTTTGACTGTTTTGATCAGCCCCATCAAGTAATCGGCAGCTGCATTGGCATATGGCATCACATCAAAATATTCGCCCTTTTCCACGCCACTCAGCGGAGAGACCATAACATTTCTTGGAAAATCACCGCCGCCTCCACGGGTCACGATGCCGGCGTCAAGCGCTGAAACGGACAGCTCACAGACTGTATCCGCGTTCAGATTGTGAAACTGGATGGTCTGACAGGTGGTAAAATGTACTTTGTCTATATGATATTTTCGGATTGCATCTGCAATAAATCCGAGCTTTTCTTTTGTGACACGTCCTCCAGATAGACGCAGACGAAGCATGCTGGATTTCCCGCCGCGCTGTGCATAGCTGCCGAATCCTCCGGAAAACCCCTTATATTCAGGAACTGTTACTTCGCCTGCATAAAATTTCCTTGTGACTGCTTCAAATTCTTCATAATCTTTTTGCCATTTGGTTGTCTGCATAGTTATACTCCTTTGATAAAGAATTTAAGATATCTATATAATAGCCAGTTTATATAAAAAAATCAATTTACTTTCAATATTTTACAAATGACTCGATTTGCTATATAGTGATGAGTAACAGCTAGTGGTAAGCGAGGAGGCAGAGTATGAAAGTTTTGTTAACTGCTATAAATGCAAAATATATACATTCTAATCTTGCTGTTTATAGTCTGAAAGCGTATGCCGAGGAGAAGATGCAAGGTACGGAGAAAGAGAATGATGTCAGGATAGAAATTGCGGAATATACGATCAATCAGCAGACGGATGAGATATTAATGGATATTTATAAAAGAAAGCCGGATATGCTATGCTTGTCATGTTATATTTGGAATTTGATCTATGTTGAAGAGATTGTGCGCGAAATACGCAAAATTTTGCCGGATGTGATCCTGTGGCTGGGGGGCCCGGAGGTATCTTATGATGCGGCAGATGTGTTGAGACGGCTCCCGGAAGTGGATGGTGTGATGATGGGGGAAGGCGAGAAGACTTTTGCAGAGCTTCTGATGCATTATAATAAAAGCAGTCGGAATCAGACAAAAGAACTGGCCGAGATTCCGGGAATCACTTATCGGCGGTTCTCAGATGTAATTCAGACGGAAGAGATAGGCGAAAATGAATGGCGGCCGGTAATGAATCTGAGTGATGTTCCGTTTGTATATCATAATATGAAAGATTTTGAAAACAAGATCATATACTACGAATCCAGCAGGGGATGTCCGTTTTCATGCAGTTACTGTCTGTCATCGGTGGATAAGTGCCTGAGATTTCGCAATTTAGAACTGGTAAAAAAGGAGCTGCAATTTTTGATTGATCATAAAGTACCGCAAGTGAAATTTGTTGACAGGACATTCAATTGTAGTCATAACCATGCGATGACGATCTGGAGCTATATCATGGATCATGATAATGGCATTACGAATTTTCATTTTGAAGTTTCTGCGGATCTTCTGAATGAAGAGGAACTGGAACTGATGAGCCGGATGCGCCCGGGACTGATTCAGCTGGAAATTGGGGTACAGTCTACAAATCTTGAGACGATCCGTGAAATACACCGTACAATGCGTTTTGGAGAAGTGGCGCGGATCGTGAAGAGAATTCATTCATTTGGAAATATTCACCAGCACCTGGATCTGATTGCCGGGCTTCCGTTTGAAGACTATGAAAGTTTTGAAAGATCGTTTAATGATGTTTATGCTCTGCAGCCGGAGCAGCTTCAGCTGGGATTTTTAAAAGTGCTGAAAGGATCCTATATGGAAGAACATAAAGAAGAATATGAACTGGCTGCGAAAAGTCTTCCGCCTTATGAAGTGCTGCACACAAAGTGGCTGCCCTATGATGATATACTACGACTTAAAGGAATTGAAGAGATGGTTGAAATGTATTATAACAGCAGACAGTTTTGCCATAGTTTACCGTATATCATCCGTTTATATGAAAGCCCATTTGCTTTTTTTGAGGATCTGAGCCGCTTTTATGAAGAAAGAGGAATGAATCTTGTGAGCCATTCCAGAGTAACTCGTTATGAGATACTTCTGGATTTTACAGAAGAACGGGATCCCGAACATACGGAGGAATATCGACAGTTGATGACGTTGGATTACTTCCTTCGGGAAAACGCGAAAAACCGGCCGGAATTTGCAGGAGAAGAACGAATTTCAAAAGAAGAGGAAAAGGAATTCTATGATCAGGAAGCAAAGAAACACCGGTATCTGGCTGGATATGAGGACTACGACAGAAGGCAACTGCGAAAAATGACACATCTCGAAGCGTTTTCCTTTGATGTACTTGGAAATATGAGTTCCAGACGGGTGATTCTGTTGTTTGACTATCAGAACAGGAGTCCGCTGAATCATGAGGCAGCGATTTATACGATCTGTGAAGAGGTCTATGAAAAAAGCGAGGCTTGTGTATTGCAAAAATGAGGCAAAGAGTATAGAATGTAAAGAAATATGCATGTAGAGGTGAAAACAATGTTCAATCGTAAAAAGACACAGAGAGCAGCAGCAGTGATCATCCTCGTAGTCATTGCGGCGATGGTGGTTACGATGGTACTGCCGTATTTGATTTAGGAGCGGTAAAACAAGAAGTGCAGCAAAGAGGGGAAACTGGCAATGCCGAAGCGTAAAAGAAAACCGCATTTGAGCAAAAAAGCGAGAAGAAGGAAAAGACAGAGAATCGCCTATCTAAGCGGTTTGTTTTTGCTGTGTATTTTGCTGGTTTGCGGTATCTCTTATGGTTTGCTTTATCGTTATGTGAATAAAACAGAGGAAGATAAAATCAGTAATCATATCTACATAGGGAAAGTAGAACTGTCTGGTATGACAAAAGAGCAGGCAAAAGATGCTGTAGAGAAAAAGATGGCGGAATACAGACAGCTCAAAGTAACTCTCAAAGTTGGAGAACAGACCGCTAAGACAACACTTGGTGATCTGGGAATTGAAATGAAAGATGTGGATAAGCTGATAGAAGAGGCAGTCTCTTATGGGAAAGAGGGATCAGTCTGGAAGCGTTTCCGGCAGATCCGGAAGCTGGGAAAAAATGAACTGGTGCTTGACGACACGTATCAGCTGGATGGAGAGAGTGCAAAATCAGTTTTAACTGAAAAGGCGCTTCCTATGGAGACGCGTGCTGTGGATGCTACGATTACTCATAAAGGTTCCGGATTTGAGATTACGGATGAGGCGGCGGGAAATAAGATTAAAATCGAAGAATCTCTGGCGAATCTTGAAAAATATTTAAATGAAAAATGGAAATATAAAGAAATTACGCTGGAACTGGTTCAGGAATCGGAAGCACCCTCGGTGACAAGAGCAGATCTGGAATCAATCCGGGATGAACTGGGGTCTTATTCCACACAAGCCGGATACGGTGACCGGGTGAAAAATATCCGAAGAGCAGCAGAGCTTCTCAATGGAACACTTTTGATGCCGGGCGAAGAACTCTCGGTAGAACAGACCTTGGCACCGTATACAGAAGAGAATGGATATGTGGCCGGCAGCGCTTATGAGAACGGGCAGGTCGTTCAAAATATCGGAGGAGGTCTCTGTCAGGTATCTACGACGCTGTATAACGCGGTTCTTTATTCGGAACTGGAAGTTACTGAGCGATGTGCACATTCTATGATCGTCAATTATGTGGAGCCATCGAGGGATGCGGCAATTGCAGAAGGTGTGAAAGATTTTAAATTTAAAAATAATTATGATACCCCGATCCTGATTGAGGGATACGTTGACAGTAATAATAAGGTCTGGTTCTATATTTACGGAAAAGATACCAGGGCCGAAGGCCATTCAGTAGAATTTGAAAGTGAAACACTCGAGCGCACAGAATATTCGAAGAAATATGTAGAAGATCCGGATAGTGCGATCGGTTCGATGGAAGAAGAGGGAACAGCAATCAATGGACGTACGGCAAGGCTTTGGAAAGTTGTTTATGAGAATGGACAGGAGGTCAGTCGCGACGTTATTAATAACAGTACATATAAAGCTTCGGAAGTAACAGTGAAAGTCGGAACGGCTTCGGGAAGTGCAGAAGCATCCAAGCTGATAAGAACTGCAATTCAGAGTCAGAATGAAGATAAGATCCGGGAAGCTGTAAGTGAGGCAAGAACACTTCAGAGTGGTTCCGGGGAAGGAGAATAGCGGATGAAACCGGGAAAGATATCGCAGACCGTATACAGACGGTCCGTCTTGAAACAATTGAATACAGACGTACATGCGGCATTTTTTCCGCCGGCTAAGGAGGAGTGCTGTTATGGGATTAAGGCTGATCCGGGTGAGATGATTCTTTCATCTGGCGTTTCTCTCTATGGCAATGAAAAAGATTTGTGTGTGTTTGCCATAGCACAGGTATGTAATGCGCTTGCGACAAGAGGAGCATCACCGAAAGGAGTCAGCATTCAGATCATGTTGCCTGAATTTGCGTATGAATCCAGATTGAAAGCGATGATGCAGACATCTTCGGAAGCTGCAAAAGAATATGGCATAGAGATTCTTGCGGCAGACGTACAGAATGTTCCTGGAATACAGACGACGATCGTGAACGTGACGGCAGTGGGAACGACAAAGAGAATACTGCAGAGCTGCAAGGCGCCTGCAGGGCAGGATATTGTGCAGATCAAGTGGATCGGTCTGGAGGGAACGTTAAGAATATTAAAGGCCAGACAGGAAAGTCTTGCTAAGCATTTTCCATCTGCGTTTTTGAAACAGACTGCGTCTTATGAAAAAGAGCTCATTTCGCTCAAAGAAATGAAAGCTGCTGATGCCATAGGCGTATCTGCCATGCATCAGATTGGAGACGGTGGAATCCTTGCGGCACTCTGGGAACTGGCAGAAGGAGCGGATATCGGTCTTTCTGTAGACATGAGGAGGATTCCCGTAAAACAGGAAACAATCGAAGTGTGTGAATATTTTCATCTCAATCCTTATCAGCTTACCAGTACGGGAAGTATCCTGGTAATTACGCCGAAAGGGGAAGAGTTGGCAGATACGCTTACAAGGGAAGGAATGGCGGCAGCCGTGATCGGACATACGACGGCGGGCCGTGAAAGAATCATCCTGAACCAGGGAGAAATACGGTATATTGATCGCCCTGCACCGGATGAATTGACGAAGATTTTAATTTAGACGGGATCGACATGACCCGTTATCGGATATTCTGGAGGATAGAATCATGGAAAATAAAGAAACAAGAAGAGCAATTCTGAATTATATTGAGCGTAATAGCAAAGCGAACCTTGGCGAACTTGCTATTATGCTGGGAACGGATGAAGTAACGGTAGCAAATGAGATTGCCGCTATGGAGAAGGAAAAGATCATTTGTGGATATCATACGATTATTGACTGGGATAAAGCAGGTTCAGATATGATTACGGCATTGATCGAAGTAAGAGTGACCCCGCAGAGAGATCAGGGCTTTGATAAAATTGCTGAGAGAATTTACAATTTTCCGGAAGTGACTGCTGTGTACCTGATTTCAGGCGGTTATGATTTGATGGTCATTCTGGAAGGATGGACATTGAAAGGGGTATCTCAGTTTGTGTCTGAGAAACTGGCGCCGATCGAATCAATTATTGGAACATCTACATATTTTATCTTGAAGAAATATAAAGACCATGGAACCATCATGGTACCGCAGAAGAAGGAAGAAAGGATGTTGGTGACACCGTAATGAGAAATCCATTATCACAGAAAGTAGTACAATTAGAACCATCAGGGATTCGTAAGTTTTTTGATATTGTAAATGAAATGAAGGATGCGATTTCACTGGGCGTTGGAGAACCGGATTTTGATACGCCATGGAGAATCCGTGAAGAAGGAATCTATTCGTTGGAAAGAGGACGTACATTTTATACATCGAATGCAGGGCTTAAGGAACTGAAGATCGAGATTGCAAATTATCTGAAAGACAGGGTAAATGTAGAATATGATCCTTATCACGAAGTCCTCGTGACTGTAGGAGGCAGTGAAGCGATTGATATGATGTTTCGTGCTATGCTGGATCCGGGAGATGAAGTGTTGATACCGCAGCCGAGTTATGTGTCCTATCTTCCGTGTGCATTTATGGCAGACGGAGTGCCGGTTGTAATTCCCCTGAAGAACGAGAATCAGTTTAAACTGACGGCAGAAGAACTGGAAGCGGCGATTACACCGAAGAGCAAGATTTTGGTCATGCCGTTCCCGAATAATCCCACGGGAGCAATTATGACTTCCGAGGATCTGAAGCCGATTATGGATGTGGTGATCAAGCATGATCTGTTTGTGCTCTCGGATGAAATCTACTCTGAATTAAGTTATATGGGAGATCATGTTTCCATTGCAAGTTTTCCGGGAATGAAAGAAAGAACGATTCTGGTTAACGGCTTTTCAAAGGGGTTTGCCATGACCGGATGGAGATTGGGGTATGCCTGCGGACCGGCAGAAATCATTGCACAAATGACAAAGATTCATCAGTATGCAATTATGTGCGCACCGACAAACAGTCAGTATGCAGCAGTGGAAGCGCTCAGAAACTGCCGCGGAGAAGTGGCTAAGATGCGCGAAGCTTATAATCAGAGAAGACGTTTTCTGGTTCATGAATTGAGAAGAATGGGATTGGAATGTTTTGAACCATACGGTGCTTTTTATATTTTCCCAAGTATCAAGGAATTTGGAATGACTTCGGAAGAATTCGCCACAAGATTCCTTGAAGAGGAGAAGGTGGCGGTCGTTCCGGGCACCGCTTTCGGAGCCAGCGGAGAAGGATTCGTGAGAATTTCTTATGCATATTCTCTGGAAGATCTGAAAGAAGCGCTTGGACGTCTGGAACGGTTTATTACAAGGCTGCGTACACAGAAAATAAAAGAAGTCTAACTTTTATGACAGAGGAGAACTGGGATGCTGAATATTGTATTGTTTGAACCGGAGATACCTGCGAATACAGGCAATATTGGCCGCACCTGTGTTGCGACGAACACCAGGCTGCATCTGATAGAACCACTTGGTTTTAGGCTGGATGAGAAAAGCCTGAAGCGTGCGGGAATGGATTACTGGAAGGATCTGGATGTTACCACATATATCGATTACCAGGATTTTATGGAGAGGAATCCGGGAGTGAAGATTTACATGGCGACCACGAAATCTCCGAATTTATATACGGACGTGCATTATGAGCCTGACTGCTACATTATGTTCGGAAAAGAAAGCGCCGGAATTCCTGAGGAGATTCTGATTCATCATAAAGAGGATTCGATACGGATCCCGATGGTAGGAGACATTCGTTCATTGAATCTGGGAAATTCTGTCGCGATTGTATTGTATGAGGCGTTGAGACAGAACGGATTTGCGGGGATGAATACAGAGGGACATCTTCACAGACTGGAATGGGATGTATAAGAAGAAAGGTTTTGCATCGTAAAATAACAGTCGGGAAACAGATAAGAACTTGTCTGTTCCCCGACTGTTTTAATGTGTTGAAAAATCTTATCCTTACTGCTCAGGATTACTTTTGCGAGTCGGAATGTAGAAATCAGGATGTTCACCCAGCCATGTGGTCTGAGGCATACAGGTCATGATCCACATATCTTCTTCGGAAATAGAAAAATCAAAGATATCCATATTACTCTTCATATGTGCTTCGGTAGAAGCTTTTGGAATCGGAATGATGCCTTTTTGAAGAAGAAAACGGAGGTTGATCTGAGGAATACTTTTTTGATATTTTTTAGCGAGCTTCGCAAGAAGTGCATTCCCGGCTAAAGCATTTTCGCGGCCTCGTCCGAGCGGGCTCCAAGCCATCGGACGGATATCGTGGGCGAGTAAGTAGCTGACGGCTGCTTCCTGAGAATACCCGGGATGAAGTTCCAACTGGTCGACCACCGGTTTTATTTTGCATCCGGAAAGTAGATTGTCCAGGTGATGCGGAAGGAAATTGCTGCACCCAAGACTCCTGATTTTACCCTCTGCATGCAGATCTTCCAGCGCCCGCCAGGTTTCCAGGTCCAATTCTTTCCAGTTTTCATTTTCGTCGCCGGTCTGGCGTGGCCAATGGATCAGGTAAAGATCCAGATAATCCATCTGAAGACGATCCAGCGTTGCTTCAAATGCCCTTTTGGCATTTTCATAGCCCATTTCATCGATCCATAATTTGCTTTCAATAAAAAATTCTTCACGTGGAATACCACTTTCTTTGATAGCCTGACCGAGCACTCTTTCTGTCTCATAGATGGAGGCCGTGTCAAAGAAACGGTATCCGGTTCGGATGGCAGTGCGGATGATTTCCAGATTGTCTCCGTCTTTCTCATTGTAAGTTCCGAAGCCGAAGCAGGGGAGTGATGTACCGTTGTTTAACGTATAACAGTCATTAATTGAATTCATATGCAACCTCTTTTCAAAAAAATCTGATTTTATTTTAAATGTAAGACAGAAAAAATGCAAGTTTTATTATGTACGCAAAAAAGAACAATTATTTGCTATCTTTCTATGATTTTACCAAAATACATCCCTTGTTTCGGACAACATTTTTTAAAAAATGTATAAAAAAAATTAAGCTTTAGAATTAAATTGCTAGACATCGGACACGAAAACAGATATAATAGGATACAGAGAAATTTCAGAAAGTGGGGAATCGGTATGAATTATAAACAAAGTGTGTTCCGTACTTTAGCCTTAATTTCACAGGTGGGTATAAGTATACTGGTCCCTATTTTGTTGTGCACGTTTCTCGGAGCATGGCTGGAGGAGAGAATATCTTTTCCGGTTTTTATCCCATTAATTATTGTTGGTGTGCTGGCGGGGGGAAGAAATGCATATTATTTAGTCAGGCATGCAAATGAAGATCCGGAAGACAGAAAAGAGTAGGATTGGCAGGAAGAAGGGAACGGGTATGGAGAGATCAGATGAGAGAGTGTTGAAAGACATGATCATGACCATGGTCATATACGGAATTATAGCACAGATTATCTGTCTGTTTATACCGGGAGATCATCTGAGGATGGCGGTAGGGCTCTGGATCGGAGTCGCGACCGGAATCGGGATGGCAATCCATATGAAGCAGTCTTTGGATGAGGCATTGTATCTTGACGAGAAGGGCGCCTCAAAGTACATGCAGAAAGCGTATGCGAAAAGGTATATTGCAGTGATCATTCTGTTTATAGGAGTCACTTACTTTAACCTTGTTAATATATTAACGCTTATTGCAGGAGTAATGGGATTAAAAGTTGCAGCATATTCGCAGCCGATTATGCACAAACTTTTTCAAAAGCTTAAAAAATCTTAAGTAAAGGAGGTTAAAAATGTGGGGAATAGCTTAGGGATACTGGCGGCGAAAGAACCGGATTTCCAAATCCACGGTCTCGTCAAGTTCGAACTGTTTGGACAAGAGCTTTGGCTAACCACCACCCATGTCAGTATCTTGATCGTTATTGCGTTAATGCTGATATTTGCGCTGGTTGTCCGTTCTAAGCTAAGTAATGCGGAAGGCAAGCCGGGAGCGTTACAGAATGTTGCGGAGTTTATTGTTGAAATGCTCGACAATATGACATACGGCAGCATGGGCAAGGAACTGGGAACAAAGTACCGGAATTACATTGGAGTGCTGTTCCTGTTCCTGATCGTATCGAATATTTCCGGACTTTTAGGACTCAGGCCGCCAACGGCAGATTATGGCGTTACATTGCCGCTTGGTCTTATCAGTTTTACTTTGATTCAGTACAACAATATCAAGTACAACAAAGCTGGAGCATTTACGAGTTTGTTCCAACCGTTGCCACTCTTGTTCCCGATTAATCTGATCGGTGAGATCGCAGTGCCGATTTCGCTTTCACTGCGTTTGTTTGGTAACGTGCTTTCCGGAACGGTTATCATGGGACTCTTATATGGACTGTTATATAAGATTACATGGGGCTGGCCGGGAATTTTACACGTATACTTTGACCTGTTCTCAGGTTGTATTCAGGCATACGTGTTTGCAATGCTGACAATGGTATTTATTAAAGACAAGGTACCCGATTAGCAGATGCTGAAAAAAATTCAAATCCAGAAAGAGATTAAGACAAAAAGAAAACAGGAGGAAGATTATTATGAATATTTCTAATGAAGGTTTAATTTTAGCGTGTTCAGCAATTGGAGCAGGTCTTGCGATGATCGCAGGTATCGGACCTGGAGTTGGACAGGGTATCGCTGCCGGACATGGTGCAGCAGCAGTAGGACGTAATCCGGGAGCAAAATCTGACGTAACATCTACCATGCTTTTAGGACAGGCCGTAGCAGAGACAACCGGTCTTTATGGTCTGGTTATCGCATTGATTCTCTTATTCGCTAACCCACTGCTTGGAAAACTGTAAAAAGAGTGGTTATGCCTTGACAAAATAAGAGAAAGGAGGCCAGGCTTTGGAGCGTTTATTTAACTTGGATGCGCAGCTTCTTTTTGATGCAGCCGTAATGGCCTGCAGTATGTTTGTACTGTTCACATTGCTCTCTTATCTGTTATTCGATCCGGTTCGTAAGGTTCTGGAAGATCGTCGGAAGAGAGTTGCAGCGGAGCAGGAAACTGCAAAGAAAGAAAAAGAAGAAGCTATCGTATATAAAGAAGAATATGAGCAGAAATTAAAAGAAGTCGATAAAGAAGCTCAAGAAATCCTGAGTGAAGCCCGCAAGAAAGCGATGAAAAACGAAGCAAAGATCATCGCTGAGGCGAAGGAAGAGGCGGCTCGCATTATTGAACGCGCGAATGTTGAAATTGAACTGGAGAAGAAACGTGCTCTGGATGATATGAAGCAGGAGATGATCTCGATCGCGTCTATGATGGCTGGAAAGGTTGTTGCAGCTTCCATTGACACTAGTGTTCAGGATAGTCTGATTGATGATACATTAAAAGAAATGGGTGAACAGACATGGCTAAGTTAGTATCAAAGGTTTACGGCGACGCCCTGTTTGAAGCTGCCCGTGAAGCCGGACGTATGGATGATATGTATGAGGAGGTTTTGGAACTTCAGAAGCTTCTTCAGGCAAACGAAGAACTCCAGAAGATGATGGAGAATCCGAAAGTCATACGTGAGGATAAGGAAAATGTCATTGAAACCGTCTTCCGCGGTCGGATTTCCGATGAGATCGTGGAATTGATGAAACTGATGATTGCCAAAGGGCGTTACAGTAATATTGAATCCGTGTTCGATTATTTTATCGGACTGGTAAAAGAAGAAAAGAAAATCGGAATTGCCTATGTGACAACAGCGGTAGAGCTGACAGATGGGCAGAAGGATGAGATAGTCAGACGGCTGCTTGAAACAACAAGATATGAATCATTTGAAATGAATTATGCGGTTGATGCATCATTGATCGGCGGAATGGTTATTCGTATCGGTGACCGTGTTGTGGATTCAAGTATCAAGACAAAGCTGTACGAGCTGTCAAAGAGCCTGAGAAAGATACAGGTTTGATTTATCCTTGAAAATTTAGAGAAAGAAGGTGGATTCGCTCCATGAACTTAAGACCAGAAGAGATTAGTTCTGTGATTAAAGAACAGATTCAGAGATACGCGTCTGAGCTTAATGTTTCTGACGTGGGAACCGTTATTCAGGTAGCGGATGGTATTGCGCGTGTCCACGGCCTTGAAAATGCGATGCAGGGAGAACTTCTGGAGTTCCCTTCTGAAGTATATGGTATGGTGCTGAACCTGGAGGAAGACAACGTTGGTGCCGTTCTTCTGGGAGATCACAAGAACATTAATGAAGGGGATACCGTTAAGACGACCGGACGAGTTGTTGAGGTTCCGGTAGGCGACTGCATGCTGGGTCGTGTAGTAAATGCACTTGGACAGCCAATTGATGGCAAAGGACCGATTCAGGCGGAGAATTACCGTCAGATCGAACGAGTAGCACCGGGTGTTATTACCCGTAAATCAGTAGATACCCCTCTGCAGACCGGTATCAAAGCGATCGACTCCATGATTCCGATCGGACGTGGACAGCGTGAGCTTATCATCGGTGACAGACAGACCGGTAAGACTGCCATTGCGATTGATACGATTATCAATCAGAAAGGGCAGGGAGTAAAATGTATCTATGTAGCAATCGGACAGAAGGCTTCTACCGTTGCTAACATTGTAAAGACACTGGAGAGCTATGGCGCTATGGATTACACCACCGTAGTAGCTGCGACAGCAAGTGAACTGGCACCTCTGCAGTACATTGCACCATATTCAGGATGTGCAATGGGTGAAGAATGGATGGAGAAGGGCGAAGACGTTCTGATCGTTTATGATGACTTGTCCAAACATGCAACTGCATACCGTACACTTTCCTTGCTGCTTCGTCGTCCGCCAGGACGTGAGGCTTATCCTGGAGACGTTTTCTATCTGCATTCAAGACTTCTGGAAAGAGCTGCGCGTCTTTCTGATGAACTTGGCGGAGGTTCTCTTACTGCACTTCCGATCATCGAGACTCAGGCAGGTGACGTATCAGCTTACATTCCGACCAACGTAATTTCAATTACAGATGGTCAGATCTATCTGGAAACAGAAGCTTTCAATGCCGGTTTCCGTCCGGCTATCAACGCGGGTCTTTCTGTATCACGAGTTGGTGGTTCCGCACAGATCAAGGCTATGAAGAAGATTGCAGGTACGATCCGTACAGACCTTGCTCAGTATCGTGAGCTGGCATCTTTCGCCCAGTTCGGTTCTGATCTTGACGCTGATACGGCAGAACGTCTTGCACAGGGCGAGCGTGTTCGTGAAATTCTGAAGCAGCCACAGTATCAGCCGATGCCGGTTGAATACCAGATTATTATCATTTACGCTGCTGTTAAGAAGCTGATTCTTGATATCCCGGTTGAGGATGTTCTTCGTTTTGAAAAGGGATTATTTGAATATATTGACACAAAATATCCGGAAATTCCAGAATCTATCAGAACAAAGAAAGTTATGACTGAGGAAGTAGAAGAGACACTGAAGAAGGCAATCAGCGAATTTAAAAAAGAATTCTAGGAAGAGGTGACAGATCATGGCATCTATGAGAGATATCAAGCGGCGTCGGACCAGTATCCAGAGTACGCAGCAGATTACAAAAGCCATGAAGCTTGTTTCTACCGCTAAATTACAGAAAGCAAGAAGCCGTGCCGAGGATTCGAAAGCATATTTTAATTGTATGTACCAGACAATGACCTCATTGCTTGCCAAAGCAGGCAATCTCGATCATCCGTATGTAAAATCAAATGGTTGCGAGAAAAAAGCGATCGTTGTAGTTACTTCTAACCGAGGTCTTGCCGGAGGGTACAATTCAAATATCGTAAGACTGATTACCGGCAGTGATTTTAAGAAAGAGGACGTTCGCATTTATGCGGTCGGAGGAAAGGGACTGGAACTGCTGAAGCACAGAGGGTACGAAGTGGTTGCCGATTATTCGGAGATCATTGAAGAACCGGTTTATGATGATGCGAAAGTAGTTGCAACCCGACTTCTTGACGATTTTGCCAAGGGCGAGATCGGAGAGATTTACCTTGCCTATACTTTCTTTAAAAATACGGTCAGCCATATACCGACTCTGATGAAAGTGCTTCCGGTTGAAGCACAGGAGGCAGAGGAAGGGGAAGAGGAAGCAAATGCAGTGGACAAGATTACTCCGATGAATTTCGAACCGGAGGAAGAGGAAGCTGTCCGGCTTCTTGTTCCAAAGTATATCAGCAGCATTCTGTATGGCGCTTTTATAGAAGCGGTTGCAAGTGAAAATGGTGCCCGTATGCAGGCAATGGATTCTGCTACAAGCAATGCAGAAGAAATGATTAATGATTTGGAATTGAAATATAACAGAGCACGTCAGGGTGCTATTACTCAGGAACTTACGGAGATTATTGCCGGTGCGGAAGCAATCGGTTAGTAATCAAGCAAGGGCCTTGTAAGTAAGGAGGAAAAAATGGCAGATAAGAATATAGGGAAGATCACCCAGGTTGTCGGTGCCGTACTTGACCTCAAGTTTTCAGAAGGAAAATTACCGGAAATCAACGAAGCGGTTGAAATTACGAGAAAAGACGGAAGAATCCTTGTGGTAGAAGTTGCACAGCATCTGGGTGACGACACAGTAAGATGTATTGCCATGGATTCAACGGACGGTCTGGTTCGCGGTATGGAAGCCGTTGCAACCGGAGGACCGATTTCCGTACCAGTTGGCGAAGCAACACTTGGCCGTATCTTCAACGTACTTGGTAAGCCAATCGACGAAAAGCCTGCACCGGAAGATGTAGAGTATATGCCGATTCACAGAAAAGCTCCAAGTTTTGAAGAACAGGCAACAGAGACCGAGATGCTGGAGACCGGTATCAAAGTCGTTGACCTTCTTTGCCCATATCAGAAGGGTGGAAAGATCGGTCTGTTTGGAGGTGCCGGAGTAGGAAAAACGGTACTTATCCAGGAACTTATTACAAATATTGCAACAGAACATGGTGGCTATTCTGTATTTACAGGTGTAGGTGAACGTACCCGTGAGGGAAATGACTTATATGGTGAAATGACAGAATCCGGAGTTATTAAGAAAACGGCCATGGTATTCGGACAGATGAACGAACCGCCTGGAGCGCGTATGAGAGTAGGTCTTACCGGACTGACTCTTGCTGAATACTTCCGTGATAAAGGTGGAAAGGACGTACTTCTTTTCATCGACAATATTTTCCGTTTCACACAGGCAGGTTCTGAGGTATCTGCGTTGCTTGGACGTATGCCTTCAGCCGTAGGTTACCAGCCGACACTGCAGACAGAGATGGGGGCTCTTCAGGAGCGTATTACTTCAACAAAGAGTGGTTCTATCACATCCGTACAGGCTGTATATGTACCGGCCGATGACTTGACTGACCCGGCTCCGGCTACAACATTTGCCCATCTGGATGCGACGACCGTACTTTCACGTGCTATCGTAGAACTTGGTATTTATCCGGCTGTAGACCCGCTGGAGTCTACATCCCGTATTCTCGACCCGCATATTGTTGGCGAGGAACACTATAAAGTTGCCCGTGGTGTACAGGAGATTCTTCAGAAATACAAAGAACTGCAGGATATTATCGCAATTCTTGGTATGGATGAGCTTTCAGAAGAAGATAAGCTGGTTGTATCTCGTGCTCGTAAGATTCAGAGATTCCTGTCCCAGCCGTTCCATGTAGCTACGCAGTTCACCGGCCTGGAGGGACGTTATGTTCCGATCAGCGAGACGATTCAGGGCTTCAAGGAAATTCTGGAAGGAAAGCATGATGATATTCCGGAAGGATATTTCCTGAATGCAGGTAATATTGATGACGTGCTTGCCCGTGTGAAATAGGAGGGACGTCCTATGGCAGAAAAGTTTAAACTGAGTATCATTTCTCCGGACAGAGTGTTCACAGAAGGCGAAGCTGAATTCCTGGAATTCACAAGCACAGAAGGAGAGCTCGGTATCTATGCTCAGCATATACCGCTTACGACCATTCTGGAACCGTGTGTGATGAAAATTCACAATGAAGGGGAAGTGAAGAAAGCAGCAATTCTTGGAGGATTTGTAGAAATCCTGAAAGATAAGATTACCGTACTTGCTGAAGATGCCCAGTGGCCGGATGATATTGATGTAGCCCGTGCAAAAGCGGCAAAGAAACGCGCGGAAGATCGGCTTACTGCAAAACAGGAAGGAACAGATATGCTTCGTGCAGAAGCGGCACTGAAACGTGCAATTGCACGAATCAATACGGTGGATTAATAAGAATAAAAGGGAGCTTTTGGCTCCCTTTTGTTTTACGATTATTTAGCCTGATACGGAGGATCTGCAGGATAACCGCTCCCGATTTTTTGCATGGCACGTTGTACGGAATCTCTGGAATTTTTCCAGTCAGCATCTTGAAAACGATAATCAAATTTCTTTTGGAACCAGTCGATATCCTCCTGTATACGTTCCAGATTCTTTTCCATCTGAGGGAAGAGAATCGAACGCAGTTCTTCCTGCTTTTTATCATTTAAGTAAAGCGAGGAAGCGTCCAGCAGTTTCGCAAAATGTGTAAGACAAAACCCTTTGCTGCTCTTTACAAGCTCCATGAATTCAGGTTCCCCCTTTTTAAAAAGTTCAAAAAAAGTTGCCAGATAGCGGTCATGAGTCTGATGCATATAGTCACAGATATAACAAGAATGATTCTGCTTTTGGATCCATATGCTGACGTTATTGCTTCCGCTGACTGCGGAAGTGTTTTTGCGGAAACGATCAGCCAGATTTGGTTTGGCGGAAGAGGAATAGTTCTTCATTTCCTTTTTTAGTTCACCGGTGAGCTTTTTCAAATGAGTTTCCAGAATTAAAGCACTGCCAAGCCTGTTCCCATAAGAAAACATTTTTTGATAGTGTTCACGACAAAAACCGGCTTGATCGGTTGCAGCGCGAATATCATCGCGCATATAGGATGCGCCTGATCCAAGAACAAAATCGAGGGCATGCTGTTCGAGGTCTCTTTCAATGAAACAAAACGGGCATTCATCATTTGCACGAAATGCATCCATTAAGGGAATAGTGTATAATTGTTCTTTCATATGTAAATTCCTTTCAGTAAAATGAGATAAAGAGTTTATATAATATTTATTTTACTTTATTGGATATCGTTATACAATCATGTTATTATAAGATGATAAAAATAAATTGAAAAGTTAGATAGATGGAACGGAGGAATAGGATGAAATCGTTGGTTATTGCCGAGAAACCGTCTGTAGCCCGTGATATTGCACGGGTATTAAAGTGCAGTAAAAAGCTGAATGGAGCAATTGAAGGAAATAGGTATATTATAACCTGGGGGTTGGGACACCTGGTAACGCTGGCAGATCCGGAAGATTATAATGTGAAATATAAAGAATGGAAGATGGAACATCTTCCTATGATGCCCAATCCCTTTAAATTAGAAGTAATCGGACAGACCGGAAAACAATTTTCAGCAGTCAAGAACCAGATTCACCGAAAAGATGTAGAGGAAATTATTATCGCTACAGATGCAGGGAGAGAGGGAGAACTGGTGGCCCGTCTGATCCTTGAAAAAGCGGGGAGTAAGAAACCGATTAAACGTCTGTGGATATCCTCTGTTACAGACAAAGCGATTTCTGACGGATTTGCGCATCTGAAAAATGGGCATGACTATGATTCGCTGTATGATGCGGCAATGTGCCGGGCAGAAGCTGACTGGCTGGTCGGAATTAATGCTACGCGTGCGTTAACCTGTAAATATAATGCACAGCTTTCCTGTGGTCGTGTTCAGACACCGACACTGGCTATGATTGCAAAAAGAGAAGCACAGATTAAGGAATTTAAGCCGGTTCCATTCTATGGAATGACGGCAAAAACGGGCGGACTGACATTAACATGGCAGGATCAAAAATCAAAAAGTTACCGGTCATTTGATAAAGAGCGAATGGAGAAACTGGTGTCGCAGCTTAGAGGGGAAGAAGCTGTAGTGACTGCGATTAAAAAGACACCGAAGAAAACACCGGCTCCGCTATTGTATGACCTTACAGAGCTTCAGCGAGATGCAAATAAAAAATATGGTTTTTCTGCCAAGGAAACACTGAATATTATGCAGCGATTATACGAAAATCATAAGGTGCTTACTTATCCGAGAACAGATTCACGCTATCTGAGCAGCGATATTATACCGACTCTGAAAGACAGGCTGGCAGCATGTCAGACAGGCCCTTATCGGAAAATGGCTCTCATGGCATCCAAACAGACTCTGCCGGGAAAACCTGCGTTTGTAAATGACGCAAAGGTATCGGATCATCATGCCATTATTCCGACTGAGCAATCGGCACAGTTAAGTTATATGACAAATGAGGAATGGAAAATATATGATCTGGTAGTAAGAAGGTTTATGGCAGTGTTCTTTCCTCCGTTTCAATATGAACAGACTCAGGTAACTGTAGAAATTGCAGGAGAGCATTTTGTTGCGTCCGGCAAAATAATAAAGAGTCAAGGATGGAAGGAAGTGTATGGAGATCTTCAGACGACGGAGGACGAAACGGAAAATGAAGAGGATCGAAGCTTAAAAGATCAGACTTTGCCGGAGATAAAAGAAGGAGATCGTTTGCCGGAACTGTATATTTCTATGACAGAAGGAAAGACAAAGCCGCCGGCTCCATTCAACGAGGCAACTCTGCTTTCCGCTATGGAGAATCCGATCGCTTTTATGGAATCCCACGACAAGAAAATGGCGCAGACTCTGGGAGAGACAGGCGGACTCGGAACGGTTGCCACAAGAGCAGATATCATTGAGAAATTATTCGGAAGTTTTCTTCTGGAAAAACGAGGGAAAGATATTTATCTCACATCCAAGGCAAAACAGCTTTTGGAATTGGTTCCGGAAGAACTGAAAAAGCCGGAACTTACAGCTGATTGGGAAATGAAACTGTCACGTATTGCAAAAGGACAGATGAAGAAACAGACATTTATGAAAGAGATTGAAGGATATACGCAAGAAATTCTGGATGAGATCAAATGTGGTGAGGGAACTTTCCGTCATGATAACTTGACAAATACAAAATGCCCCAGATGCGGAAAACGTATGCTGGCAGTAAAAGGCAAAAACAGTGAGATGCTGGTTTGTCAGGACAGAGAATGCGGATATCGCGAGACGGTTGCAAAGACGACAAATGCTCGCTGTCCTGTATGTCATAAGAAAATGCAGCTCCGCGGAAAAGGTGAAAGTCAGATTTTTGTATGTGTTTGCGGGCACAAAGAAAAACTGACAGCATTCCAGGAAAGGCGTAAAAAAGAAGGCGCCGGTGTCAGCAAAAAAGATGTGCAGAAATATCTGAAAAAGCAGAAGGAAGAACCGGTCAACAACGCATTTGCAGATGCATTTGCCAAATTGAATCTCAAATAGAAAGCAAAGCACCATCTGACACGATTCACATATAATAAAGTATATTCTGATGAAATGGAAGTGCCTGAGATGGACATAAAGATGCCTTATTATATGACATATCCGATGCCGTTTCTGTTTGATGATGAAAAGGAAGCAGATCGTGATTATGAATACCTGAGAAGCATGTATCCGGAACTTGCAAAGCAGATTATCCCTTATGTTGAGGAAGAATGCGATCGGTTGGATTATGAAGGAAGTATGATTTTTGATGAATATCCGGATAAACTTCAACTCCGTTTAATCTGTAGCAGAGTTTATGAAAAAGTAATGGAACAAGAGAAAATCAAGGAATTCTCTCTGGAGGATAATCAGATACAAGAGCAGGTGAGAAGACCGGTCCGGAGTCGCAGAAAACCAGACCGGATCAGGGATATCATAGAATTATTGACATTTCATGAGCTGATGCGAAGAAGAAACAGGCATAGAGAGCAGCAAAGAAGGCGCTACTGGTAAATAAGATGCCATTCCAAACTATTATAGAAAAAGATTGATAAAATACAGAGGTATGTGCTATAATAGCTGAGCGGCAAAATCAGGAGGCTATGTGATTAGAAAAAATGCGGAGGTACATATGAAAAATATTGTTTTTATCGGAATGCCCGCAGTAGGCAAAAGTACAGTAGGAGTCGTTGTGGCGAAGCGGCTTGGTTATGAATTCATAGACACTGATTTGCTGATACAGAAACAGGAACAAAGGCTGTTGAGGGAGATTATTGAACAGGAAGGAATTGATAATTTCCTGAAGATTGAAAATCAGGTAAACAGAGATATCGAGGTGGAACATGCAGTCATTTCTCCCGGAGGGAGTGTTGTCTATTGTGAAGAAGCTATGCGCCACTTTAAAGAAAATGGAATTATTGTTTACCTGCAGGTGTCGTTTGACACTATTAATTCCCGCTTGAAGAATGCAAAAAAACGCGGTGTAACGCTCAGGAACGGCCAGACGCTCAAAGATCTATATGATGAAAGGATCAGCCTTTTTGAAAAGTATGCTGACATTACCGTTTCTGAAGAAGGATTAGAGCTGGAAGAAACCATAGAAAAGGTACTTGATGAGCTGGAGAGCATGGAAAAATAGTAGAAAAAGTTTCAAAAATGTTACGAAGTGGTTACATCCGGTTCATATATCAATAGAAAAAATTTTACAAAATTATATTAGTGTGCTATACTATTCAAGAAAGAGATGAAAAGTACAAAAGTATCCCCATACATTTCTTCACAGTTGTGGCAAATTTATAATAGTATGAGGGTTTTTGTTTTTGAGATAATAATAGATAAGTGACATAGATAACAACATTTAAGAGGGAAGAAAACGTCTGTAGAGGTGTAATATGGAACAGTATATAATTAAGGGTGGCAATCCATTGGTTGGCGAGGTTGAAATTGGTGGAGCAAAGAATGCAGCACTCGCTATTTTAGCTGCGGCAATAATGACGGATGAGACTGTAATGATCGATAATCTTCCGGATGTAAATGATATCAATGTATTATTGGAAGCCATTGAAGGGATTGGAGCCAGAGTTCAGAGAATCGACCGGCATACAGTTAAGATCAATGGAAGCCATATTACCGATTTTGACATCGAGTACGACTATATTAAGAAGATCAGAGCTTCTTATTATTTGCTCGGAGCTCTGCTTGGAAAATATAAAAGAGCGGAGGTTGCTCTTCCGGGTGGATGTAATATCGGAAGTCGTCCGATCGACCAGCATTTAAAAGGATTCAGAGCACTCGGAGCATATGTGGACATTGAACACGGAAAGATCATTGCCGAGGCTGATCATCTGAGAGGAAAACACATCTATTTTGACGTGGTCAGTGTCGGAGCTACGATCAATGTAATGATGGCTGCATCCATGGCAGATGGCCTTACAATTATGGAAAATGTGGCAAAGGAGCCGCATGTTGTTGATGTTGCCAATTTCCTGAACAGCATGGGTGCGAATATTCGCGGGGCAGGAACGGATGTTATTAAGATCCGTGGCGTGTCTAAGCTTCATTCTACAACGTATTCCATCATTCCGGATCAGATTGAGGCGGGAACATTTATGTTCGCGGCAGCAGCGACCCGCGGGGATGTAACTGTGTTAAATGTCATTCCAAAACATCTGGAAGCTACGATCGCAAAGTTGGTTGAGATCGGCTGTGAAGTAGAAGAGTTTGATGACGCGGTTCGCGTGGTTTCGAAAGGAGCTCTGCGCAATACGCAGGTTAAGACACTTCCTTATCCGGGATTCCCGACAGATATGCAGCCGCAGATCGGTGTTACACTTGCTCTTTGCAAAGGGACAAGTACGATTACAGAAAGTATTTTTGAAAACCGTTTTAAATATCTGGATGAGCTGGCAAGAATGGGCGCGAATGTCAAGATTGAAGGCAATTCCGCGACGATTGAAGGCGTGAATGGATTTTCAGGAGCCAGAGTCAGCGCACCTGACCTCAGAGCCGGAGCCGCACTGGTAATAGCCGGACTTGCGGCAGATGGAATTACGATTGTGGATGATATTGTTTATATCCAGAGAGGGTATGAACGGTTTGAAGAAAAACTTAGAAGTCTCGGAGCACAGATTGAGAAGGTAAGTACAGAGCGGGAAATTCAGAAATTCAAACTGAAAGTATGTTAATTGTACTGAGAATATTGAAAAAAGCATACAGATATTAAAAAATGTAGGGAGCACAGCAGCAAAAATGTTGTGTTCCCTATTGACGTATATAACAACAAGTGATATGATGTGTAGCGGAACAGAATAAAGAAGCTTTCTCTTATTCAGAGTGGTGGAGGTACAAAGGATCTGTGAAGCCACGGCAACCCCATTTTAACAATGGAAGGTGCCAACCTGAGCGAGTAATCGAACAATAAGAGGATTGATGATGAAATATCGGGTCAGTCCTTTTGGGACTGATTTTTTTTGACACATTGGATTCGAATAGATGATCCGGTATGTCAAATCCTTAAAAAGGAATACGATTTTGTGTACAATCATATAAGAGAGAGTGGCAGAAAAAGAAAGGAAAAGAAGATGGAAAGAGTATTATTTACTTCAGAATCAGTAACCGAAGGACATCCGGATAAGATGTGCGACCAGATCTCAGATGCAATTCTGGACGCACTTATGGAGCAGGATCCGATGAGCCGTGTGGCATGCGAGACCTGCACGACGACAGGACTTGTTATGGTCATGGGGGAGATCACAACAAATGCATACGTGGATATTCAGAAAATCGTGCGCGATACAGTAAGAGAAATCGGATATACCAGAGGAAAATATGGATTCGATGCAGATACCTGCGGAGTCATTACTGCAATTGATGAGCAATCTGCGGATATTGCTCTTGGGGTTGACAAGGCCTTAGAAGCAAAAGAGAATAAAATGTCAGATGAAGAACTGGAAGCAATCGGTGCAGGAGATCAGGGAATGATGTTCGGGTATGCGTCCGATGAAACAGAGGAATATATGCCATATCCTATCGCTTTGGCACATAAGCTTGCACTCCGTCTGACGAAAGTAAGAAAGAATGGAACGCTTCCGTATCTTCGACCGGATGGTAAGACACAGGTTACCGTGGAATATGACGAGAACGGAGTACCGGCACGTCTTGACGCAGTGGTATTATCTACACAGCATGACCCGGAGGTGAGTCAGGAACAGATTCATGAAGATGTGAAGAAATACATTTTCGACGAAATCCTTCCGGCAGAAATGGTTGATGAGAATACCAAGTTTTTCATCAATCCGACTGGACGTTTTGTAATCGGAGGTCCTCATGGGGACAGCGGACTGACCGGACGTAAGATTATTGTGGACACTTACGGCGGAATGGCACGCCATGGCGGCGGAGCATTTTCCGGGAAAGACTGCACGAAGGTAGACCGTTCAGCAGCATATGCGGCAAGATATGTTGCAAAGAATATTGTGGCAGCAGGACTTGCAAAAAAATGTGAGATTCAGCTCTCCTATGCAATCGGTGTTGCTCAGCCAACTTCGGTTATGGTCGATACCTTTGGAACAGGAAAGATTTCTGATAATAAACTTGTGGAGATCATCCGTGAGAACTTTGATCTTCGCCCGGCAGGCATTATCAAAATGTTGGATCTCAGACGTCCGATCTACAAGCAGACAGCTGCATATGGACATTTCGGACGCAATGACCTGGATCTTCCGTGGGAAAAACTGGACAAGGCAGAAGAATTGAAGAAGTATTTATAGAATTTTTAGAAAAATTTATGGGCGCTTTGATGTGAAGCGCCCGTTTTTGTGCTATTCTATATTCAGTAATGTGCAGAAAGGACAGATTTGAATATGAAGTTACGCACGAGACTTGTGATTTCATTTGTAACGATTATTACACTTCCGACTATACTGACAGCACTTCTTACATGGGGAATCGCACAGTATCAGATCGGTGTGATCGTGAAGAATTATGGGAGCAGTGGAACAGAGTATAAGAGTTTTTCGAATTCGCTTGAGTTTCTGGGGCAGATGCCGGAGGTCAGGAGTTTTATCCTGCATACCTTGTTCTCAGTTATAATGATTCTTGTACTTACAGCAGTGATTCTGATTTTCTGGGTTTATGGAGGAATCATCAGTCCGATCAATAAACTGCAGGAAGCTGCGAAGAATATCAAAGAGGGAAATCTTGATTTTGAACTGAAACCGGAGAAAGATGATGAGCTGGGGCAGCTTATGCAGGCATTCGAGGAGATGAGGATACGCCTTAAGGATAATGCGGAAGAGAAGCTGCGGTATGACAAAGAGAGTAAGGAACTGATCAGTAATATTTCACATGATCTGAAGACGCCGATTACAGCGATCAAGGGGTATGTAGAAGGGATCAGAGATGGAGTAGCGGATACACCGGAGAAGATGGACAAATATCTCGGAACCATATATAATAAAGCCAATGAGATGAATCTTCTTATCAATGAGCTGACGCTCTACGCGAAGATTGATACGAATCGAATTCCGTATAATTTTGCGCCGCTGTCGGTAAATGCTTATTTTGATGACTGCGCGGAAGATCTTGCGATGGAACTGGATTCCAAGAATGTGGAGTTCGGGTATTTTAACTATGTGGAGGATGATCAGAAGATCATTGCTGATCCGGAGCAGCTTAAGAGGGTTATCAATAATATTATCAGTAACTCGCTTAAGTATATGGAGCGTGAACATGGACTGATCAATCTCCGGGTGAAGGATGTTGGAGACTTTATTCAGGTGGAGCTGGAGGATAACGGGAAGGGCATTGCAGCAAAAGATCTGCCGAATATATTTGACCGCTTTTACCGGACGGATGCATCCCGGAATTCATCCAAGGGTGGAAGTGGAATCGGTCTTTCGATCGTTAAGAAGATTATTGAAGATCATGGAGGAAAGATCTGGGCAACCAGCCGTGAAGGAACGGGCACAGTCATGTACTTTGTGATCAGAAAATACCAGGAGGTACCAAACGTATGAGCAGAATACTGATTATTGAGGATGAAGAAGCAATTGCAGATCTTGAGAAGGATTATCTGGAATTGAGCGGGTTCGAAGTGGAAGTTGCGAATGACGGAGTGACCGGTCTCGACAAAGCATTGAATGAAGATTATAATTTGCTGATTCTGGATCTGATGCTGCCGGGAGTAGACGGATTCGAAATTTGCAGAAAAGTCAGGGATGAAAAGAATACACCTATCATTATGGTTTCCGCTAAAAAGGATGATATTGACAAGATACGAGGGCTTGGTCTCGGAGCAGATGATTACATGACGAAGCCATTCAGCCCGAGTGAACTTGTTGCGAGGGTGAAAGCGCATCTTGCACGGTATGAAAGGCTGATCGGCAGTGCGGTTGAAGAAAACAAAGTGATTGAGATTCGAGGTCTCAAGATTGATACGACAGCGCGAAGAGTATGGATCAATGGCGAAGAAAAACCGTTTACTACAAAAGAATTTGACTTGCTGACATTTCTGGCAAGTCATCCGAATCATGTTTATACAAAGGATGAACTGTTTAGTGAGATCTGGGATATGGAATCCATTGGAGATATTGCAACGGTGACAGTTCATATCAAGAAAATCAGAGAGAAGATTGAATACGATACTTCCAATCCTCAGTATATAGAGACCATCTGGGGAGTAGGATACAGGTTTAAGATGTAATATGGAAAAATTAAAAAAAATCAGATTAACGACGACGCAATTACTTGCGACCGGGTTTCTGGGAATTATTTTATTGGGCGGTATCCTTTTGTGGCTGCCCATTTCCAATACTCGGCCTATTTCATTGATCGACGCACTCTTCACGGCGGTTACATCAGTATGCGTGACCGGACTTGTAACGGTCACTCCGGCAGTACAGTTTACTTTATTTGGGAAAATCGTGCTGTTGATTCTGATACAGATCGGCGGTCTGGGAATCATTGCCTGCGTAACAGCATTCTTTATTATCATGAAAAGACGTATTTCACTGAAAGAGAGGGTCGTGATCCTGGAAGCCTACAGCATGGAATCCTTATCCGGAATGGTTGCCATGATCTTAAGAATCTTAAAAGGGACCATCTGTCTGGAAGGAATTGGAGCATTGCTTTATTCATTCCGGTTTGTGCCGGAATTTGGTGTTGTGAAAGGGATTGGATATTCAGTTTTTCATGCGGTGTCTGCATTCTGCAATGCCGGTATTGATATTCTGGGTGATTCCAGTTTTATTCCGTATGCGGATAGTGTAGTGGTGAATTTCACGACCATTTTGCTGGTTGTACTTAGTGGACTTGGATTCACGGTATGGCAGGATCTTGGACAGAACCTGAAAAAAGTATGGAAAAAAGAATTAGAACTCAGAAGATTATTTAAAAAACTCCGTTTGCATTCCAAGATCGTACTGATCATGACATCTGTGTTGATTGTATCAGGCACACTGGCCTTTCTGCTTCTGGAATACAATAATCCGGGGACGATCGGAGATATGAGTTTTGGAGAAAAACTGATGTCTTCTTTGTTTCATTCGGTGTCAACCAGAACGGCAGGCTTTGCAACTGTACCACAGGGGGAACTGACGCAGGGAACGATGTTTACGACCTGCATACTGATGTTTATCGGAGGGTCTCCAGGCGGAACAGCAGGCGGAGTGAAGACGACAACGATTGCAATGCTGATCCTGTGCTGTGTGTCTGTCCTTCAGAATAAGAAAGATGTGGAATGTTTTGGAAGAAGAATTCAGGCGGACAATATCAGAACGGGAATCTGTGTTGTTATCCTTGCGTTTGTATCGCTGCTTGCAGGAACGACACTGCTCACAATATTTGAGGGAGATGTGGACTTCATCCGGATTATGTATGAGACTACGTCAGCGATAGGGACGGTCGGTCTGTCAGCTGATCTGACGTCACAGCTCTGTACGGCAAGTAAATTTGTAATCATGGTCCTGATGTATATCGGAAGACTTGGGCCAATTACATTTGCACTTGCTTTCGGGACAGGAAGAAAATCGAAGAATCATATTCGTCAGCTTCCGGTTCAAGGGATTTTGATCGGATAAGAAAAACATGCCAAACGGCAGCAGAAGGAGTGGGAAAATGACAAAACAGTTTGCAGTATTAGGACTTGGAAGTTTCGGATACAGTATGGCCATTACTTTAGAAGAACTTGGATGTGAAGTGGTCGCTGTAGATTCTTCGGAAGACAAGGTACAGCAGATCGCAGATGAAGTGTCATATGCGGTCTGTGCAGATATTCAGGATAAAGATTTTATCAAAGCATTGGGAGCAAGGAATCTGGACGGTGTGGTCGTTGCGATTTCCGAAAATCTGGAAGTGAGTATTCTGGCTACGCTTCTGGCGAAAGAACTTGGAGCACCGTATGTGTTGGCGAAGGCGCAGAGTGATATTCATGCGGATATTTTGAAGAAGCTTGGCGCCGACAAGGTAGTATTCCCGGAACAGGAGATGGGAAGAAGAGTTGCCAAAACACTCGCCACCAAGAATTTCACAGACTGGATCTCACTTTCAACGGATTTCAGCATGGTAGAAGCGCCGCTTCCGGAAGCGTGGGTCGGTAAATGTCTTCTTGAATTGAATGTCAGAGAAAAATTCGGAATCAATGTAGTAGGAATCATCCGTAATCAACAGGTGACCGTGAATATACAGCCGCAGGAATGCCTGGAAGCAGGAGATATGATGATCCTGATTGGAGAAAATAAAGTTTTGAATGATATCAGTAAAGGAAATTTAGTATGATAACCAGTACGGGAAATGGCAGAGTCAAGCAGTTGATTCAGTGGCAGAAAAAAAGAAAAGCAAGAGATAAAGACGGAGTATTTCTGGTTGAGGGACTCCGGATGTTTGTGGAAGCACCACGGGAAAACGTGCGAGAGCTTTATGTGTCCGAGAGCTTTTACCAGAACCAGGAGGAGAAATTGCAGCTGGATGAGTGGAAAGCAAAGCTGGAGATTCTTTCGGACCATGTGTTTGACCATGTATCGGATACCATGACTCCGCAGGGGGTGCTGTTGGTGATGGAACAGCGGAAATATACCCTGGAAGAGATGCTTTCAAACGGAAGAGGGCAGGAAGAACCACTTCTGATGGTGTTGGATAATCTTCAGGATCCGGGCAATTTGGGGACGATCTTGCGGGCCGGAGAAGCAGCCGGAGTGACCGGTGTCATTCTCAGCCGGGATTGTGTGGATATTTATAATCCAAAGGTGATTCGTTCTACGATGGGATCGATCTACCGGATGCCGTTTGTATATGTAGACCAGCTTCCGGAAGTGGTTTCCATGCTGTCTGGCAGTGGGATCCGGACCTATGCGGCCCATTTGGATGGAAAGAACAGCTATGAGAAAGAGAATTATAAGAAAGGGACTGCATTTTTGATTGGAAATGAGGGCAACGGACTGCGAAAAGAAACGGCAGACGCGGCCGATATTTATGTACGAATTCCGATGTGCGGAAAGGTGGAATCCTTAAATGCAGCGATTGCCTCGTCGGTTTTGATGTTTGAGGCGGCAAGACAGAGAAGGGAGTAAATCTATGAAACCTGTAATTGATCTGGAAAAAGAATATGGTTTGGTATTCGACGGAGGAGGAGCGCGCGGAGCATATCAGATCGGTGCGTGGAAAGCGTTGGAAGAAGCAGGAGTAAAAATTCAGGCAGTGGCAGGTACATCGGTGGGCGCGTTAAATGGCGCCCTTGTCTGTATGGGGGATCTGGGAAAGGCAGAAAATATCTGGAAAAAAATGTCATTTTCACAGGTGATGGATGTAGATGACGGGCTCATGGAAGCGCTTTTTGATGGGGAAGTTCCGGTTAGAGAATTCCTGAAAAAAGTTTGGGCAAAACTCTCTGACGGTGGAGTGGACATCACCCCATTAAAAGAATTAATTCACGAATGTGTGGATGAAGAAAAAATCCGCAGTTGTGGGAAAGAGTTCTGTCTGCTTACATTTTCTCTGTCAGATTTTAAAGAACTGGATCTCAGTGTCGAGGATATTCCGGATGGACTTCTTGAAGATTTCCTGCTTGCAAGCGCGTACCTCCTGGGCTTTAAAAACGAACCGCTTCATGGGAAGACCTATATTGACGGTGGAGTGATTAATAATGTTCCGACAAATTCCCTGTTAAAAAGAGGATACAAGGATATTATTCAGATAAGGATTCTGGGACCGGGGCGTGTACCAAGAGCAGTTCTCCCTGAAGAAGGCAGCTTTTATGAAGTGATACCGCGGGTGAGTCTGGGAAGTATTCTGGAATTTTCTGAAAAACGCAGCCGTCAGAATATGAAAATCGGGTATTATGATACAAAAAGAATGATTTTTGGCCTGGAAGGCTCAATTTACTATATTGAACAAACACACGAAGAGTGCTATTATGTAGAAATAATGAAACTTATCAGTGAATTGGAAAAGGCAGAATACCGTATGAAGCTGAAGCTTCCCATTGGCTGCTCCGATAAAGAACTGTTTCTCGGCATGCTGGAAGCAAGTGCAAAACTGATGAGAATTCAAAAATACAATATCTACAAGGTAGACGAACTGTGGGATATCGTATGTGAACGTTTTGAACGTTATTCTGAAACAAGGCTGACACAGCTTCCTGGTTTTGTTTACGTAATTGTGGGGATAAGAAAGGAATACAAGATGGACTTAAAAGGAAGAAATTTTTTGACACTGAAAGACTATACCCCTGCGGAAATCGAATATCTGCTTGATCTGGCGGCAGATCTGAAAGAGAAGAAGAAAAAGGGAATACCGGTAGATACACTCAGGGGTAAGAATATTGCGCTGATTTTTGAAAAAAGCAGCACAAGAACCCGTTGCTCTTTCGAAGTTGCGGCACATGATCTTGGTATGGGAACCACATATCTTGATCCTTCATGTTCTCAGATCGGAAGTAAAGAAAGTATTGAAGACACGGCCCGCGTACTCGGAAGAATTTATGACGGTATCGAATACCGCGGATTTGGCCAGGAGATCGTGGAAGAGCTTGCAGAAAATGCAGGAGTACCGGTATGGAATGGCTTGACAAATGAGTATCATCCGACCCAGATGCTTGCAGATCTTCTTACAATCAGGGAGCACCTTGGCAGAATCAAAGGACTGAAGCTGGTCTATCTTGGTGATGCAAGATACAATGTTGGAAATTCTTTAATGATTCTCTGTGCAAAGATGGGAATGGATTATGTAGTATGTGCACCTGAGAAATATTTCCCGAATCCGGAACTGGTTGAAGAATGCCGGGGATATGCAAAAGAATCCGGAGCAACGATCAGCTTGATTGAAGATGTAAAGGAAGCGACCAAAGGGGCAAATGTAATTTACACAGATGTATGGCTTTCTATGGGAGAACCGGATGAAGTCTGGACAGAGCGTATCAAAGACCTCAGAGGATATAAAGTAACCAAAGAAGTAATGGCAAATGCAGATAAAGATGCTATTTTCCTGCACTGCCTGCCGTCTTTCCACGATCTGAAGACGAAGCTTGGCAAAGAAAAATGTGGCAAGCACGGAATGACGGAAATGGAAGTTACGGATGAAGTTTTTGAGTCAGAACAGTCAGTTGTATTCGATGAAGCTGAGAACCGTATGCATACAATTAAAGCGGTGATGGCAGCAACATTGGGCGCGGAATTATAAATATATGAAAACAGAAATTTTGAAAATGCTCCGACAGACAGATGAATATCTGTCGGGGCAGCAGATTTGCGATACATTTCAGGTGTCAAGAACGGCAGTTTGGAAGGCAATCAACCAGCTGAAAGAGGAAGGGTACGAGATTGAAGCGGTGCGGAACCGCGGATACCGGCTCGCTTCCTGGCCGGATGTGCTTTCGGAAAAAGAAATTGCAAGCTGTCTCAAGTCAGCGTGGGCAGGCAGAAATCTGGAATTCTGGAAGGACATAGATTCCACCAATACACGGGCAAAAGAGCTGGGAGAAAAAGGGGCGCCGCACGGCACTCTGGTCGTGGCAGAGCAGCAGACTGCGGGAAAAGGAAGAAGAGGCAGGAGTTGGGTATCGCCGGCCGGTAGCAGTATTTATATGACACTTCTTTTGCGGCCTGAAGTAGAGCCGTCACGTGCACCGATGCTGACACTTTTGATGGCATATTCGATCGCTGAGGCCTTAAGAGAAAGTGAACAGATCGATGTTCAGATCAAATGGCCGAATGACCTTGTATTAAATAAGAAGAAAATCTGCGGAATCCTTACAGAGATGAGTGCAGAGGTGGATTATGTCCATTATGTCGTGATTGGTGTGGGAATTAATGTAAATACAGAAGAATTTCCGGAAGAGATTGCCCGAATGGCGACGTCCCTTCGCGTGGAACTGGGAAGAGAATTTCGTCGGGCCGAGATCATCTCTTCTATTATGCAGAAATTCGAGAATTATTACGAAGCATTCTGTAAGGATGGAAACCTGTCATGTATCGTGGATGGATATAACCGTATTTTAGTAAATAAGGACAGCGAAGTGCGGGTTCTGGAACCCGGCAATGAATATAACGCAAAAGCACTTGGAATCGATGATACGGGTGAATTGATTGTGGAGAAGGAAGATAAAAGCCGGACCAGAATTTTTTCCGGTGAAGTATCCGTGCGCGGAATTTACGGGTATGTATAATAAAAGGAGAAATGATCATGTATCAGGATAAAATTGTCCTTTGCGGGGCAAATTCATATGAAGAGAAATATTATTTGAATCCGGATTTTGAAAATCTGCCGCAGCATATCAAGGATGAACTGAAGATCATGTGTGTATTGTATGTTCATGATGTGGGCGGGATCCTTACACTGGTTTTTGAAGAGGATGGCGAGCTGTGCTTTGAAGTCACATCCCAGGAGGGAGATCCGATGTTTGATGACATTGGAAGCCAGCTCAAGATTAAACAGATTCAGCATGATGAAGAGAAGCAGGAACTTCTGAACCAACTCCAGCTTTACTATAAAGTATTTTTTCTGGGAGAAGAACTGGAATGACAAGAACACTGAAAATCGGAAATGTGGAATTGAAGAACCGCTATATACTGGCGCCGATGGCAGGGGTAACAGACCTGCCATTTCGTTTACTATGTAAAGAACAGGGCGCCGGGCTTTTGTGCATGGAAATGATCAGTGCGAAAGCACTGCAGTATAAAAATCGTAATACAAAAGCACTGCTTCAGATCGATCCAAGAGAGTATCCTGTTTCGCTCCAGCTCTTCGGGGCTGATCCGGGCATCATCAGTGAACAGGCGAAGGCAATCGAGGAGCTACCGTTTCAGATACTGGATATCAATATGGGGTGTCCGGTTCCAAAAGTTGTCAAAAACGGAGAAGGCTCGGCACTGATGAAAAATCCCAGGCTGGTGTATGATGTTGTTTATAAAACGGTAAGAGCAATTTCGAAACCGGTTACGGTTAAAATACGGAAGGGCTTTGACGAGGAACATGTAAATGCGGTGGAAATAGCAAAGATTATTGAGGAAGCAGGAGGGGCAGCAGTTGCGGTTCACGGAAGGACGAGAGAGCAGTACTATTCGGGAAAAGCAGACTGGGACATTATACGGCAGGTCAAAGAAGCTGTTTCCATTCCGGTCATCGGAAATGGGGATGTAACAGGTTCTTTAGCAGCGGAACAGCTTTTGGAAGAAACCGGATGTGATGGCGTGATGATCGGGCGGGGGTGTCAGGGTAATCCATGGATCTTCAGAGAGTTGAATGAATATGAAGAAACTGGCAAAGTGCCTCACAGGCCATCAAAGAAAGAAATCAAAGAGATGATGCTTCGCCATGCGCAGCTTCAGATTGAATTGAAAGGAGATTACCTTGGAATCCGTGAGATGAGGAAGCATGTGGCGTGGTATACGAAAGGTATGGAAGGGTCTGCGAAACTCCGGGATGAGATCAATCGTGTTGAAAGCTATGAAGAGCTGGAAAAATTGCTGAATGAGAGAATCTGTTAGAAAAAATAGAGAGAATCCGGCGAAACCGGCAGTAAAAATTATTGACATGAAACACGCAATTATGTATAATAATGGAATTGTGAAAGTATCTTTAGATAAACATCATTTCTTCAGAGAATATGATGTTTATTCTAGCATAGAGATGCTGTTTTAGTGATAAGAGGAGATGGAAAGTATGGAAGCAAAGAAGACATTACTCACTTATACAGGACTGAAAAAACTGGAGGATGAGCTTGAGAATCTGAAAGTTGTTAAGAGAAAAGAAGTCGCTGCAAAGATCAAAGAAGCAAGAGAGCAGGGTGACTTGTCCGAGAACGCTGAGTATGATGCTGCAAAAGATGAACAGCGTGATATCGAAGCACGTATCGAAGAACTTGAAAAGATCCTGAAAAATGCTGAGATTGTTGTAGAAGATGACGTGGATCTTGAAAAGATCAACATCGGATGTACGGTAGATGTATATGATAGAGAATTTGAAGAAGAGATGGAATTCAAGATTGTAGGTTCTACAGAAGCGAACAGTCTTGCAGGAAAGATTTCCAATGAATCACCGGTAGGAAGGGCTCTGATCGGAAAGAAAGTCGGAGATGTTGTGGCTGTTGAGACACAGGCCGGTGTGATTGAATATGAAGTTTTAAAGATTAACCGTTCTATTTAGTGAATGAAATGTAAGTGCCGAAGGCAGCAGTTTCTTATAAGATGCCTGCAGCATGCAGAGAGGAGAAGAAGAAGTGGGAGCACAGCAGAATAACAACGGGCAGGAACAGGATATTAATCATTTGAGAAAGGTACGCCGTGAAAAACTGGCGGAACTTCAGGCAAACGGACAGAATCCGTTTGAAATCACCAAATACGATGTAACCCATCACAGCATGGAAGTAAAAGAACATTTTGAAGAATTGGAAGGCAAGCATGTTGTACTTGCGGGACGTATGATGTCCAAGCGTATCATGGGAAAAGCATCCTTCTGCAACATTCAGGATTTACAGGGAAACATCCAGTCTTATGTTGCAAGAGACAGTATTGGAGAAGAAGAATACAAAGCTTTCAAAAAAATGGATATCGGTGATATCGTAGGTCTGGAAGGCGAAGTGTTTAAAACCAAGACCGGTGAGATCTCTATTCATGCATCTGCAGTGAAGCTTCTTTCCAAGAGTCTGCAGGTTCTTCCGGAGAAATTCCATGGTCTGACCGATACCGATATGCGTTATCGTCAGAGATATGTGGATCTGATCATGAACCCGGAAGTAAAAGATACATTTATCAAACGTTCTAAAATCATCAGCTCTATCCGTAAATACCTTGACAGACAGGGATTCATGGAGGTAGAAACTCCGATGTTGGTTGCAAATGCCGGAGGAGCAGCCGCAAGACCGTTTGAGACACACTTCAACGCGCTGAACGAAGATTTCAAGCTTCGTATTTCTCTGGAACTTTATCTGAAACGTCTGATCGTAGGCGGATTGGAAAGAGTATATGAGATCGGCCGTGTATTCCGTAACGAAGGTCTGGATACCAGACATAATCCGGAATTTACTCTGATGGAATTATATCAGGCTTATACCGATTATAACGGAATGATGGATCTGACTGAGAACATGTACCGTCATGTGGCACAGGAGGTTCTTGGTACAACGAAGATCGTATATAAAGGTGTCGAGATGGATCTCGGAAAGCCGTTCGAGAGAATCACCATGGTTGATGCAGTTAAGAAATATGCCGGCGTTGACTGGAATGAAGTGCATACACTGGAAGAAGCAAGAGCCGTTGCGGATGAACATCATGTAGAATACGAAGAAAGACATAAAAAAGGCGATATCCTCAGTCTCTTCTTCGAAGAATTTGCAGAAGAACATCTAATTCAGCCAACCTTCGTAATGGATCATCCGATCGAAATCTCTCCGCTGACCAAGAAGAAACCGGAGAATCCGGAATATGTAGAACGTTTCGAGTTCTTCATGAACGGCTGGGAAATGGCAAATGCTTACTCTGAGTTGAACGATCCGATCGATCAGAGAGAACGTTTCAAAGCACAGGAAGAACTGCTTGCACAGGGTGATGAAGAAGCGAACACGACGGACGAAGATTTCCTGAACGCATTGGAAATCGGTATGCCGCCTACAGGTGGTATCGGATTCGGTATCGACAGAATGTGTATGCTGCTGACCGGCGCAGAGGCAATCAGAGACGTACTTCTGTTCCCGACGATGAAAACCCTCGGCGGCGCTGAGAAGAAAGCGGAAAAAGCGGAAAAGGCAGTTCAGGAAGAAGCAAAAGCAGAAGAAAAAATTGATTTTTCCAAGGTAAAAATCGAGCCGTTATTTGAAGAAATGGTTGATTTTGATACATTCAGCAAATCTGATTTCAGAGCTGTAAAGGTGAAAGAATGTGAAGCAGTGCCGAAGAGCAAAAAACTTCTGAAATTCGTCTTAGATGACGGAACAGGCGTGGATCGTGTGATTTTAAGCGGTATTCACGAGTATTATGAGCCGGAAGAGCTGGTAGGAAAGACTTGTATCGCAATCACAAACCTGCCTCCGAGAGCGATGATGGGCATTGATTCCTGCGGTATGTTAATCAGTGCAGTACACGAAGAGGATGGAAAAGAAGGACTGAATCTTCTGATGGTGGATGATAAGATTCCGGCAGGAGCAAAACTGTATTAATGTAAATGAGAGCACTTCTTAGAGTTTTTGATCTGAGAGGTGCTTTTTTTCGTATATAATCAAAACGGAGTTATGATGTTCCCTATATTTGCTGGAAAAATGCTTCTGGAAAGAGAAAAGTCATTCGAAAAAGTTGATAGAATCCCAAAAACTCCCTTGAAAAAATTTGATCTTTCAGTATACTAAAAGTCAGACAGGTTAAGGAGATGAAAACGCTATGCTGAAAAGAAAGATAGAACAAAGTTTGAATGAATGGAAGAATACCGCAAATCATAAGCCACTGATTATAAAGGGTTGTCGTCAGTGTGGAAAAACCTACTCTGTTCTGGATTTTGCTAAAAAAAATTATAAGCATGTTGTGTATTTGAATTTTTTTGAGAATCCGGACTATGCTTCTGTGTTTTCCGGTTCTTTGGAAATTGA
Organism: Bariatricus sp. HCP28S3_D3; assembly: GCF_052065755.1. Lineage (NCBI taxonomy): Bacteria > Bacillati > Bacillota > Clostridia > Lachnospirales > Lachnospiraceae > Bariatricus > Bariatricus sp. HCP28S3_D3. Next base: position 8,119 of record NZ_JBQHTK010000023.1, on the reverse strand, counting down.
TAATATTGTGATGATGTTGTCCGCATTGTTGGGAAGTGCGGCAGTATTTGAGGCAGGTGAAACGGTTCTGGTTTTGGATGAAATTCAAGACTGCCCGGAGGCGAGAACGGCCTTAAAGTTTTTCCGAATGGATGGACGGTATGATGTCATAGGAACCGGCTCTCTGCTGGGAGTCAAGGGATATGGTAAGGAACCAAAATCTATTCCGGTAGGGTCGGAAACCGTGATTGATATGTATCCGCTGGATTTTGAAGAATTCCTGTGGGCCAATGGGGTTGGAGCGCCACTTGTTGAGATGCTGAAAAAGAATCTTGAAATGGAAACACCTGTGCCGGATGCCCTGCACAATCGTATGAAGCAGCTGCTTTTGCAGTATACGGTGGTAGGTGGTATGCCGGATGCCGTACAAACTTTTGTAGATACAAAACAAATGGACAAAGTGTTGCGAATACAGAGAGATATTGTTCGTTCCTATGAGGATGATATGGTGAAATACGCGGAGAAAAAAGACAAATCCCGTATTAAGGAATGTTTCCAGTCTATCCCAAGACAACTCAGTAAAGAGAATAAGAAATTTCAATATTCGGTCATAAAGAAAGGTTCAACAGCCTCAAAGTATACAGGCAGCCTTCAATGGATTGAGGATGCAGGAATCATTGCACGGTGCTATAATCTTTCGATTACGGAGCTTCCTTTGGACGGAAATGCGGAGGAAGAGGTATTCAAGGTTTATATGCGGGATTGCGGTCTGTTTGTCAGTATGTTGGAGGATGGCACACAATATGATATTCTGCAGGGCAATCTTTATGGATACAAAGGCGCAATCTTTGAGAACCTGATCGCGGATATTTTCACAAAAATGGGGCGAAAGCTGTACTATTTCCACAAAGACAGCGGTCTGGAAGTGGATTTTGTTATTCGATACAAAGGAGAATGTACACTGGTCGAAGTGAAAGCAGTTAACGGAAACACGAAAAGCACAAAAACGATTCTTAAACACCCTGAAAAATATCATGTAAACAGTGCAATCAAGCTGGGAGATTATAATGTGGGCAGGTCAGGACAGATACTGACACTTCCGCTGTATATGGCATTTTTGTTAAGGACGTTTTGATCCTTTCTTAGGTGAAATCATGGAATAATATCATTACGCAAAAGAATAATCTTATAGGAGGACTAAGAATTATGTTGGAAACAGGAACAACAGCTCCGGATTTTACGCTTCCGGACCAGAATGGCAAGAATCATAGTTTAAAAGAATACAGAGGGAAAAAAGTGATCTTATATTTTTATCCGAAAGATAATACTCCGGGCTGTACTAAACAGGCGTGTGGGTATTCTGCCTTGCTGCCTCAGATTGAAGAAAAAGGTGCAATCGTGTTAGGCGTCAGCAAAGACTCTGTGGTAAGTCACAAACGTTTTGAAGAAAAGCAGAATCTTTCCATTACGATTCTGTCTGATCCGGAGCGGAAGGTAATCGAGGCTTATGATGTCTGGAAAGAGAAGAAGAATTATGGCAAAGTTTCCATGGGAGTGGTACGCACAACCTATCTGATTGATGAGAACGGTATCATCATCATGGCAAATGATAAAGTGAAAGCTGCGGATGATTCAGAAAAGATGCTGGAAATATTGAGCCAATAAGGAGATGCATAGACGGCATCGGTGTAACAGCAGGGAATAGGAAGGAGAATAAATAGATATGGGATGTAATTCGGAGACACTGTTTAAGACTTTGAAAATATCCGATAAAAGCGGCTATATAAAGTTACCGATTTTGCCCAGAAAGTTGTTCTGAAAGAGCTTCAGGAAGTATATCCGGAATATATATCGGAGCAAGACAAGTATCTTCCTACGGCTCTGATTGCAGGCATCCGAACAGCTGTTGAAGGGTGCGGCGGAGATATTCTTCTTGTGAGAATCGGTAGTGTAAAGTAGCCTATGAAAAATTGGAGCTGAAAAAATGGTTCCATTGGAACCTTGATAATTGCAGATATGTTAGTATTGGGCGGTGTCCGGATATTTACCTCCGGCTCGGAATCTAAGAACAGATAGAAGTTTCTCTTTGCTGTTTTAGGATTGCCTGCTGGCCAAGGTAGATGAGAAGCTGCCATTTACCGGGCATGTTCCCGGCACCTTCCAGTAGCTCCACTTTGTTGAGAGGTTCTTTACCGCCGGATATCTCATGGGGACGTAAGAAGTTATAATAAGCAACCCAAAGAGAGACGCTGTGGACAGCGCCATCTTCTGTACCATAGCCGCAGGTAGTGCGGTAGGATTCTTTGAAGGTACGATTCAGGCGTTCGATGAGCTGCTTGAACGGACGGTATTCCTTGGATACTTCGTCATCATTGGTAAGACCGATGACTTGAGTGATGAATACATCCCAATCCTTTTCAATTTTGAACTGCTGAGCAGCAAGTGGATAGGCACTATAACCATCAGCGATGAATTTCAAGGATTTGCCAGGGAACTCCTTAAACTTATCAAATGCCATCCTCATGGTAAGGATACAAGGGCCGACATCTCTGGATGTTGAGACCTGATACCCGAGAATCGATCGTGATACCTTATCCATGATGAGCCAGACATAGGATTTCATGCCTTTGATTTTTATGTAGGTTTCATCGGCGCCCAGTTCATTGGAAGGGTTGTAGTCGTAGGAATCCACGAAAGGCCGTATGATGACAGCAGCGGTTTTGGCATAGTTGTTGACCATGGTGTGTGAGATTTCAATCCCGTGGATTTCTTTCAGAGCCTGTACAGTCTGGCGAAGAGACAGCTTGAGGTTCACACGGCAGGTAAGGCACAATCCCATGATATAGGCATTGTTCTTCTTATACTTGAAAGAGGTTGCCCATTTCGGAAGCTGATTCAGATCCATGTCGAAGAAGTTCACGGAAAACTCGCGGTAGAGGTATCGCAGCTTGTATTTCCAGTATTCTGATTTTGGAAGGTCTTTTGGAAGCTTATTCAGATTCCGCTTGTAATAGGAGCAGTTGTCATTGATGCATTTGTGGACACGGAAGTGCTTACGATCTTTTACCGGCTGAAGGGCATGACCGCAGTAGGGACACTGAAGCTTAAGTGGAGTAGTTACTTTCTCGCCATTGACAAAGGTCTGGCCGCAGATTTTGCATTTGAACTGTCCACGACCACCAGTATTGTCGTAGATGTACTCATGCGGAGCTCCGCAAAGAGGGCACGCGATATCTTCAGGAACAGTACGGTTCTTACCTTTTTGAGCTTTTATCGGTTTCACGGCTTTGCCATAACGGAGCAGGTAGTATTCGTTCCAGAGTCTCCAGTCTTGTTTGATGAAGGGTTTGATGACAGGAAGCTTATCAGTGAGGAATTTCTGGTACTTAGGACTGTGGATTTCATCATGAGCCCATTGTTTCAAAGGAATATATCTGCAGATAAAGAGAATAAGCCAGCAGATTTGCTGATATTGTTCTTGAATGATGTTAAGTAAATAGAGTATAATGTTATCCATAGCAATGATTTACCTTTCGTATTTTGTTGAGTTTGGTAGCCTACATTATACACGAAAAAGGGGGTCATTGCTTTTTTATATGCAAAAAGTGGTGAAGTCCTTGAAAATATAAGGTTTTAAAGAAAAATAGGACTGTAAAACTTTACAGTACCTGAGAATCTTTTATGATGAGAAAATGAAAAAACAAGTTGATATTTTCTGGAATCATGAGTATAATATAGGTACCAAGAGAGGAATCTCTTCCTGGAAATAGGACACGAAGCATAAGGTGTTTGCTTCCGTTGCACTGGCAACGTTAAAACTTTGCAATTACTCTTAAGCATAGAGGATAATCAAGCCGAGCAGGTGAGAGGCCTGTGATCTGGTGGCAAAGCACCATAACGAAACCAGTTTTTAAGAAATTATGGAGAAACCTTAGATGCGAAGGTTTCTCTTTTGCGTTAAGGAGAAGTATGAAGTGTAGAGTACAGAATACAAGAATATTGACTCCGGAAGAATTGTTAACAATATTGTGCAAAAGCGCATTATTATATTCAGAATATGCCGAAACAACTTTATTATTCATATTTAGGGAGAAAAAGTCAGATACATATGATTATTATGAGGTCAGATTTTGAAAGAATAATTTTATGCATTTAGCAGGAATAAAAAGTGATAAATTGAGTGCAAATGAATTTTATGAGGCTTGTGTAGGAGGAACAATTACCAGAGAAGATTGTAATCCACGAAAAGACGCGAATACTATGTATTCAAAAGTGGCTATTATGGAACAAATGCTGGATTTGCGAAATAGTAAGTGCTATAAAATTGGTGAAAAGAATCTGATAACGAGGGATAACGATTTTGAAATGGCTATGGGTAATATGAATGGAGTAATGGGTTATGATTCGAGGATAAGGATAAAGGGAACAAATAAGGTGGATAGAACAAAATCACCAATCCCTACTACTCTATTAAATAATTCCATTACAGATTATTGCTCAAGACCGCAGAAAATCATGTTTATTTTGCAGAAGTCTGATGGAGAAAGTACATATAACAAATTATTTTATGAAATAAAGAGGGATTTGTTTCAAACTGAGAAAGAGTTTTTCACAGATGGTTTGAAAAGTTTAATTTCAATATAGATTAACCATGCAGAGTGCATCATCTTTACGGTGGTGCATTTTTTATTGTCTCAAAAGGCCATTCCCATTGTACTTTTTGTCCATTCTTTGGGGAACGACTTAATCCATAGAAAGCCGTAGAATACTATTTGTAAGGAAGCACAAAAACGCTTCTTAACCACCCTGAAAAACACCATGTAAATAGTGCAATCAAGCTGGGAGACTATAATGTGGGCAGGACAGGATAGGTTCTTGCACTTCCGCTGTATATAAAATTTGTGTTAAGGACATTCTGATTCTTTCTAAGGTGAAAGTGTGGTATAATATCATTACGCGAAAGAATAATCTAGCAGGAGGACTAAGAATTATGTTGGAAATAGGTGCAGTTGTTTGTGACGAACGGCGTTATGGAAGCCGCCAGCCAAAAAAGCGGAGATGGGATTTTGCTTGTACTGGCGATTGTTCTGGGACTTATTTGTCCTCCGATTGGTTTTATACTTATGATGATTTTTGTATTCAGGTAAAAGATGATAAGAGGTGACAACAGTTTGGAATTTGTAGACATTGTAGATGAATATGGAAAACCCACAGGAGAGACGGTGGAAAGAGGGAAAGCTCACTCGGAAGGAATCCGGCATCGCACGGCACATGTCTGGATCATACGCAGGAATGGAAAACAGACAGAAGTGCTGCTGCAGAAGCGCTCTTTGAAGAAAGATTCGTTCCCGGGGCAATTCGATACCTCTTCTGCGGGACATATTCAGGCCGGAGACGAGCCGCTTGATTCCGCACTGCGGGAGCTTCGAGAAGAACTGGGCATCACAGCCGACAAAGAAGAACTCCGTTTCGTGGATACTTTCAAAATTCAATATGAAACAGAATTCTATGGAAAAATGTTCCGGGATAACGAGATTGCATTTGTATTTATATACGAAAAACCGATAGATATTTCAGAACTGATACTGCAGGAAGAGGAATTGGATGCGGTGGAATGGTTTGAACTGGAGTATGTGTATGAACAATGCTGTACACATAATCCGAAATTCTGTGTTCCAATCGGAGGGCTTGAAGTGATACGGAATGATTTGAAAGGTGGAAAAATTGGGAGAAGCATTTCGTATCCTACCTAGAGGAAAAGTGTGATACAATGTGGTTATTAAAAGAATAATTCTGTAGAGAGGTGGAGTTTTCCATGAACAAACAACAATTAGCTTCCCGTATTTGGGAATCTGCAAATAAAATGAGATCAAAAATTGAAGCTAATGAATACAAAGACTATATTCTTGGCTTTATTTTTTATAAATTCCTTTCTGATAGAGAAGTGGATTTCCTGAAGAAAAATGACTGGGAAGAGGAAGATTTTGTTGAATTGGTCGAGGAAGATACTGAGACTGTAAACCAGTGCAGGAGAAGCCTGGGATATTTCATTTCTTACAAGAATCTGTTTTCGACCTGGCTTGGTATGGGAAAGAATTTTGATGTATCAAATGTAACTGATGCATTATCTGCATTTGACAGACTGATCAATGAGTCGCATAAAAATGTTTTTGATGGAATTTTTGATACACTTCAGACGGGGCTTTCTAAACTGGGTGAAACTAGTAACGCAAAGAGGATTGTTTTTATCGTAGATGAATGTCATCGCAGTGTTTTTGGCGAAATGCTTTCGACGATTAAACACACCTTCCCAAGGGCAATCTTTATTGGATTTTCCGGTACACCTATCTTAGAAATCAATAAAAAGAAAGATACTACAACAGCAGATGTCTTTGGAAATGAACTGGAAGGTACCAGGTATACGGTGGCGGATGGGATGAGAGATGGCAATGTACTCGGTTTTGATACAATTCCGCAGCCTACATATAAAGACAAGAATTTGAGACTGGCGATAGCTTTGGATAAAGCAAAGGTCAGGAGCGAAGCAGAAGTTTTCGGGAATCCGGCGAAAGAAGCAATTTATAATCACTGGATGAATGAAGTCCCTATGGGGGCGGAATTGGGAGACAATGGGGAAGTATTAGAAAGTATTGAAGGGCAGCTGACAGATGCGCAGTATGACCGGGAGCAGCATCGAAAAGCAGTTGTAGATGATATTTTGGAAAATTGGATCAGCCAGAGTCATAATGGAAAATTCCATGCCATGTTAGCTACCAGCAGTATTCCAGAAGCGATCCAGTACTACAAAGAAATCAGATCCAGAAATCGTGGCTTGAAAATCACCGCAGTATTTGATCCTCATGATGGGAATCATGAAGGATCCATTGAGAAAATCGATGGAATCAAAGAGATTCTGGAAGATTACAATCATGATTTCAGTGTGCGGTTCAATATTCCGGGATATGCGGCTTTTAAAAGAGATGTGTGTGCAAGACTGGCACACAAAGATGCTTATGTGGCTATTGAAAATGAGCCGGAGAAATGCCTGGATATTTTGATTGTTGTAGATCAGATGCTGACCGGGTATGATTCAAAGTGGCTGAATACTTTATATATGGATAAGTTCTATAAATGGTCAAATATTGAAATGATCATTCAGGCTTTTTCAAGAACTAACCGTGTGTTTACTGAGGATAAGCCGCATGGAATCATTCGTTACTACAGAAGACCGTATACCATGAAAAATGTGGTGGAATATGCATTTGAACAGTATTCAGGGAATAAGCCATACGGAATCTTTGTGCCGAAATTGAAAGAAAATCTGGAAAGTATGAATCGATGTTTTGAAGAGATTAAAACTTTATTTGAATCTGCCGGTATTTCTGATTTTTACAAGCTCCCGGATGAAAAGGCGGAAAAACAGAAGTTTTCGAAATTATTCCGAGAACTCAATAAGCATCTGGAACCGGCTAAGGTACAGGGATTTGTATGGAAACAGACTTCTTATGAAATTGAACAACCGGGTGGAGTGAAAGAAATAGTTTGTCTGGAATTTGATCAGCAGACATTTGAAATATTGCTTGCGCGTTACAAAGAGCTGAGAAGACCAGGCCCTGATGGAGGCTGTGAAGAGGAAGCGTGTGATATTGAACCCTATTTGATGGCACTTTCTACAGAAAAGATTGATTCGGATTATATGGACAGCAGGTTCAAGAAATATGTGAAGATGTTAAATGAGAATGCCGATGAAGAGACCATTCATAATATGCTCAATGAATTGCATCGTTCCTTTGCAAGTCTTACACAGGAAGAGCAAAAGTTTGCTAATATTCTGCTGAAGGATATCCAGAATCATGAATTGATTGTCAGTGAAGATAAAAGTGTCCGGGATTATATAGTAGAATATCAAATTCGTGCGAAAAGTGATCAGATTCATAATTTTGCCTCCAGATTGGGAATGGTAGTGTCAAAAACTACCTGTTTTTTTGTTCCAAAATTCAATAAAAACCTTGATTTTATGGGAGAATGCGGTAGTGTAAAATATTTTGTGTTTTTGAAAAAAATGGCTCCTTTTTGGTAAGAATTCAGATATGACAATTTTTATCGAAAAGGAGTATTTTTATGCCAGTTGCAAAGGAAC
>NZ_JBQHTK010000022.1:0-55429 GCF_052065755.1 Bariatricus sp. HCP28S3_D3 | reverse complement strand
GAACCGTCGTGAGAATACGATCATTGCTGTTGTCATGAAGCTGATTGCTGAGGAAAAACGGAATTTTACATCTGCGAAATATCTTGCAGAACACATAACAGCGCTTGGAATCAAGAAGACAAAGAAAAATATCATGCCCTATATCGAGCTGATGAAAGAGCAAGGAATCCTGGAAGCTACGGATAATTCATTGAAGCCATACAACATCGTAAAGACAAAGGAAGAAATCACAGCACTTGCCTGCAATTTTGTGTCTGATTTGCCTGCTGAAACGACCGTAAAGCAGTTATCAGACAATTATTTACATTGTTATGGAGGCAGCAGGATGCTGTCCTGCGAGTAAAGTTGACGGTGTGTGCGCTCAAAGGCTTCCAGTACATTGTTCGGCACAACAACCAGGTTCTTATCAGAAAGACCGATACGCTTTCTCTCATGAACGCCCATGATAATGATGCTTGTCTTGCCTGTGCCCACCTTGTGGTTCAACAGCACATCCTTTTCCAGGATTATCCTTGCCACTGCATCCTTCTGATGCGGGTACGGTGTAAAATGTTCTGTATCAAGCTCAGGCAAGTCCAAGAAACCGCCACTGTATCTGCCTGCCACGTTGCAGGCATAGGTGTCATAGAAAATCTCCTTCATGCGCTTCACACGCGAAGGATCCTTTCTGACCCACTCCTGGAATGCGCTCTGCAAAAGTTTCTGCTTCTCCTGAGCAGCCAGTGTCTCGACCTTATTCAGCACCTTGGCAACACCGGATTTGCGTTCCGACCGGGAGATCTCATCATAAACCTTCACGGTTCCGCCGTTTAAAGTTGTCTCCATGATCTGAAGTGCCGTAAGTCGCTTCGTACCATAGGTATAGATGTTCTGGACTGCATTTCTCGCCTTGGGAGAAATCAGAATCTTCCAACGGCCAAGCGCCGTAGAGTAATGAATCTCCGGGAGGCAGAACAGCCCAAGCACCTCTTTGGCAAACAGTGAGTAATACTTTTCCGGAATACAAGGACTTCCAAGGCCGAAACCGATCACCTCGAAGTCCACTTTCTCCGGCATCGCCGCTTTCAGTGCAGCGACATTTACCTCAAAGCGTCCATTATATTTGTTGTTCAGTTCTTTCGCTGTCTCCAGCTTTGTTTTGATATTGCCGGAAAGATATTGCGCTCTCAGCATCCAGCCCTGATCATCCGCATGATAGATGTCATAAATCTCCGGATCCTGATAGATGGCACCTTCCAGAGCTTCTGTCAACTCATCAAGCGCAAGTCCGGACGCATCCATCATCCAGACCATATCCACACAGCCGTTGGTATTGATACAGGATGCAAGGGCCGCAAACGCATCCCTCTTTGCGCCTACATAGGTATCAGCCGCAGCGTCTGCCATGTCATATACTTCTTCGACACCAAAGAAGTCTTCCCATTCTCTGTTCATCATGGTATTATCCTCCTTAAAAATGACCATAATACGGGTACATTATTCTTGTACACCATCTGAACATGGTTCAGCCATTTCGCTGTTTGGAGTTGATTGAAACTTAAAAATGAAACCTCTGAAACGACAGAATGACTCGGACAGATTTTGTTCTCCATCCGGGGAACATATCTAACCGCACGGGCCTTAGACGCAACACGCATTCCCTATCTCAATTCATCGAGAATTTTCTCCAGTTTAAGAATCCGTCCCCGAAAGACAGCCATCACTGCCGGTTCCTGCATGAGAGTATCGATTACCTCAGGGCGTAAAGGCATGCTGACATCATCTTTCATCCATTCCAACACTTTTTCCAGATACTCCACATACTCGTGAGACATGTCATCTGTAACCTCGAGTTCTTTACTGCTCCCTTCCTCGATACAACGTTCCAGAAGATATATCCGGAGATCCAGCAACTCCCGGTATAGCATCTTTATTGCTTCACCGATCTCCGCATTAATTTCCAGATTCTCTGCTTTCACCTGTCACTACTTATAAGTTCAAACTGTATCCTGTTTTTTCGGCTCATAGAAACGAAATGTACCCAGCCGCGTATAGCCGCGCATCCTCCATCGTTCATTCGTATCACCTTCCACCGGCCATACCAGCAGCTCGGAAGTGATAAATTCCGCTTCCTGCAGGGCGGATGTGTCCTCCACAGTACAGTGATAAAACGCCATGCAGACAGCTCTCGGCATAATCGATAGGCTTCTTTATCCAGCCTCGAATCTGAAAGAACTGTTCTACTCCTCTGAAAAGCGCTTTTACGGAGTCTTTATCGTCCAGCCTATCTGCAATCATTCTCAATTCAGTGGAACAGTCATCCAGATCATAGATATTCATCATGTCATCTGTGATCGTCATGGTCTCATCCGCTTCAGACTTACCCGCACAGATATATTGATACGCTCTGTAAAGGTGGTCCACTCCCAGTTCCAGCTTGTCATTCGTAATCACCTCGTCATAGTATTTTCTTCTCTTGATCTCATTCGGCCCTGTGCGAAGTCTGTCTATGATCTCTTCGCTGGACTCTGTCTGCCGGTCAAGCAGTCTCCTGTAGATTGTTTCAGCGGTGAGCTGACAAAGACAGATATCACCTGACAGTTTTCCCAGTTCTTCGTGGCTTCCAGAACCTGTTCGCGACGGTCTGCTAATGATCAGTATTTTTCTCTGCCTGTTCATACCTCAATCCTCCGATGTAGTGCCAAAGAGTTCGTCGAAACGCCTCTCGAGCTCCTTTTGCAGATCAAGCTCTTCCTGACTTGTCATCTTATGTTCCTGATTGCTCTGTGTTTCCTGTGTGCTTCCACCATTCTTCTCCTCTGATGGCAGTCGTATACTCTTCAGAAATCCCAAACGCTTATCACCCTTCATTACATTCCCCGCTTTCCCTATGGAATCTTCCATCCATCTGTGTCAATCTCGTATTGATTACCCTCCTGATCTGTTACCAGTACAGTGCCTTCTGTGAATTCCGATGCTGCTGTATAAATTGCCGGCGTAATTTCATGACCTTCGTCATCAATAAATCCGATTAGTCCGTCCGTCGTTATATATCTTGCGATTCCATACGAAAACTCAAAATCGTCTCCTGCAATTCCTGCATATGGTCCCGCCAGGACTTCACCGGTATACTCGTCTACCAGATAGGCTTCCTCATTTCTGATCACCACCTGTTCTCCGAACATCTTTGTCTCAGCATTAAACAAGTAATCCCATTCAGCATCGTACGCCGTCTTAGTTTTTCTCAAAACTTCTTTCATTGAACACTTCCACAGCAGAAGAAACGCAACAACCTCGAAGCCGATCAGAAGAATCAGGAGTAATATGTTTTCCTTCAGTATATTTCGAAACCTACTCATTATCATCTTCATACTCATCGTCCTCCCAATCTTCAAAATAGTCATCATACAAGTCGCAGTACTCATACAGCTTGCACCACAAATTCAGTTTTCTGTTTAGATATCCCATAAGCAGCATCCCCATACATATGGAATCCGCGATAATGCCTGCAGTGCTTGTAAATGGAAGTAATATAGGTATCGGCGCGCCAAATGAGTACAGAAATCCTATAACCACACGGATGAGAAATCCACCCCAGATCATATCCAACATAATATCTCTTCCATCATGTTCCCTTGCCTGAACAAGTACCCCCGCCAGAGCAACAATGAAAATAACTTCCACAAACATCAGCAGAATTGCCGGTAGCCATCCACCATAAAACAGTACACTGGGAATCAGATAGTGACTATCTTTCATAAAGGAAATTACATAGGGATCATTTAACAGGGTGCTACTCTGTCCAACAAAAGATGCATTTTCAGCTATTTTATGAACGTTTGTAAAATAGCTGGTTGCCTGAGTCGTATCCATAAATCCCATAAATCCGGCAACGGACTGGCCGCTGTGATAGAAAATAGATATCAGCGCAATCCAAAACAGGGCATACATGATAAGAAGTGCTGTGGCATTTCCCTTTTTCCGAATGTGCTTCCAAGCATATCCCCGGACGGCCAGAATCAATGTGATCACATTCAAGACTGCCATTTCTATTAGCCATATATTGGTTCTTCCCATGTAGAGCAGGAATCCGATCTGTGTCAACGCCAGTATCTGCATAATTCCGGAGAATACTGCTCCTGCAGTAAACTCACTTTCCTTCACTTTCCTGATAATGAAGGTCGTCCAGATTGGGAATACAATTACAACCAGTACATCATAGATATATTTTTTGTTGATGACGAACCAGCTAATCTGTATATAAGTGCTGTCGCCAAATAGATCCAGCCAATCCGTCCAGCCTGATAATGCGAAGGACAGCAGACAGATCACCGTGAGAGTCAGAACCACACAAAGTGAATTCCGCAGACCGGAGCTATGTACAAGTTCGCGGTGACAGTTTTCCGTTTCAAGCAATTTCATAAAGAGGTTTTCAACTTCATCAGGTTCTTCATCTTCACAATCTGCTTGTTCTTCTGAAACGCCTGTATCTTCCGCATCTTCTGTCTCCTCGGAATCCACCTCCCCACCAGCTGTCCCCTCAGAGTGTTTTTTCACTGATACGGGAATGAATCTATCTGTCTCATCTTCCATATAGAAAAATCCGGTTTCATCATCCCAGGCATACAGGTTGCATCCCCACACAAAGGTCAGGAACACTGTCAGCGCACATTTTCCAAGGATTTCGAATGCCGTTGTTCCGCATCCATTCGCCATTCCGATAAATGTACGGCTCCAGATCAGTACCAACCATGTAGCCAGCATGATCACCAGGCTCCATTTGCTCTTAAGTATCCTCCTAATCATGGTCAATCATCCCCTTTCGCCAATTCCGCTACAAGGTACTGCTGAAGGAGCATGTCCTTCATAGCATCCTCCAGGTTTTCTATCACACAGGAATAGTTGTTATTGCCGTCACAAACAACCTCCTTGATCACCGGATCTTTCGTGTGCAATTCTAGGTGCTTCATTTCTCTGTAATCACCCATCAGTAGCTCCAATTGTCTTTCTGCTTTATAGGCCATATGCGCATTCCCCCTCTACACATTTTCTTTCCTTCCATGAATATCCAGATTGTCCTGCTTATGAAACGCAAATGTAACAAGTCTTTGGTAAGCCTCATCCTTCAGGTTCCTGCCTACCAGTTGAAACAATTCCGCGAATTTATAAAAAGGCAGTTCAGGATAATCCTCCAGTAGCCGCTGGAACAACAGCAGCTCATTATCCTTTGCCTCCGGATCGGAAGCTTCATTTTCGGCCAGTTCCGTTATGGTATCGATCAAAAGGAGAAACGCCGGAAACGAGCGCTCCATACTGAGTATTTCTTTTACAGAAATGTTGCGAACCCGTCTCATGATGCTCTCCTCCCTCTGAATTGTTTCTTCCAATTCTACTTCTTTTGAATTATCTGTTTCCAGCCTGCCTAGCCATATCCTGAATACAAGTAATCTCTGACATAATCCCTGATAAAAGCGATATCTTCCCAGTCCGAGGTTCCTTCGCTCATTCCCAGTCCGTAGTACATGGCCTCCTGCACCGCAATCAGTGTCTGGTTCAGGATATATGCCAGTTCCTTCTCATCCGATCTGCCTCTTAATCTTGTGAACCACATCAGATAATTCCTAAGATGTACATATGTGTTCTGAGCTTTGCTTTGTACCATTGCCAATCACCCTCCCATCTCTGTCATTTGTTAACTATACTTTCCTATCTTTCTGCTATTTCATCATCCGAAGTCCTGTGTGTGGTTCGAAACTACTTTTGAAACTTTCAGGAAATAAACAGAGTCTGAATAGCAATGCGCATGCATCCCCATTCAGATCGCTATCCTGAGCCACCTACTTATTCCGTTTTATTTTCACCGCATAGAGCCCGGAGCATCTTCTCATACAAGTCCAAACCATCTGTGGAAGCAAACAGTTGCCCGCCACGATGCCGGTCAGATGCCACACAAGCAAACAACTCATATTTCTCTGCCATTTTTTTCAGGAATGCCATCCTCTTCGGATTTCTGACATAGAGCTCATAATAGACCTCCATACCGGCGACACTGCCTGCTGCAGCTTTGAAGCCAGAGATCAGCGTTTCCATCTCTGATTCATCCATGGCATACCCACAGGGATGCTCTAGGATGTTCAGCCCTCCGGAAGCCCGTATCTGCCTGACAACCTCATCCAGCGGTGCAAAATGGATATAGCTGGTCGCAAGGATATAGAAGGGCGAGAAATTTCCGATATGGCGTTCAAACGCTTCGTCCACATTTTCTGTATATTCTTTTTGGAGTAGGATATCTGCAATCTTATGCCGCCCGGAATGTCCGGTTCGCCTGCCAGCAGCTTCCACCTCTTCTAAAGTAATATCGATGCCACGTTCATTCAGCTGTCCCAGAATTGCCTGGACATATTGCTGCTTTCCTTCCTCGAGATCAGCGAAAATGTCCGCAAATTCATCCAGATCAACTCCATCGGTGAAGAATCTGATTACGTGAATCTCGGTTGTCTCTCCATTCCATGTCGGAACCGGATAGAATACAGGAAATTCACATCCAGGGTGCAGAGTCATGTCTCAATGCTCAGAGATTTCACTCCGAGACATTCCTACTGTTAACGATTCGGAGAGAGAGCTTGTTATGATCTGTCAAAGCGATAACCTGCAGACCTTCCTGCGCAGCCAGCCTGATGACCTCATCAGGGGTATTATCTCCGTCACTATTTATAGTATGGAGATGGAGATCGATCCTCCCGGCTCCTTTCTAACGTGTAGCCTGAGACATTTCTTTTTCAACATGCTTCTCATAAGCCGCCGTCGCTTTCTTATACATCTCGTTCTGGAAGATGTTATATCGCTTTGTAAAAATCGGCTTCATGCCACGTCTGAAGATGATTTCAGACCCGATCGGCATGTACAGGACGTCCTCCAGCGGCCGGTTTGCCCTCACGGAGATGCTCCTGCCTGTTTCCAGATCCATAGAGCCGAGGAAGACTATCGTGTCACAGTTGTTAATGATAGTGGTCGCCTTATCACTGCCATAAAGTGAGCTTAACTGTGACTCTGACTGGATCAGAGCCGTGACAGACAATCCCTTCTCGCGAAAAATGGACACGTACTGTTCAAACATGTGTACGGGGCATCCGGTGGCGAAATCGTCCGCAAGAACATCGACCGGCACAGGCAACTTTCCGTCAGGCTGCTCCTCAGCATATTCAAACAGATCCTTAAACAATGTTCCATAGAAGGAGGAAATGAAGCTGTTCAGTGAAGAATTCACGGGACTTGTTGTTATAAATAACACCGTCTTTTCAGATGCCAGCTTTTCAAGATCCACCATCTTCTTCATGCGAAACATTTCTTTCAGTTCCGAAGTAAAAATGGAATCAATTGTAGTATTCAGTGCGGAAAAAATGCAGCTGGCCGTCTTCACCGGCAACTGCTTAAATGATTTCCAACAGGACACAGCAAAGCATGAAGGATCTTTTTCAGCGAGATAGTCAAACTTCCGGTCATAGTTTGTTGAGATAACGCCGCTCCTCTCCTCAAATGTGAGCTTGTTATGGAAATCCAGCACATCTGCGAAGGTGGGATTATCCTTGGTCATCAATACATAGGAAATCTCAGCTGAGAAGAGGCTTGTGGCACCATCGTCCCAATACGGATCGGCATTTGACTGTGCCTTTTGAGGATTGGCCAACACAATGCTTCGAGCAAGGAACGTGATGTCGTTATAGGAACCGATATGCATCAGAGGGTCATATCCACAATTCCCCTCATTGGGATGTACAAAATTCAGATCCCATACATTATATCCTCGCTTTTTCATCACCACAGAGTACTTTTTCACAATCCTGCGCTTCGTCACCGTGGCGATGAGACTCCTATTAAATGTCTCCAGAATACGCGGTTCTATGATGCTGACCGTCTTGCCACAGCCGGAAGTGCCGATCACAAGAATGTTATTATTCAGTCCGGTCTTCTGTGAGTTCGAACTGAAGATACAGTTTTCCCCATCTCCGAGGATCAGTCTGTCGGTATCGTTGCTCCCATCGGCCTTTAATAACATCTTCTCATCAAAAGAGATGTCATTTACATTAATCTGTCCATCGGTGTTAATCATGCACAGCCCTCCATCATTTCCTTAAAACTCTTGATTCCATCCGCAAACCCCATCTCAAGCGCCTCCTGGGCTGAGAAGTAATGGTCATAGGATGTCAGTTCATCCATTTCTGCTTCTGTCTTCCCGGTATGGAATGCCAGGAGCTTGTTCATCATAGCCTTCGTTTCCAACAGGCTTTCAGAAATGGATTTTATAGAGGATGCATTTCCCCCGATCTTGCCCCCAAGAAGAGGCTGGTGGATCATCAGCTTGCTGTGCGGCAGCATGTATCTCTCCTTACCGCAGGTAAACAGGACCGCTCCCATACTGTAGGCGCATCCGCTGCAGAATGTACGGATTGGAGCCTTTGAACCGACAATGGTATCATAGATCAGTAATCCGTTATCAATCTCCCCGCCCGGGGAATTGATGAACACAGAGATAGGTGCTTTGTCATCCTCCAGGTTCAAAAGCATTACCTGCTTAAAGAAATCCATGGCACTATCCGCATTGATCTCGCCGGTGATAAACAGCCTGCGATGGTCGCTCATTAATTTGGATTCAATCGATACCGTCTGAATACCGCTGCTGCTCTTCAGTAATACAGGAGTACTCATCAGGCCTCACCTCCTTCCGCTGCAAACAGGTCCATCCCGATATGAGGCTGATTCAAACCGTCTCCGCTCTCACCTTCGAAAGGATTCAGGCGAATGCCCTCTGGTCTGTCTTCATCTGCGTGACTGTCATCGTCCTCGTCGGTAATACCGAGTTCCGAGGCCAGACGGGACAGAAATGCTCCGACAGCTTCTTCACTGATATCTCCCTCAAGTGCTTCTTCCAGATCAGAACGAAGTTCATCCTCAGCTGAGTGGAGTTCCTCCTCTTTTGACTTCTCACACTTAGTGATGGCATCTTTTGCTGCAGCTCCGCCGAAAATTATATCCCCGATACCCGGCGCATAGCGCTTAATCATTGCAGCCGTACAGTATACACTGTTCTTGACCACAGCCGTGGAAGGCAGCTGTTCTTCGCAGTCGACATAGCTTCTGAAGCGGATTTTTCCGTCCCTGAAGTCAAGCTCGAAACATCCGTTCTTCAGCCCATAATTGGCACGGAGGATAAACTCAGCCATCTGCGCCATCATCTCAGGATCTTCACGGTCAGCACCGATGGGACACATGCCATAGGTGACGAACTCATCCTCATGGACATCGATCAAATAGCTGATGCTCTGGATTTTGCTTCTAATCCCGAGGTCGAATCTGAAGATTCCGGCATCCTCGTTAAAAAAATAATGCCAGTCATCATCTGCCAGGAACTTCTTAACAACATTAACGATTTCATCTGAATATTCATATCTACGCATATTTTTTTCTCCCTTCATCTATCTCAAAGTACTCGTATTCACACTGTCCAAAGCCAACTCCCATGCATCCTGCGTCATGCAGACTGCATCTGCACCCCTGATTGTCTCTCGTCTGTTACCCATAGAAGAACCTCCTTTCTGTGCCCTCTGCGGTAATATCCCCACTGCTGCCTCTATGTTGATAACACCCATATGTCTTATTCCCCCTTTCCAGGAGACCCGAAGGCCTCCCTATGCGCTCCTTTCCATATCGGTAACCATCTGTCGCTCCGGCAGGATATACCAGGTACGGTTTCCTGCCTCATCCAGTTCATACAGAGTCTGCAAAGTCTGCTGGACATAAAACAGATCTTCGGTATACAGCAGGCTGTCTGTCTCGCTGATCAGATCTCTGCTGCGAAGATACTGATCGATCTTTACACAGTGCTCATAACTCTCGCCACAGATGATAAGCTGCGGCACAGCCTCGTGCCCGTAATAGTTGTTTTCGCGATAACGGTTGTCATTGATTAGGGTATAGTAGCGGCTCACCTTGTCTGCCAGCTTACGCATTGCATGTGGAGTGGATCTGACCACCTCATACAGAAGGATCGACTCCTCATCCAGCTGAATATTTACAGCAGTCCTGATGATGCAGCCGTCTGTGATTGGAAGCTCCTGCGAAGGACGCATGGTTTCCATGATGCCGAAGCGTTCGCATGCGACTCCGTTCATCAGACCAGCGAGAGAGATCATGTTGCCAACAAGAATTCTCTTAATATCCTCTGCTGTATCGAACGCGTCAAGTTCCTGCTTCTTTGTGTTGCTAAGGTATCTGTTGCCCTTATGAAAGAGCACGCCTCTGTGGCGAGCAATCTGGAAACCTTTATAGTCTAGGTCGTATACTTTCAGGCCGCTTTCCGCCTCCGGTGTCTTCAGCTCATACTCGCGGATGACCCTCAGCTTCATCATCTTGTTCAGTCGATTACGAATGCCCTGCCGCTGAACTGTGAAACCACGGAGTCCTACAAACTGGTATATCTGCAGAGAACTTAAATACTTGCTGCGTCCCAGCTCCTCAGCCACGGCAAAGTCGACCGCGTCAAAGGACTCTTCGATTTCTTCAACAGGCACCCCATTGAAAGGGAGCACCGTCATGAAGACTTCTTCACCCTCGCGGGCCGCATATACCGGGCTATCCGGTATATGGTCCGCTCTGAAACCAAAATCGAAAGCTCTGTTGCTGTAATTTACAGTATCGTTGAACTTTTCCACCTTCTTCATATATGCCACGCTCCTTTCACGCTGCCAGGTCGTTGATGACCATCTTCGTTACCTTCTCCTGAAGGGTATTTGCCGACAGGTTACATACATAGTATTGACATCCATACTCAATCTGCTGTGCCCAACTATCTGAGATGAAGGAATCCACCAGAAGCAGACGATTAGGTACGACATTATATGTCAATCCAATGTCAGCAATGCTACCCCAGTCAGAGAAACATTTGCCACTCTTACATTCCACGATGTACCAGATTCCATTGAACCGGAAGGCAATGTCAAATTCATTCTTCAGCTTGCCTTCTATGTCTGCCACACGGACATTCCGATAAATCTCATAACCTGCATGATACTTCACCGACAATTCCTGAAGTACATCCTTGATGGTCTGGTATACTGCAAGTTCAAGATACTGACCAGTCAAAAATTGCTGAGCATTCGGCATCATAACAAGCGATCCATTTAACGACTGAAACTCCGTACAATAACGTATATTGCCAGCAAATCCGGCCATGTCCTGAAACAGGGAAATGATCTGCTTCTTCTCCGCATCACTTCTGCCTGCCAGTGACAAACGGAAATCTTTCTGTCCACGGATGTAAAGCTGGCGAAGCTCATGCAGCAAATCTTTGATGAGAACATTGTTCTTCATCATTCTGATTGCCAGCTGTCCAACCGCTTCCGGTATCTTTTCATCACTGCCGACCGACTCAATCACGATATTCTGCATACCGCCGATCAGGTCATGAAGGCCGTTGCCATGTATGTCAGCTGCAGGGGCCGGAGCCTCCACCACTGACATCAGTGGTCTGATCTCCGGAGCCGCATTGCCATTCACTGCACAAAGTGCTTTTGCTTTCAACATATGAAGCATTCCTCCTCTCTGATGAGATAGCTGTTTTCCTTTACAAGTACAGTTTCTCATAGCTTTTCTGTTTCATCATCTGACGGGTTCTGTTTTGAAAGAAACCTGTTTGAAACCATTTTTTGAAATTTTAGGCTGTCTCATACAGGTCATCTGTATCGATTATCAGGCCTTTTTGTTCTGCCCATCTCCGAACATATTGCTGAGCTTCCAGCGTCGCTGGCTCATTTTCTCTGGCTTTCACCTGGACCAATCTGTATCTTTTTGTGACTTCCATTGTGACGTAAGGCTTATCCGCTCTCCTTAAGAACAGTATGTAAGTACTACCGTTTGCGACAGCTTCGCAGTAATCCTGCACACAATGTCCCAGTCTGTCGGATTCTCTGACTAAGTCCTCTGCTTCTTCAGGAATACTGACACAATAATCATCCACAACAACACATCCATCCTTATCACTCTTCAGCAACTGATAAGCCGCCGCTCTGATTCTGTAACGAAATCGCTTTGACAGTTCTGTCCCATACAGGTACTCATACATATCCAATGTCTTTGCAGCTGCATGACAGGTGTCCCTGGGCCTTAGGCCGAATGGATAGTCTCTCACAGTCAGCCCTTTACATTTACCGCAATAATCGAGATAACGCATATAATCACGCGCTTCAGGGCCAGGCAACTCTGTAATATACCGAATCAACATCAGTACCTGCTGATCCGTCATTCTTGCCACGCCGGAAATATGCCTGCTAATCTGGTAATCACCATGCTTTGGCTTGTGATGGATCAGATGGTTTTCCATATAAAACTGCAGCACCGATGGGGTAAAGGCAAGCAAATTCAAATACTCCGAATTGTAATCAGCAATGTCTGCCAGTCTTGCAAAAAACTCCTGATTGGTTAGAGGCCTGTAGGTGTTCCTGCTTCGTCCTGTTATACGCCACCAACCTTTTCCCGCGAATCGAGTTCGTAACTGATCATCACGACCATTATCATCTTTAAGCATCTGATCCAGTTTTTTAAGGACATTATGTGATACTCCCAGCCATTCCTTCAGATTACTGTAAGTACCCTGATCCTTTGCCAGAACAGGATTTTCTCCCGAATCACACCGAAACATGGCTCCCGCCAAATGATACAGTTCAGCCTGAACTAAAAGTTCCAAACCCTTATGGTGCTGTGCAAACAAAGGAATAAGAAAATTCATCTGAATCGGATCAAAGCAGACGGAAGAATTTTTCATTTGCTTATACCTCCCCAGATATGCAGCAAGTCCTGTCTGCGGATGCATAGCATCATATCTGCTTAAGTTTTCAAAAATTTCTTCGTCCCACTGCAGATTTAAGTTCCATAGTTTCTGGAATGAAAGGACTTGTGATGTATAGACATAATCATCAGCAAAAACACAACAGATAAATGAATTAAATCCGTAGTCAGTAACATACCATTGATTATGGAAACACAGAATCACAACCAGCATCTCCTGCCCTTTGTATCGCATAAAAAACGTCTTGACTTCTGCATAATCTCGCCCCAGATATGGAGCCTGTTGCACTTCTTCCATCGTTTGATAAAAATACCACTGATGGGTACGGATGAGATATCTCACCTCACCCATCAGCCTCTCTGTCAGTTTTCTTGCTGATAATCTTGTTCCAAATGAAAGATATTCCATAATGCCATAACTCATCTGATTGCACCTCCATTTAATAAAATGTCGCCGTGCATAATATTATACTTATGAAAAGTCACCCGATACGGCTTAGTCATACTGAAGCCATTCAGACTGTAATGTGGAAGAACCGTCACAAGAATAAACGTTGGATACTCAGCCTCAACCCTTACAGGGACTTCCATATCACCCAGGGATAAGATGTTCCGGATGATAATCTGCTTCTTGCACGTAATTCTGTTCCTGGCTTTAATTTATAGTATTTAAACTGTTTCATAGCAGCTCCTTTCGAAAGATCCAAACTATAATCTCTCTCGCCGATTCTCCGACTACCCTTGCGGGATGGGCTTATGAAAGCCATTCACAGCTTGCCTGGGAGGGCCTCCTGCTCGAGATCTGTCCCGTGATCAGGACTTTTGCACGCTCCCCTCGGTCATCGCGATGCTCCCGCCGCTGTTCACTGCTCAGTTGATCATTCAGTTGCAGTCTTTATCCCCTTCCTTCTTTTTGACGTTTTATCTTCTCTTTACATTGTGTATCTTATCTTCCGACCGCTGTTTCCTCTATGAATGTCTGTATCCTCTGCAGAAACAAAAAGCCTGAAATCGGTGTATCTTTTTGAAACTTCTACAGACAGCACAAGTTCTTCATTGATGGCATTCATGCCACACACTCAAGAGCCTGTAACCAATCCTTTATTTTTTTCGGAGCATTTCATACTCTCTGCGCCCGACGATTATAATCACTCTGTCTTCCCTCATATCGCCGGTCGGGCACCGTCCTCTTTATGGTTATAGGTACCGATTCCACTGGTTCTGAGAGCATCTGTAAAATGAACATACGCCGCAAGATAGCCCTCACTCTTCGGCGCATAGCCCGCGTTCTGAGCTACCAGTTACAATTCCCTTCAAATTCCTCCAAATCCCACGCATACCAGGCACCCTGATTAAGCGCATGCTGTGTTGGTCTGCAGATTCGATCCCTGTCGCAGTCAAAATACTGCTCTGCCTCTTTTATACCCAGCAGAAAGATATGATCCTCTATATCATTACCCGCCTCCACCTTCCACTCGGGATTTTCGTCTGCCCTGACCTCGCTCAAACAAATCTTCGCACGCGCTTCGTCATTGAAAGCTTCTCTGTAAAATTCTTTGTTCAGCCAGCTTCTGAGGCTACACTCCTCCCAGGTCACTGCTTCCTGCAGGTCATGGTATACTCTTGCGTCCAGTGCATCTCTGCTGATCAGAAGCTTTTTTCCATCCGCCTCCGCAAGAACCAGCCATTCAATTCCCTGCTCCGCATAGTTTCCAAATACAACCGTTTCCTTCTGTCTGTTCTCAGGATTCATATCCATACCTACCTTTCCTCTGTCTGTTGTCTGATAAATAATATCCTGTAAACTGCCATTCTTCTTAAAATCGCTCATCATACACCTCTGCTTTACACGCTTACGAACCATCTGTAAGCATCCTCTTCCATGTTTTCTTCCTTGGTATCGACCCGAATCTCCGGATGCTCTGCAAGCCAAAGCCTGAGAGCACCGAATGCCAGTCCCCACCATTCATTCTCATCCGGAGTACACCAGAACCACTCTTCATGAGTATCCTGATGACGGAACCGTAATTTCCCACTTTCGGCCAATGCCTTGCCATTGCCATCCAGAAAGCCGTCCCGAACTTCAGAAGACTGGAAGAAAGTGTAGGAATCTCTCCACGGTAAAATACTGCTACCGTTCTGCTCCGGATACATCAGATAGACACAGGGAATATTCTCGTGAACATCTGCTCCGGCACATGTTTCGATACGTCGCATTGCTATTACCTTTACACAGACAACTTTTCCGTCCTCATGCTCGATACATACGAGGGCACTACCCCTCTGTATCTTGCTGAGCACAGACTTTCCTACATCCAGATAATCATTATCCCATACTGATGTAACCTGTCCGTTCTTATGAAAGACCGGCTTGCGCTCCATGATCTTCAGACGCCTGAAACCATCGCTACCCTTGATTTTCTCTGTTCCCAGATAATACTTACCGACGAACTCAGGTGCTCGCTTCAGATCCAGCATCTTTTCATCACCGTACAGATATGTCTTTTTATTCTTCATACCTGCTGGAGCATATCCTTTCGGAAGCCGTATAGAGCCAAAGTTGCTATCTGCCAGTGCATAGCGATCAATGTATTCCATCTGTTCCGGAAGCCGGATTCCTTTTCTGACAATAGTGCCTGAAAAAGCAAATGCTTCTGCTCGCTCCAGCGTTGACGGACAAATGATCTCATCCACCGCAATATCTGCCATGGAAAACTGATACAGTGTATGAGTTCCTTCCGGGATTTCCATTCTGCCGTTTCCTGTGAAGCAGACATACAGAACACCATCCTGCAGATAGTAGTTATTCCATTTTGTTGCTGCCCACGGACAGTTCAGAAAGCTCTCTACGCCGAAGATCACCGTATCTGCTTCTGCAGTCGGTCGTTTGTCGTAGATATATCTCCACTCACTACGCTCTGACTCAATAATTTCCAGACCGATACAATCATGGAATGCATATCCATGGATTCTGCGAACCGTATGAGGAAGCTTTACAGACTTCAGATTTCTGCAGTCTCTGAAAGCGTTGATACCAATCTCCGTGATACCATCCTCAACCACAAGGCTTTCAATGGCGTCCTTTCTCTCTTCCCAGGGAGCTTCAGGTTTTTTGCCGCAAGCGTAATCCGGCATTTTTCCAGCTCCGCTGATTGTAAGTACGCCCATGTCATCCAGTGTCCAGCTGATTTCTGCCATTACAGCAGGCTTATATGATGTATTTTTCATGCCATACCTCCTCGAAAAATCTCTGCCTTCGTTCTCTCTCGCCGATTCATCGACTACCCTTGCGGTTGGGGCTTAAAACAATAAGCCGTTCACAGCTTGCCTGAGAAGCCTCCTGTCCGAGGACTGCCCGTGATCAGGAACTCGGCTCGCTCAACTACCTGTCATCGCAATGCCTTCCCGCCCCTGTTCGTTGCTCGAGCGATCATTTAATTTTCAAGGTTCATCCTCTTTACAATGGATATCATATTCCCCTCAAACGCTTTCTTATATGCAAGTCCGAATCCGATATGGAAACTGAATTTTTGAAATTATGCTGTTTTTTGAAACTTCTTCCATAAAACCAGCCCGCCCCCTGCTGACAGTCTTACTGACCTATCGGCAGAGGGCCGAAACCTGTACCTATTCACTTAAAATATCCTTTGCTGTGTCACTCGATGCATCCAGCAGCACCACCTTGCGGTTTCCCGAAGCAATGCTGCCTTCGTAACCTGCACCATATACATGCCATGGGTCGCTGGATCCGAGCCCCACCGTAACAATGCGGGACTCCTCAACTCCAAGCTGGATCAGCGTATCCCTGACTGCATCCGCCCTTTCCTGCGAAAGTGTCATAGTGTAATCGCTGTCCTCATCCCCTGCCGTGGTACCGGCGAGCA
Organism: Bariatricus sp. HCP28S3_D3; assembly: GCF_052065755.1. NCBI lineage: Bacteria > Bacillati > Bacillota > Clostridia > Lachnospirales > Lachnospiraceae > Bariatricus > Bariatricus sp. HCP28S3_D3. Next base: position 38,726 of record NZ_JBQHTK010000022.1, on the reverse strand, counting down.
GGACCGTAATCTGCTCATGTTCGATAAGGTAATCCGCAATCGGCTGGATTGTCGCCACTGCCTCCTCTTCATTCAAATATGTGGATTTATCCGATACAAAGGATACCTGCTCTTCAGTGAGCATGACCGGCTCCTCCAGAATGCTCTCATCTTCCGTATCGAACATCGCTTCGTCAAAGCCAATAGGGGTTTCCATCGGGAGTTCTACTGTGTCTACCGAAGGGTAAGAGACCTCTGTATCCACCGGATTCGCCATGATGTCATTGTAAACAAAGGTGCCACCGCCACGTTCAACAATACCGCCCCAGATTTCCTGCAGACGCTTTCTCTGTGTCTGTGAAAGATCCTCCTGCGGAGAAGCCACATCGCCCATCTGCTGCCAGACTACGGTAATGCCGGTAAAATCCGGAATCTCATTCTTTTCTTCCAGCTGGTCCAGCACAGCCTCCGGCTCAACAGAGAGGAGATTATTCTGGAAGTTGAGCGTTCCCTGTGTGGAAAGGCCTGTTCCGATGACCACGATGGTCTTGGAATCATAACCCTCCAGCGAGGATAAGGAACGTACCGCCATTCTCAAGCCTTCCAGGTAATCAACCTGAGCGTCATTGGCAACCTGACTTTCCATATATGCAATCAGGTTCGTTGCCTTTGCGCGGGCATCGGTCTTCAGCTTCTCTTTGGATGCTTTCTTATACTTTGCATCGATATCATAGCTGTCTGCCGCAACAAACTCCGGATTGCCATCAACGACCACCACCGAAATATACCCATAATCGAGGATCGTATCATAGATGGTATCCCGTACAAGCGGGGAACTCATGTTGAGCCCCTGGGAATTGGCCGTTGGAGCAATGGCATAACATACGGCATTCATGCCAGATGCCTCTTCTGCAGATGTCTTTTCTGCAGATGTCCGGCTTCCACAGCCGGCAAGCCCGACTACGTAAGCAGCTAAACAGATGGTTGTAAATAATGATGCAAATCTCATTTTCATAGAAATCTCCTCCTCCTTAAGCAGTAGCTTTATTAGTGCGGATCATTGTGGTGTAAATTGTTTCTTTTTCTGCTGGTGCATCGATCACAGGTTCTGCAACAGCCTGTGCATTCGAAACAGCCTGCGTATTCAGTAGTCCCAGCTCTTTATCCAGTCTGGCAAGGATGGTCTCACAGACGGATTCAGAAAGCACGTTGTTGGAAGTCGGGTTACCCAGCTGCTCCTTCAGACGTTCTCTGACATAATCACAGTAGCTGATCACCTTAGCCTTGTGCATCATCTGCATCTCCTGATACTTGGCCTCGTCTTCCGCTTCGATATTCTCCGCGAAGTCCGGTTCAGCATCATAGTCGTCTAAAATGGCATCAAAACGTCTGACCTCATCTCTGGTATCTTCCATCATTTCAGCTGTACGCTGCTTTTTGATTTTCAGCGGATTGTATGTGATAAAGCTGATCAGGCAGCTTCCGAGAGAAGTCACTACAGGGATACCCATACCGAAGATGGTAAGTGCGATTGCCGTAGTATCGATACCGGATTCTGTAGTTTCCTGTGTTACCGTACCCATGTAGCTGGTTGCCGTGCTAACCGTTGACGGTGAGATCAGATCAATGGTCATAATACGAAGAGCGATGTTCATAGCAAATGCCAGACCACAGACAGCCAGTGCCATGACCAGTACGAACCTGTCCTTTGTGATTCCCTGTCGCAGACGCTTATACTGGATACCGATGAAAACCGGGACAATATCAAAGCCAAACAGGAAACCTGCAATCTGCACCCCGAGCATCATCGGGCTGTCATAGGAGATTCTGCTGAACAAGCTGTAGAATACGACACCGTCTACTGTCGCACAGAAGACCATGATCAGGTATGGTATAATGCTGTTATCAAACGGCGTATCCGCCTTAAAGCGTTTACGATTGTTATAATGAAGGCATTCATTCGTAATTTCTCCTGATTTTCTGTCCACCGAGTAGATTTCTTTATTCTTTTTACTCATAATGCTTAACCCTCCTCTACAGCAACCATCTTGTTGCAAATATCTTCATATTCCTGTTCCAAACGCTCCAGTTCTTCCTTTCGCTCATCACGAATCCTTTCGAAATCCGCGCGGTCGGAAACCCTGCGAGCCACCAGACGACGGTTCATATCCTTGTGATTAAGGCGCTGGACGTTCAGGTATGGCACCGACTCTCTGTACGGACCAAAGATGATATTGTCGAGCATATCACCATTGGCATCGTCCACATCCCCGGCAAAAAGGACCTCCAGATGCCTGTCCAGCTTCGGTTTCATCTCCTCCTCGCAGAGTCCGGGATAGAGTCTGTAATCTGTGGAACGATAGGATTCAAACAGGCACTGCATACGGCGCATGAAGTCGTATACAGTCACTCTTGAATCATCCATCATATTGAACTGCGCCTGCTCTTTTTTCTTTCTTCCAAACATTTACGCCACCTCCTTCTCTGCTGCTTCATCCCGAATCGCATCATGGATCGCAGCTGCACGCTTCATCATTTCCTTATGCGGGCGAAAGTAGGCTTCTTCCGCCTCATCCTTAAGCTCAAGTACCGGCACAACCGGCATGGATGCACCATCCGGATGACGTCTTATCGCGGAGTTCCAATACACATCGAGGCGCATCAGGATATGGTCTCTGACACGATGACAGATCAGACGGGTCGTGTTATCATCCTCGACCAGCTTACTGTGCAGATCCGAAAATGCCTCCTCTGCGTCCTTCAGTTCCTGCTCCAAACCTGCCACCTTGCTTTTTAACGGCGCCAGCTTCTTCTCCTTTTCAGCTTTACGTCTTGTGCGTGTCTGAGTGTCTGTCAGCTTATCTTCGCCTTTCTTTCGCGTAGATTCTGAGTCATTCTCTCTTTTAGTCGCAACAGCAAAATCGTCTCTTGCTGCCTCCAGGAGTTCCTTCTTCTGGAGGATACCGTCCATCAGTTCCTCCATACGGGCATACTCTCCTTCATTCTCGATCTGGAGACTGCCCCAGGTATGACTACAGAATTCTTCAAAACTGTTTACTTCCTGGTTCATAAACGGGGAATACCAGTCGTACTTATCGGTCTGGCGAGGAAATCCCTTGCGACCATCACAGAAACCTTTGATCTTCAGGCCGATGGATTCAAAGAAACCGACCTTCTTTCCCTTGCCAGTATTCACCTTTTTATAGCGCTGCTTGCGCATCTTCTCTCTATCCACAGATGTAGCCTCCTTTCCTCTTCCGGTAGATATGGTGCTGTTGGTAATGTTATCTCTCATAGCAGATCACCTCCTGTCTTGCAGCTACAGTCTTTGCATTGGTTAATGAATGCTCCAGTTCACGGAACAGCGTCTTTACAACGCTTGTAAGCTTCTTGTTATACCAGGCCTTGAAGCCATAGAGCTCACTGATGGTGCGGCCATGGCAGCCAAAGTACTTCTTGACTGAGAGAGAAAACGGAATCTCATAAAAGCAGGTCGCGTCCTCTCTTCTGTTGCTGTTGTTATAGTAGAACTTGATACGATCACCGGTGTTATTGATGGTGATGCGGTCAGTGTTCTGGATTGCGAGTTTTGCATTGAGTTTTTTCATGCTGTTTCCCTCCTTCTGTGCTGTTGTTTCTTGATGATTCTATTTAACCATTCAAAAGGAGTTGCTTGAATTTCACTTATCGCTTATTTAAGCAACTTACATATCATTTAAGCCCTCGTTTTTTGAAACTTCAGCCATATCATTAAAAATCAAAAAACGTCAATAACATAACCTTAAATCTGTAAATGGTTGTTCAAGCTGCTTGATATACCTTTAAATTACAAGGGAAATATGATAGTATGAGATAGAATGGTGTTAGTTTTTCCTTTTGTATTACAGACCATTTCTATTGTAATATAATCTGCAATTTTCAAAAAAACACAGGGAGGCGAAAAACGTGCAAATCATTGATCTTAAGAAAAGTACCAACGGTAAATTGATGATTACATGGGGAGTTTTATTTCCTAGAAAGTTTAGCGACGATTTAAAAAAGTATATGGACAATTATTCCATACATATGTATTTGGGTGGTGAATCCGCCGAGGGATTTGATTCTGACGAAGGCGAGGAAATGCAGAAGGTCCTTGTCCGCATGCTTCTTGATAAAGAATATCGCTTACGGTCTGACGGTATCGATATTACAGACAAAAGGAAGTCCCAATTTAACAAATACTTTAATATTGCACAGGGAAAAAAAGACTATAAAGCTGTGATTGAGCATATCTTTAATTGTGCAAAATCCGGGAACTTCAGTTACTACTCTTTTCCTTTTACTCAAAACCTTAAGAAAAAACTGGGGGATTTGTTTGATCTTTTCCCGTCAGATTATAAAAGAAAATATGAAGAAGATGTTCAGGATTTAATCGAGCAGCATTTTGACCGCCATCTAATATTAAAAAAATATAAAGAGACTCTTTTAAAGGCAGAGTTTCTTGATCGGATCACCTGCCTTATCTGTATAGCAACAACATGGCCAATTTGGGACGAAAACCAAAAACAGGCTTTGGATTTAGCAAACTTTATTTTCCCATTTGAGTCTTCAAACAACGCTACTTCCTCTGAGAGCAATGCGGAGATAACAGATTATGTCGATTCAGAAAAGAAAAACGTCGCGGCCAAATCGGTAACAGCTCATCAGTTATTTGATGGCAATGACTATGAAAGTGCGGCGAAGACTTTTAGAGAAATAACCAATTGCAAATTGGCAGATGACGATATCATCGCAGATGCTTATTACCACTGTGCCCTGTGTGTATTAGATCATAATATTCATATCGAAAGCATCGCCAAGAAGCAAATGGGCGATTTCAAAAACAATGACAAACAGTATGTTAATGCCAGAGAATTATTATTAGAAGCCATCCATCTTGGCAGTTCATCTGCAGTCCAGCGTTACAAAGATGAATATAAACAGGACTTAGAAACGATACCTCTTATACGTAATCTCTCGCAGGCACACGGAAAAGCCAGAATCATTCTTAACGCAGTAAATAAATATACCGCAGCTTTCAAAGAATCTCTGCCAAAAGAAATGCAAGATGAAGAAGAACGCAAGAAATTAATAACCTTTGCAGCTACACAATCGCAATGGGAACAGGAAGTTAATTCCATAAAAGATTTAAACAACGACTGCCGTTTTCTGTTACTTGACGACAATTCAGAAAAGAATTTTCAGGATTTGATATATATACTAAATCATATATCGTCTTTACAAAAGAAAACTGAGTTGGCAAACAGTACAAAGACGCTACTTCGTTGGTACAAAACAGCAATTTATATACGGGCGAAAGAAGATGAATACTCCGCATTAATTGACACCGCATTGAAGAGACTGGGAGATTACACTATACGCGTGTATATCATTGATGACAATAAATGGGCTGCTCAGTATTTGTTATACCAATATCCTTTGTTCCGACCGATTCAACATATTTCCGCCCGGACATTGCGTAATACAGCCATTACTTTATCTTTTACTATTATTAGTAATCAGAATCCAGAATTGGCTTGTTGGCTGGTAAAGGAAGCCTTTTGGCTCGGATGCTTTAATTATAGTAAATTCACGCTTTCAATTAACATTATCGGCCCTGATGCAAAAAAAATCGATCAGAGGCTACGTTTTGAATGCCCTGGTATATATGGAAAAACACCTGATTCTGATTCTGTTTCAAAGGTTATTATTAATAAACCCTATGAAGTAGATTCCATTAATTCCAGTGCAACACTCAACGCCATTCGTGAGTGCCAAAATACGGTAACCGCATACAATTATTACGTAGTAGATATTGGCAACAGTGTAGAGAATTTGAATTTTGCGATCAAATTACGAGAGTTATCCATTCGTAATCTTATCGATTCTGATCAAAAACCGCAAAACAGTTCTCTGCCAACAATCACCTTCTATTGTCCAGATTTAAATATTGCTCACTTATCTGAGCATATAGTTGTTCAAAATGTAGACAGTGGCGACCAGTGGTTCAACAACTACAATGTCAAACCGTTTGGAATTATAAATGATCGTTATTCTTTTGAAAAATTAGATGGAGGATATTTAGAAAAGGTAGCACAATCTACGCACTTACAATATTGTCGTATTAAGGCTTCAGATTCCCGAACTCAAAAGCTTGAAAAATTGAAAGATTATTTTTCCAGAAGCTATAACCGGGATTCATCTATGGCAGTAGCTCTTTCAATGCCATATCGTTTATTTCAAACAGAAGCCTGCGATACAGGGCATATCATATCATCAGATTCAAGAATTATGCCGAATCTAGCACCGGAAGATATTGAAGAAATCGCAGGTATTTTTACCTCAAACCGCTTATCCAATCAGCAAAATCTCCTGATGTTTGAGCATTCGAGATGGTTAAGGTGGGCCTTATCTCGTGGTTGGGAAGCTGCTACTTCTGATCAAGTTCTAAACTATATGAAAGCCGGTAATCCTAAGCACCAGCTGTATATAGCAAAATTACACGGCTGTATATGTGGTTTAAACGAATTAAAGGACTTCTCCAATGCACTTTATAATGAAGCTGAATATAGCAGTATGCCTGTCAGTCAAAAGAAAAGATATGCAAACATCGGAGAAGCTGGTATTACAACACCATTAGATTTCAAAGTTATTGATAATTCGAATATAGAATCAACCGCTGAAATAATAACTACGGCACTATATCCAGAGGAGGTCATTGAAGAGGAAGATATTTTGAGCGAGAAATAATCAACTGTTATTAAAACAAAAGGGCGCAGGGGGAGTAATCACACACAGCTTAAATCTTCCCTGCTGCCCTACTTTTAAATCATTAGAGTTCTATATTCATTTTTCCCACAAGGCGCGCACAGCCTTAATCAGTGGCTCGAACACCGCACTGACATCTCCATTCGCTTCGATCACCTGTGAATCCGTTATCCTGAAATGTATCTTCTTGATAATTGCCGAAGAATCTATATGTACAGGAAAAATAATCTTATCTGCAGTGATGGGGATATCCAGCTCCTTCGGAACCCATTTTGACTTCTGCGAATTTTCTGTTAATACCAGCAACACTCCGAAGCTCTTTTCAATGGCATCAACAATCACCTACAAATAATCCGCTCCGCCAGGAATAGATGCCGGCGCCATCCAACATGCTATTCCTCTGTCTTCCAGAATCTCTCTGACCTTCGCTGCAGTTTCATAATCTTTACTGCTGTAACTTATAAACAGATCTCTATCCGAATCTGTAGATTTTCTACTTCTACTTACCGTCTCACCACTCTCTTCCTCGCCATCATCCGAAAATATTGCCTCATAAACCGCCGACATTATCTCCGTTATAGGCTTATCAGCATTTCTGACGATAATTGAAAACATCAGGTCCTTATCTTCTACCACAGAGGTGGACATCGGAGCGATACAGTCCCTTGCAAGCCGAAGTATTTCTTATCTTGTTTCCGCGGTTTTACATACTTTTAATAACCTCATCTCTGAATACATCTTCCGATCATCAGCAGTGAAAATTTTTCAGCATCGTTTCTCATATAGTAATGTACAATGCTCTCTGTAAACGAATGATAATCTGATACATTGACAAGGACAGCCGCATCTAACATATGCATTATCTCTTGCTTTGATTCGTCAAACAGATCCTGTGCTTCCTTATACGGAGAATCCCATAAAAATTCAAGTCTTCTTATTTAGAACCCCAATAAACTCCAAAAGAATATGTTCTCTTCATCATTTTTCACGCTTTCCCTTCACGCTCCTTACCTCCTTACAGCCATCTTCCAGTTCTCGCATATATTCGCAGACCGGATGCGTATACAGGAGATTATATAAATTTAGTTTATATTAGGTACACAAACAACATCCAGCTATCGATGCCATATAGCATTCAGTTATAGACAACTGGTGTTATTGAAAGACTCTTATCCTACAATATTCCATTCATATTCTTTTTTTCCACGAACTCCCGCTGTTTTATCTAACTCACATTCGTCCCAAAACTCATCTGAAATCCACATGGCAGGACGAAGACCAACCTCCCTCCTCTGCTGATAACAGCCTTCATATGCGATCTTACCAGTTATATTTATATAAGCCTGCATTCCATATTTATCGCCAGGTGTACGAATCCACCAAAGACCATATTCATGTGCGAATACACCTTTTTCTAACGCATACGGAGTTACGGGACCCATTACATAACCTAGTTCAAGATACTCCTTGAATTCTTCCGCGCTCAGTAAAAATACTTTATCCTTACATCCATCAGGATCTTTCGTCTTATAGAAAGAATTCGTGGTTTCAGTTCGTTCGCTTTCTACCAGACGGCTACTTTTCTCCTTGGAGAAAACCTGATTTGAAAATTCCGTATTAAGCCATGTACGTAAACTGCATTCCTTCCAGGATCCAACTGTTCCTGCCTCATGACAATCTACTGCATCAATAATATATTTACTGAGCAGAAGCTTTCGTCCATTCTCTTCTTTTAATATGATCCATTCTATAGGTTTATTTTCACCATTAGGTCCATAATAATAGCTTCCAAAGAACAGCGTATTTTGTGATATTCTGCAATTCAGGAGAGTTGGCATTCAATTTTCCCACATTGACTATCTGATTCGTACTAATATCGAATTCAAACTCATCATTTAAAATAACATTCTCAATGCTGATCGGAATCAGTATTTTTTGATAATTAATAACCCGCTCAATTTCTCTCAGAACCCAAATAGATTGCTGAGAAGTATTTGAAAGAACCAAAACACAACACGAACAGTTTTTTATTGCCTGTTTATGATTTGGGCATATGTGTCTCCTGGCGGTATATCATAAGGCGCCATCCAAGTATTGACACCATTCTTTTCCAACTAATACCTGACAGCATTTGCATCTTCCTGATTTTTTGTGCTGTAGCTTATAAATACATATTTCCTCATTTCATCTCACTCCTCCCATATTATGGAATGGTTATTGCAGCAGGGCCATGAGTGTCTCCGCAATATCCTGAATCTCCTCGATTTCGGATATCGTAGTAATTCCCATCATGTTGCCTCTCTCCCGCTGCATTCGGTTATCATCGTTGTCTTCCGTATTGGCCGTTGTCAGCAGTACTTTATGTGCTCCGACGCCAAACATATCTACCAGTGAGTTCAGCTTAAAATAAAAGTTCTGATCCAGTTTGCTTCTGGCCTTACATTCAACAATCAGAGACTGGAATCCTTTCGTAAGGACCAGATCCAGTTCGTTATTTACCTTCTCTTCTTCCCATCGGAAACGGTACCCACAGGCCACATCATCGAAATAGCCCTTTTCACAAACCCTGAAATAAGTATATATTTCCAGAATATCTCCTGCTTTTGTCAGAACGTTCTTGATATCTGCAGTTGAATAGCGGAATGCAATCATTTTTCCGTTTTCCTTTTCCGGAATCAGGTACTGTTTGCCTCCGTTTTCCCCTGCCAGCTCCCAGATGATATTCAATATATCGTTCCACCGCTGATAACCACGATAACTCTGCTGCAACTCATCAAGGCTAATCACCTCTTTTTTCGGATACAGCTCAGAAAAGTTCTCGAGAGTATCACACATGACATTCCAGCACTTTACAGAATACCGAACATTATCTTTCCATCTATTTTTATTTCCTCTGTTACGGCCAATATAGATGTTCCACAAATTCAGATATTCATTTCCTAGCACTGGGTAATTATATTCGCTATCCTCAGCGCCAAGTAGACCAAACATTTCCTCTATGGCAAGGTACGTATGATCCTCTATATAGGACAGGAAACGGCAGTCGCGATTTCTCTTAAACGCTTTATTCCTGCCGTCAAACTCGAAATACGGATAGCGCTCCTGTATTCCCTGAAGGAGTGCACTGTTGGCATACATCGACTGGAAAGGATTTGTTGTTCCGTCAAAAAGATTAATATTGGTCTTTTCCAATTCCTCCGCCCAGTAATCAACTGCTTCCTGATCAGAATCTACGAGCTTAAACTGATAGCCGGAGATGCATCCGGTTTCCTGCAGTCTGTCAAAACACTTTTTCCATTTCTGATATGCATTTCCATGAACGATGTTTTGACCTGTAATCAAAAAATCCAGCTGACAGTTGATTCCCTTCTCAGTCATGTACTTTCTGACCATCTGGATCATCTGCCTGATGATATCCCGCCTTGCGTCATCTTCCAGGAAAAGCAGATAAGTGATTTTCTCCGGCTTGATCACTGTAGCAGATGCAACATTTCTGAACACATTATCATTCATAGTATTCAGCGAAGATGATGTTCTAAACGCCATTGCCAACGATAAATGAGTATTGTAGGTCAGAATAAATGGAATCCTCTTTACGAGCACTTCATCATACTTCTTATAATCCCTGTACATGTTGGCCTCAATTACCGGCCAGAGATCTTCTGATATACATTTCAACTGTCTTTCAATATAATCCCGCTTCTCATCTCCAGGGGCTATTGATGCGATAAATCTGTCTCTGTATTTATCATACTGTTTCGAGTAAGCCCAACTGCCATCAAGAACATTCTTAATACAGAAAACAAATCGTTCCCATTCTCTGCAAACCTTTTCGTTTTCATTCGCATGCAGCCAGTTTCCCAGATCAGCAATCACACCATTTTCCATCGGATTGCTTTTTCTATAGGTATTTGCCCGCTGTTGCATTTTCCGATGGAGTTCAACCGACATCCGGTCCAGTTCATCTAAGATGCCATCACGTTCAGCATTTTTGATATCCCAGGCATTCTTATCATTGGCATACACACCTGTCGACAATGGTTTTGCCGTAGTACTTCTTACGATGCATGGATGAATACGATCCGTTTTATTCTTTACGCTTCTGTTTTCAATGCATGCATCATAATATTTCAGTCTGTCTTCCGTATCTGGTGCAGTCCATCCCTGGCACACCATATTCAGAACCCAGCGTCTGTGCTCTAATGCAATGCCCCGGCTAACCAGGTCCTGATTCTCATCTTTTTGTAAGGCATCCCAGAATTCTTCTGCAGCAACGTCATGATTTTCTGAGTAAATGCCCAGATCCGCCATTTTATATTTCACAGAAAGAGCCAGTTCAACAGATGCCAGATAGTTGTACTCGTCTGCCCGGAAGCGCTCCAGTTCAGCTAATGCATCTCCGTTAATCGCATCATCCCAGACCAAATGTGCATTATAAGCCATTCGCTCCAGTTCAGGATCGATACCTATGCCTGCTGCCGGATTCTTCGTGCCAACTGCCAGTATTCCGTCTATAGCGGAATTGTTACCAGAATCTTTTTCCAGATAATGAATCGTGCAGATATCCGAGGGCATAAATTCATCCGTAACCTCTTTCAAGGTTTTGCCAATCCGCCTGTTATGCTGTCCCTGATCCACCGATATGATGAAATAGTGATACTTTTCATCCGGAGCCTCTGCCAGAACATCCATAATTCTGTCTGCTGCATCATCCTCTCCGGCATTGGTCAAACCATTAATATCAAATTCCGCAAAATTCAGTGCTGCATATATTTCAATATCTTTATCGGCCAACGATCCATTGACATTAACAAACCGACTCAGTACCGGTCTCTCACTCAGATACTTCTCTCTACCTGCTTCTGCATCAGAAAGCAGAACAGTGATATTCAGAAAATGTGAATCCATCTGTCCCGCCTGAAGACACTGATCAACGAACTTCTCTGAAAACTCATTCCATCCCAGCACTAGGACATTCATATCTACTTCGTCCCTGCCTATATATTTATACAGCGGCCTATCATAAAGTAGCATCTGAGCCGCCAACATATTACTGTCTATCATGATCTCCTCGCCTCCTTATTGTGGACATGGTCAGTCCACAAAGATTGGTCCGCCGTTCACCACCTTATACCTGATCTGCTTTACTCCTGCTGTCATCTCGTCCAGGTCTACCACTAATGCAACTGGTTTTCCCTTCTCCAGCGCCAGCTTCTCATATTCCCAGTCGCTCTCATCTTCAGACACATACAGAAACGCCATCTTATTTTCGGTGGAATCCATCAGGAAATAAAGCTTCATCGGCACCTGTTTCTGTAGCATCTCCAGCAGCTGCATGTTTTTAGGGCTGGATGATATACGATTGACGACACCAACCGCCGTGCCGAGGACTGACCGCAGCAGGCTGCAGCAAATTTCTCCCTCCCGGATGTATATTGTGGTGATATCGAGGTCTGACATGAGACCGGCATTCTTCAGAATCTCCAGACGTTCAGCAATCTCTGTGTCAAGAGCCGACAATCCGTTTGCATGAGCATCGCTTCCAGGCATGGAAGAATATACCATATCATTGCTTCTATACAAGGCACCCTGATTGATATCCACCCGGATGAATCCCAGCTCATTTTCATAGGTATCCATGTTCACAACCTGCGCCATAACACCGGACGATGTCGGTCTCTCTTCCATCCAGTGATTGTAATCATCACTGACAAACAGCAGTGAAATCGTATTTCCACGCTCAATCACATGATAAACCAGATAGGAAGTCTGCTCTTCGAAAGCCTTAACCACCTTCGCATAGCGCTTATCATAATTAATCGTATCAATACTGCCCAGAAATCCTCCTGTGATATAGGAGTAGTACAGCTTTCCTTCACTGAAGTATTTTTTTATTTTTGGATTTATTTCATATATATTTTCCAGAGTTGTAAGGCGTTCCATTGCCTCCATCATCTGCTTGTTTCTGTCCATCGTCTCAAATGGATTTTCCTCATTCATAGATTCCTGGAGTATGCTCTGGACTATCTCCATAATATCATCTGTAGCTGCATATCCTACTTCATCCGGTATATCATACTTTTCTGTGAATTCCTGCAAATTCTCCAGATTCTTCTTAACAAACGCAAGTGTCCTGTCCTTTTCAAGATTAAAACACCCCGGATGAATCGGATCATGAACTGAACCGCAGCAAAGCATAAAGGTTACAAGCCCCATAGAGTCCTGTGCTGCCCTCATAAAATAAAACCAGGGAATCCCCGCCTCCACTGACTGCTCAATCCAGTTGACTACTTCCGGTATATCCGGTATCTCACGCGGATCATCATCATAGTCCAGGAAGAACACTTCCCAGCTGTTTCTCATTTCAAGCAGCTGCTCTCTATCTGAAGCAATATTTTCAATCAGTGTTTCAATATTGGTATAGTCCTCCATCAGGACATCCATCTTTGGAATAGGAACCATACACGTATCTGCCATTTCTTCGCTTCCCCCTGTAAATATTTAATCCGGATAGCACCTCTGGTACATCTTCCGACAAAGATCATATTGTTTCTTGTAACCACGGTTTGACGGGCTTCGGTCCAGCAGCCATTTCCAGCCATCTATTGCATACTGCAGATAGCGTTTTCCTGAGTAGGTATCTATCTTAAACCGCTCAAAGGCAGCCTCTGTAAAGGTGCGGTGACAATCTCCCTTACGATCTTTTGCCAAAACCGGCAGCAGCTTTTCTACAATTTCTTCATAATCAGACTTGGTACCGTTGCTGTCAAAGAGGCGCTGGCTTGCCCCTGCCTTAAAGAAGAGAACCAGTGCATATTCATAAACCGCTTCTGTACTCCTGATTTTTGTCAGGATTTTACGCCGGATTTCCAAACTTTCTGTATAGTTCTCACGGGCCTGAGCAAAATCACGAGTTTCTTCACAAATTTTTCCGCAACGGTTCAGTGCTACGGAATATGCATGCTGAGCTTCTATCGTTCCGTACTTTTCCGCAAGATTCCCGAAGATCACTTTTGCCTCCGAAAAGCATTTGCCCGCCTCATCGGATTTTCCATTAAGCAGAAGTGCCGTTCCTCTTGCAAGTACAGCCTCTCCATACTGTTTTTGATGTTCATCTGTATCTTCAGCTGCAAGGATCCTCTTTCTTAGTATGACCGCTTCTGCGTATATCTGTTCAGCCTTCGTATACTCGCCATGTCGGATATGGACATCACCAAGCACCAGCATACTGGCCGACAATGTAAATGCTGACGCAATAGACTTCATCTGCTCATCGATTTTTCGATCTATCTCCAATGCTTTGAGATACCAGTTTTCAGTCTGCTCGAAATCACCACCGGCATAATAAGCATCCCCAATACGTTCACAGGCAACAGAAATATTGTGCAAATTATCGGTTGAAGGCTTCTGTGCATATCGCTTTTCAGCAAGTTTGTGGTACTTGTCCGCATAAGCGATCGCATCATCATACAGATCCAATCTTCTGCAGTTCTTGCCGCAAAGGTCATATGCCTGAGCGTGATAATGCTGGAAATCCGAAGAATCTGAAAAGGAGGTGATCTGTTCCATCAGCTTCGTCAGCTGTTTTGCATACAGCAGCGAATCCCTGAAAGAACTCAGCTCATAAAGACATGTTGCGAGACTCTCAAGTGCCCTGATATACTCCAGCATTTCCTCCGGTTCTTTTATCTCATCAAATTTCTGTTCATAAAGTTCGACCAGTCGTTTCCTCCAGAGGATTGAGTTTTCATAGTTAACCTGAATGCCATCACCTTCCCAGTACATTTCAGCCAGTTTTTTAACAGCTTCAGGCAAATTCTGACGTGCCGAAGCAACGATCAGCGATACTGCCCTTTCCGTGTTGCGTTCCATTTCGATGCCATTGAAAAATGCCAGACCAATCAGGTAATCCTTCTCCGGTGTTGATTCTACCTCGGACGTTATTTCCTGAAGCACACTTTCCAGCTCATCTGCATTGTCACCATCCACAAACACTCTGAGCCCCGGGAATATCTGTCTTAACGCTTCAATATCCGGTGTCTCTGCCTTGTTCTCATTCTTACCAACTGAGACGATCGTCTTATCCTGTTTTCTGGCAGCAGGATACTCCTCCCGAATCACATAATTATCCGGCTCTGTAATGGATGGCGAAACCATCAGGAGAAACACATCGCTCTGTGCCAACGCATCACCAATCTGGTCACTCCATTTTTCTCCCGAGGACATAAATTCATCAAACCAAATGGAAACATTCCTGAGTGACGGAATATCATGTATCGTATGCATCAACTCATTGGCATATCTCCGGTCTTTTTTTCGATAACTTAAAAATATCTTTCCGCTGAAAGCCTGTTTTATCCGCTCAACCTCCCCATTCTCCAGAAGAATCGCACTCAAATCCCGAGCCAGTTTCTGGTAATAGGATATCTCTGTTCGATCCGTCACCTCTGACCTAAGCAGCTGTATATCTCCATATCCATCATGGACGCGGTTCATCTCGACAGCAAAATATTCCTCCAGACCGGATTCCGCGGCAATCGGGAGGATAGGTATATGCTGCTCCATGGCAAATTCATATTCCCAGTTCTTGGCCAGGCTGTCATTTGCCAGATAATTTGTTGATACGATAACTACGAACAGCTTCATCTCCTGAAGCTTCATTCCCAGATCATCCAGATCGATATCATCTGCTTTCAGCAAGTCAGTTTACATTGATTACGCCATTGGCTGCATTGCCGCTCTCATTTGCCGGTAAATCTGCGAAACGCACTTCCGGCGAACCAATCTCACCTTTTTCAAGAGCATCACGGTTCACAGTCTCCTGAAGAAGATCCAACTTCTCGCTCTCTCCAAGCTTGCTGTAGGTTGATTCGCGGAACATGGCATACAGCTGATCATTACTCAGATTCCCATACCGGGTGGGATGTACTCCGTATGCTCCCATCTCAGTCTACCTCCGCATATTCCAGATCCTCAGCTCTGCGATTTCCGTGTTCCCTTTAGCCAGTTCGGTCATAACCTCCAGAGCTTTCAGGAAATCCCTGTTGTTCCAGATTGCCAGAATCATCGGCAGAGAATATTTGCCAATGTAAATGTCAGTCAGTTTCTGCCCTTTTGCCCATTCCTCCACATTCTGAGCTAATTCCACGGGACATCCTTCCAACGTCTGCATGGTCTTATCCTGCGCAGCCTCTTGTGTAAGACCGTATTCCAAACGGATTCTTTCTGTCATTCCTCTTACATCACGTGTCTTCATGTTGCTTCACTCCCTCTATATTACTACTGGTTGACCCAGCACTTTTAAATTGATGGTGGCATTACACCATCACCTCCTTATGCCGCCATTTCGTCTTCGTAAACTACAGAATCGACACTGACCAGAATGTCCTTGTCTTCTCTGGCCTGTCTCTTGATGCTGCAAAGCACCTTTGTGCCAATCGGAAGTCTTCCGGTCCAGTAACCGAATGCCGGAACGAGTTCCTTGCAGTCATCAAGGTCATTTTCGATATTCAGGTCAATGTACAGACCTGATCTGCTCTGTCCCTTCACGATACCGGGAACGGAATCGCGTAAATTCAAAACTGCTTCATTGTTGTATTCGTAATCCCACATAACTTTTTCCTCCCTGAATCTGCGTTGTTTTCTGTTCTGATCTAACTATCTCACCAACCGGGAGTTTCATCACTCCCGGTTGAAGTCAGCCTTAGAAATACTTTTTGAAACTTTATCCGCATCTGAGATCAAGATAATTGTCTTCCTCCTTGTGATTGGTCAGCATGCTGCAGTGTTCCGCATAATAAGCCTCCACATCCGCCTTATGGAATCTGCAGGGAACAATCGGAGAGAAAAGCTTTACCTTGTCCTTGTACAGAAGCTGAACATGTTCGTAGGCCTGAGAACCGTCTGCCTTGCCATTCGCCTGCGTCCGAAAAAGTTTCAGATAAGAAACATAATCTCTCACCTCATCAATCAGTCCTGCGCTTACAAGCCCCACAAAGATAGCTGCGGATCTCGCCTGACAGTTCAACGATTTCGTTGCCAGATCTGTAAACGCCGTAAATTCTCCCTGAAGGAGTTGCTCTCTTACCGCCTTGTTCTCCGGTTCCATAAGTGCATTCAGGTAAAGGAAGTCATAGAACTGAGAAATATGATGCACCGGTGCATAAAATGTCATGCCATCAAACTCATACTTGTATGAATGCATTCCTTCCGATGCCTCTTTAACCAGTTTCTTGCACTCCCGCCCCGGAAGAAACAGATAATCAGGAAACGGGCCAACGGTCTTCGCGCCTTCACTGTATATACGAGAGGATTGGAAAGCACTCTCCACTGTCGTAAGTCCTTTCTTCGTTCTTTTGCTCAGGTTCATTGCACTAAGCTTCATCCCGAGGGACATCAGACTTGAGGAAGAAATCTCCAGAACCTTCTCGTCCGGATAAGCCATCTGGAAATTCTGATGGAGTCCGATCTGACACTTTCGCTTCTGACTCATCGCGAATCCGCCGAACCAGTCAATATTTACATGAACCTCTTCGAAAAACGGATACTCTGTCTTACTAATAAAAACACTCTTCTCAGCCATGAACTTCTCCTTTCCGAATGAATTACTCACTCATCAAATGCCTTGTTGTTTGATCTGAATTAAGTATCCCATGGAAAATGAGTTTCCGCATCGTCAGAAGATTTCTGGCGTAGAAACAAAAAATCCAAAATTCCCCGAAAATTTGAAACACTCTGCTGCAGAATTTTGAGTATCAAAAAAAAGAGCCACGGATAATTCTGCTTACTGCAACACTATCTGTAGCTCTTATAATCATAACTCTGTTATGGATATGGAGAGACACGCTTTATGATCACACCCTTTTTCCAGTCCTAACAAATCTGTAATTTTATATGTGCCGGCTGTATAATCCCACCTTCCGGACATTTATCTTATGGCCAAGCTCAAGTCTCTCGTTGGTTGAGATGGTAAAGGTACCATTTGAAGCATTCATATCTTCCAGCACATATTCGTCATCTGATAACCTGTGCACCTTGACATAAAAACGACTTAAGGCTGGCTGGTTCAAAACCATATCACAGGCCTATCCCCTTCCGATCACGATCGTATCTTTTGCAAACTTCAAGACCTGACCGGTAGAACATATTCAGATTCTTATAAGCAGTGTCTTTGCCAGTGCCTCATCCGTCAATACCACTGTTGACTCAAAGCCAAATTGCTCTTCCAGATTTCCTTTGTTGACCACACTGTCATTACTTGTAAATACGCCTCTCAGATTGTTCTATATTTATGATCTCACATTCCTTTAATTTGGCCTGCCTCTTTTTAAGGAATCTGGCATCTGCCATACTGATTCTACGTAGATTCAAATCCGCTGTTATTTCTCCGAATGAGCTGTATTTTATCCGATAATCTTCTTTCATGCTCTTCTGCAGAATCAGATTGACCTTATCAACAAAGGCCTTACTCAGTGTATCGCTGCTTATCTTATCACATGGAAGCACCGGAACTCTCCCAGTACAAAGCTGATAAAGCAGCACTTCAATCTCTTCGACTTCTTTTTCAAAGTAATACTGTCTGTTTTCCCGCTGAAGCTTAATCACCCCATAGTAATTATTCTGTAGACGGGTCAGTGCAAGCTTTTTATCACGGGTAACCACAAGACTTCCTCTTGCAAAATCCCTGAATCCAAGGTTCTGCGAAAACAAATAATTCACTGCGTCAATAATATCGGAAGTCCATTCCACAACCTCTGACTCCTATAGTTTATGATCATCCAGATAACGATCAAGAAATATTTCTCCGCGATATTCCTGAAAAGTATACATATTCCCGTTCTTAATCATGACATCATATATTTTCGGGAACACCGAATGCGACAGATTCACTGCAAACCTTGCCTGACTCAGCATCATTTCCTGCTGGCATTGCTGTTATAATCAGCCTGCACCAGCAGTTCATACCCCAGACTCTTATGACCGCCCAGATATGAGACTGTGCTCTGCCGATTAGCAATCTCGTCACCTACCTGAAACAACGGATGATTGATTTCCTTATGGCTGACATCCGCCTGATCGAAAGTAGGGTCAAACAATTCTCCTGGAAGAAATTCCAGCAGTTTCTGTTCATATCCTTCCGCCTTCCCTATCATCTGAATCCTGCCAAGCATCATCTCAATATCGATGGGCATTCAAAAATCTCCAGCAAAACCACATGTATCAAAATTTGATGATTCTGAGCAAAATTCACTTCATTCTTTACATACTACGATGCAGCGGCTTCCCGAGACAGAAGCAACAAACACACAGCAACTTTTTCCAGATGCGATGCAATCACCATGTTCCCGTCGTCTCCTGAATGCAGACCGCTATCATACCAAAAACGGCCGCCGCTCTGTCTTAAAACATTGCATACGGAAGTCATGCTGACGATATCTCGATGAGAATAGCTGATAAAGATATACGGGGCACTGCCTTCGTACATGCCAGTGCTCTGGTTTGCCGTTTTCTTTTCTGAATAGATGGCTTCTGTCATATTATTTCATTCCCTGCTCAGACTCCGCCGACTCCTTAGTGGGCTTCTTCTCCGGTGCATACTCATCCCTCACCAGCTTCATTATATTCCAGAGATAGTTTCCCTCTACAGCAAGCATTCCAAGGCGATCAGCAATACACTCTGACCATTTCGCTTTCTCATTCTCCGCAAGATATCTCTTTAACCGGTCTATTCCCAGAATCGGCACCTGCTTAAAGTCATACAATTTATAATCTTCACCATTACGGAAAGCCGAATAAATATCAAGGATATCCATCTGAATCTCATGTTTTATGCAGAAATCCTTCCAGTATCTCTCATGACATTCCTCCAGATAATCCGGCCACATTTTATCTTCCGGCCAGGAAGAAGGTTCAGTCTGCTGGAAATCTCTCTCCATTTTCTCGCGGATTGCATCATACTCCTGCTTTATCTGTTCATCATCTCTGATTTTTTCCATTGGAATACCGATTGCTTCCTTCAAATCCATCAGGCATCCATGGAGATGCAGTGTTTCGTTTGAAAACTGATTATCCTTGTGAAGTTCATATGAATTATGCTGTCTGTGAAAAACAGCCATTTCCCGACATGATGGCTCCCTGTATCCGATACCATACATATATGCATTCCAGCGATTTTTTTCCAGCCAAAACAAAAGATTCAGGCGTTTTATCTGTGTTTCCGATAATCCGGGATCTTCCGCTGCTGCTTCCTTTGTATCCTCAGTCAGAGAAATCCCAAGAATGCGATACAGAAATTCCTGTGTATACTGCTTTTCAGCCCACTTTCCCTTTCCTTCCCAATCCGGCAAAACACCTGCTGAGAAAAGTCTGTACTGATAATGCAGTGCACTTGCTTTTGAGCTCCGATAATTATACAAATTGGTATACAGGTCATTCCACGTGCCTTTCCCGCTGTGTCCCTGATGGATTTCAAATGCATCTACTTCAAGACCTGAATGCTCTATATTATCAATCTGATATTGCTCCGCAAAGTTGCCCACATAATATCGACGTACATTTAATTCCGGCTGTTCCGCATTTATACCGGTAAGCTGACTGTTAATGCTGTTTAATTCAGCATCTCTTACCACGCACAGTATATCTGCTGTCTGCCCTGTCATAAAAAACTGCATATCAAGACGCCGCTTCAATTCTTCGCCCAGGAAAAGGTTCTCCAGATCATCTCCCGTGTCAATCAAGCAATAATTGATCCCTTCAGGGAAGCCTCGCATAAAGTTTTCGTCCCTTAGATTATCAAGTTTTTCCCGCACATCAAATTCCGCATATGTCTGGCTCGTTTCTTTCCGTTTTTTAGCCAAGCGATTCATGGTGGTCGAAATGAATGTTTCCATCAAATCCTTATCCTGACACAGTATATGAAATACTGGATGGACTCGTACCGGACGGTCCGTATTCGGGAATTTGTCTGCATATGGATTCAGAAACTGTCCGCACCAAGAAGCATTCTGTATGAAGCGATGAATCAGAGGGGTATCTCCTACCAACAATATATTTACCCGTGTGCAGACGGGATCTTTCTTCTCCTGAAGGCATCTATATAAAGGATACTCTCGAAGGAGATCATATGACATGATTTCTGCCACATCTATCGGTTTCGCAAAAATATCAAGAGATTTTTCACCTGCCATCTTATTAAATTTCTGAATCATTGGATCCAGCATGGGTGACTCGGCGAAAACATATATCTCAACCTGACTGCTCAGCTTTTCCCAGACACTGAAAAAATCATTATTCATGTCACGCGAAAAGAAATCCGCAAAAGAAGTAATATTAGCCTTCTCATCGTTGTCGATCAGATAATACTTTACAGGTCCCCAGGCAAGCCTTTTTAAAATACTGATGTCATCCTGCAGGCAAAATCCCTGAATATTCATCGCCCTCATGCGAATTTCCACATCTGCCTCCTCAGTTTCGTCCGTGTACGCATCTGTGAAAACCAGAATGCAATCCGACCTTGAAGCATAAATGCTTTCTGCTATCAATACCGATCGTTCATTTAATTCTGAGAAAACATACGTCGTATAATCCGGATGCAGAACAATCATGATTCTCAAATGCATTCCCGGAAAGGCATTTGTAAGTATTTTCAACAATACAGCCCCACCGGCCAGAGCTGCAAGAACATTGATAAATGCACAGTATGCCCCATACCCCCAATTCAACACCTTCTGCCATGTACCGGCCTGCATATGCGATAATACAAAATCTTTCCCGTCTGTAAGGAAACTGCTATAATCCTCATCCATGGAAAATGACTGGAACGCGTGAACCATAGAATTCAGGACATGCTCAAAAAAATTTAAGCCAGCCCCATCGGAGGCTGCAACTGAAAACAATTCTGTATGTATAGATACATCAAATCGAATCACCCAGATGGCAAGGAAGAACAGTACCAGGGGATATATATATCGAAGTTTTTTTCCAAACAGAAAACTGCCTTTCAGACATGACAGAAATAATACGATTGCCTCCAGGGAAAAAATGATAGACAGTGCCCATAAAATTCCAAAGCTAATCAGTAAACTCCCGTTTCTTTCCGTAATAACACATGCCGTACCTAATACAATCACAGGGACAATAATACCCATAATTGTAAGTAAAAAGCTGTCTCGCATTTTTATCTGCAACTGTAATTTTTCATAGAAACGGGCAGAATGCTTTCTCTTCTTTTTATTAAAACCATTCAATATTTTACCCACCACCCTCAAATTGTTTTGATATTATAAAAGGATATCTGCTCACTCTCCGGGAGCAGATACCCTTCTGGCATCCAGCAAACAGATCTGCACTGCCTTACGCTTTATGCACTACAGTTTTTTTTCATTTCTCTCCACGGCTTCAGAAGCAGTGTATCAAGCATTGCTTTCAATCCTTCCGGCTCAATCTCATCCAACTGACCATCTACATAAGCCAGGCATGCACCAATCTCGACTATGTCATTTACTAACACCTTCATAAGATTTTCATCAACCACCTTTTCTACAATAACAAACGGTACAAGAAAATCCTTACATCTACTTTCAAGGATTGCCGGTAAAACCTTGATCAGTTCTCCCTGAGTCTCACTATCCATCCATGCGATTTCATCCCATGTCAAAGAAAGCTTGCCTTTCGAATCATGTCTTATATAATCAAGCAGATCTCCATGATCAGTAATCTTATCGATAAACTGTCTCTCCAGACGATCAAAATCGTTGTCTACAAGTGCCTGGGTAAGTAAAACACCCTGCAGGATCTGATCAAACTCAGCCATGGTAATTCCCGGATTAAAAGAAGTAGATCCAGTAGCCTGTCTCTCAGCCGAACGATATGACTCTGCTACAGTTTTCACCAGCTCCTGCGCATGATCATAAGACTCACACGCTTTGTTAAACAATTCCTGTGCTCTTCCCATTTTCATTCTCCTCCATTTCATGTGTTGTTAGCTTAAGAGCGTTCACGCTTCTATATATGATAACTACATATAGAACACTATAATTTACCTGTTAAGGATTTCCATAAACTGATCTCCACTGATGGTTTCCTCATTATACAGGAACTCAGCCAGTTCATTCAGTTTATTCTCATATTCTTTCAGCAGCTCCACTGCCTTATTATGCTGCGTCCGGACGATTTCAATTACCTTCTGATCGACCGCAGACGCTGTGGTTTCACTGCATGCCTGAGAAACTCCGCCTCCAAGAAAACCTCCCTGCGTTTTTTCCAGACATACCATATCGAACTCATCTGTCATACCATAACGAGCCACCATTTCTCTGGCAATCATGGTTGCTTTCTCGATATCGTTTGATGCACCTGTTGTGATTTCATGGAAATGCACCTCTTCCGCTGCACGGCCTGCGCAAATAGTAACAATGCGATTTTCCATTTCAGTCCTTGTGGCCATCACAGAAGGCTGTGTCTCCAGCTGCTGTGCAAATCCCAAAGCTCCGCTTGTTCTCGGAACCACAGTAATCTTTTCAACCGGTGCTGAATGACTCTGCAATGCACCAGCCAGAGCATGTCCAATCTCATGGTAGCATGTCACCCACTTTTCATGATCACTCATGATCTTATTCTTGGTAACATATCCCATAGAGATGACATCAATACTTTCCTCGAGGTCATGTTGCGAAACACTCTCCCGATTTTCTCTGAGTGCCTTTAAGTTTGCCTCATTAACAATATTGCGGAGTTCTGCACCGGATGATCCAGCCGCGAGTCTTGCCACCTTGTTCAAATCAATATCTGTCTCATGCGGTACTGATTCGAGATAATGAGATAGTATGTCCATTCGCCCTAACAGATTCGGAAGCTGTACCGGTACTTCCCGGTCAAATCTTCCCGGTCTTTTCAATGCAGGATCCAGATATTCCGGTCGATTGGTCGCTGCCAGAATGATCACTTCACTGGACTCATCAAATCCATCCAGTTCTGTCAGGAGCTGAATTAGCGTCTCACTGTTTGCCCCGCCGTAATTTCTGTTTCCTCCGACCGCATCTATCTCATCGATAAATACAATGGATGGCGCTATCTTTCTGGCTTTTGCAAAAAGCGATCGCACCTTCTCCTTTCCGGAACTATGATAATCATATCCCAGATCACCGCCGCCAATCGAAAGGAACGGTACTCCAGCCTCTCCGGCCACAGCCTTTGCAAGCATTGTTTTTCCTGTTCCCGGAGGTCCGTAAAGCAGTGCACCGTGCGGTATTCTGGCATTGCGCTCCTGATATTTCTTCGGATTTTTCAGGTAATCCACCATCTCCTGCAACAATTCTTTCGCCTCATCTTCTCCGCGAACATCTGCAAAGGAAAGCTTTACCCGTTCCTCATTAAACATCATCACGCCGGATTTATCCTTGCCAAATGACATAGCCCCGGCAGCTCCTGCATTTATTTCTTCAACCGCTTCCTCAAAATCCACCGGGAGCAACGTCATCAGTTTCTGTTTGGACAACTGTGCTCTGGTGATTGCCTTGCTCATGGTTCTTTCAAAAAGATTTCTTACAAACCGGGCATTAGCAAACGTTGGGCTATAGTAGATATTATTCGGCAAAGTTGAGAAATACTCTTTTACTCGTTTTTCAAACTCTTCTCCGTAAACAAAATCCCGACTGGCATCCATAAAGAATATCTGGGACAACTGTTCCTTTGAATAATTATCAAAACGAATTTCATATGGCATTCTGGATACAAAGCCCGGATTGGAACGCAGCAGATCGTCCATTTCGTCCTTATAGCCGGCCATGATCACAACCATATCATCTCTATGGTTTTCCATTTCAGCAATCAGTGTATTGATTGCCTCTTTCCGGTACGAATCAGAGCCATGCTCCTCATCCACCGCCAGTGTATATGCCTCATCAATAAAAAGGACACCGCCATATGCGTCCCTGCAGATTCCATTTACCTTAGGGACTGTTGATCCCACATAACGTCCCATAAAATCTCCACCAGAATACTCATAGAAAGTTCCTTTGCGCAGGATTCCGCGCTCCTTGAGCATTTTACCGAGGATTCGGGCTACTGTAGTCTTTCCAGTACCAGGATTCCCAACGAATCTCATATGGATTGCAGGCTTTGCTGTCTTTGCATTCTGCAATGTATATTCAATTGTACGGACAGCCTCTTCAATCTGACGCGCAACATCCCCCATCCCGATCAGACGATGTAATTCCTCATCTGCCGTGATTTCCTGCTGTTCTTCATCGTTATCCAATGTTTTAATATCTTCTATCCTTATAACCGGATCAGCGGAACCATTTTTTACCTTCTCATAGATCACCTGATCCATGACTTTTTCCATGGTCACGATTCCATAAAAACGGCCGTCCCGCTTTTCATCCGCAACCATCTGCTCAACAATCGGAATGCAGGAATTATCCAACTCCAGATCATACTTTTTCAAATATCGTTTTCCGCAAACCAGCAGATCATCAAAACTCATCGGTGCAAACGGTACAGTCTTGATATAAAAGATGTCAGAAAGAATATCTGTCGTCTGCTTTAACAGTTTGCTCTCCAGGAACGGAACCCTGAAAACATAAAGGTTTGTATCCAGACTCTTTAAAGCCTTCAGAAGCTTCGAATAGTTTGGTGTTTTTAATACTCCATAGCATTCCGAAACATCCACATTGATCACATATCCCTGGGAATTTCCATTTCCTTTTATCTGCTTCAGAATGACCGAAAGGTATTCATCAAATTTCATCTGCTCATCCAGATCAGACGGAACCTGCATCTCCATCATCCCGCTGATATTCATCAGCTTATCTTGATTCAGCATATTCGCCAAGGAGGAAATCACGGTATGAAAGCCATACCCATCATCAATAGAAAACAGGAACGCGTTTCTCTGGATAAAATTGTTCTCCTTAAACCCACGAAGTACCGGAGCCATCCGATGAAGTTCATCACATAAAGCCTGAAATGCCTCCACACCGACCAATGAATGGATTTTTGACATTGCATCCGACTCCGAATTATTCCGTCCGGTTCCAAAATCAAAATCCAATCCACCCTCAGCAGTGTTTCCACCACTAATTGCATTTAAAATATCGGCAAATCTATTGCCATCGTCTTGCTGTTTTTCTTCTCGCTCATCTCTCTGTTTTTCTGCCAGTTCTTCCTCTGAAGTCTCAGACTCAACGTTGCTCTCCACTTTTGTAGACGTCTGTTCTACGCTTTCATTTTGCTGACTTCTCCCCGCAGTCTCTGTTCTGAGAAAGAATCTGAAGTCGTAATCACCAGCACGGTCTTTTAGACGCGGAATCAACTTTTCCTTCATTTCCGATTCGGAAATTCCCTTAATTGTAATCACACATCCGTTAGAGCTTTTAGACAGAAGGGTGATATCATACTCGCCGTTCATGTATTCAATCATCTGCGACAGGATCATTTTTTTTCTGAGATCCTCGAGCGCATCCGATCCGTTCTGAAATTCAATCTTAATCTGAAATGAATTTGTTTCCAAACCAACACCTCTTCTCATATATCATTGATTGTTCTGAGGCAGCCAGTCACACACGTCAATATTCCTGATACCATCTTACGCAATCATATACAGATTTATTTTAACATATAGACGACTTTTTGGCTATAAAAACATTGCTTCATCGTTATCAAACATTTCCTATACTCTTCTTTTCAATGTCTTTAAGTTATCGCACCATCTTGGTTTTGCAAATGAAAATAGTTCACAGGAACACTGTATGATCTGCAGATTCCCTTAATTTGATTGGAAAAGCCTGAAAGATTTCATTCGCTCCCGAATCCAATAAAAAAACGCGGATTCTGCGTTTCGAAAGGAAGTACAGCTTGATTCTTTTTACAAGACCATCCTTTTGATAATTTTCCAATACCAGCAGAACGTCCTCCGTTAATTGAAACCGATTCTTTCTATCAGGCTCGGTCATTTTCATAACAATGCGTTCAAATTCTACAGAAATATCCCTGCGATATGCCCGCAATAGAATTCTATTTCCGGAACGGTCAAATCCAATGTCATTTAGTTAACTCAAGAGGTCATCCCCTGCCAGGGGGTATAACCAAAAATTTAAAAATAGGGGTTGACAAACAGCCCCAAATGTGCGGCCGCTTTCGCTGCTGATTGCTTTAAAGTAGCGAAAGCGGCCCTTGAATTGAATATATATTTTTCGATTCAAGGAGGTACACATTTATGTCGCACGAATCAATTAAAGTTGCTTTTTCAGATGCCGTCAATCATGTTGCATCCAATATTTCACTCTATGCAGTGAACCCAGACAGGGATCTGACCCGCAACAGGAAGATGGGAGCTGCCAGGCTCATTTCTTTCATGGCCTCCTGTGGCTCTTCCAGCACCAGACTGGAACTTCTCGATTTCTTTGGTCTGGATTCAAATGCTCCATCTGCCTCTGCTTTTAACCAGCAGCGTACAAAACTAAAACCAGAAGCACTGGAAACGGTTTTCCAGCTATTCAACTCTTCTGTATTCTCCTCGGAAAAGCCATCTGACTATCGTTTTCTTGCTGCGGATGGCTCCACCTTTACTTATTTCAGCAAGCTTTCCTTTTCTCCCCTGAATACTTCGTCTCAGAAGGACATTCTGCAAAAGGATTCTTCAGCATGCACCTGAATGCTCTTTATGACCTTCAGAAGCATACTTATACGGATGCCCTGATTCAGGCGGTTCATCATAAGGATGAATTTCGGGCTTTCTGTGACATAGTTGACCGCCACAATCTGATTCCTGGTACGAAAGATGTCTTCATTGGTGACAGAGGGTACTGCTCCTATAACAACATGGCACATGTACTGGAAAAAGGCCAGTATTTCCTCTTCCGCACAAAAGACATTCACTCGAAAGGACTTGTTGGAAACTTTGATTTCCCGGATACAGATTCCTTTGATTTTCAAGTAAATGTCACCCTTGTTCGCAGCCATAAAAAGAAGATACCGATCAAAGAAGGCTTTTATAAGCGCTATGTGGATGTAAATGCTTCTTTCGATTATGTTACATATGGTTCCCTGGACACTTATGATCTAACGTTCCGGATCGTAAGATTTCCCCTGTCTGACAGTTCTTATGAATGTATTGTAACCAATCTGCCGTCAGAGGAATTCCCACCCGAACGGATTAAACTTCTATACTATAGCAGATGGGCTATAATACCGATATCGGTATTATAGCCCATCTGAGATGATATAACTCCTTGAAATCTTCAATGTCAAACTCCATATCCGGAAGATTAGTAATGATATTTTCAAAACAGCCATCTGTAATTTCAATCCTGACCACACGCAGTGAGATATTATATTCCGGCTGTTCATCGGTGATAAAGTCCATTGGAACTTCCTGACAGATATATCGGTATCTGTCAGGATACTCAGGATGAAGCCGCTTTTTCTTTGCGTTCGATCTCGTCAGTATGCGGTCAACGTGAAGATCAAGTTCCCTGACATCATCAAGTGGAAACCCCAGTATTTTTTCTGTTTTCCGGTCTGTGCACCGGATCAGGAAAAAATGACCTTTTTCCATGACATGTGCAAAATCATTATAGGAAGCGTATCCCCTGTCGCATATATAAATGTTGGGAATCCCATCATCCTGTGCCCGGTCAACCAGCTGACAGAAAGCTTTGTATTCGTTGCGTTTTCTTGCCGGCTGAACGAGGAGGTCTGTAAATTTCTTATCAAGGATGGAAAAGAAAGCATTGATGTGGATCTGATTAAATCCCCTGGTAGATTTCCCGTTCGGTTCAAAAAAAGTATCTTTATCATCAGGATTTCTGAAAATATCAACTGCTGAACCGTCGCAGGCAACCAAACGATATTTATCATTAAAAAGCTTCTTTTTACATTTTTGCTCAAATAAAATGAGCAGGTGAC
Source organism: Bariatricus sp. HCP28S3_D3 (assembly GCF_052065755.1). Taxonomy (NCBI): domain Bacteria; kingdom Bacillati; phylum Bacillota; class Clostridia; order Lachnospirales; family Lachnospiraceae; genus Bariatricus; species Bariatricus sp. HCP28S3_D3. Next base: position 10,055 of record NZ_JBQHTK010000022.1, on the reverse strand, counting down.
GCAGGGCATCGGATTTGAGTTTTTTGCGCTGTTTATAGAAAGCGGCTTTTGATGGAGCCTCCTTTACCCGTCCGAAATAACGGTACAGCTCTTCTTTAATGGAATCCGCTTCCATTGTGAGAAAGAGGAGCAGAAAATCTCTGAATCCTATTTTTCGGTTGCGAGTGAAATCCTTGCCGGGCTGAACTGCGTATTTTTCAGGATTAGCAGCAAGATCATTAATTGAAGCAAGAAGTGTAGCTTTAACAGCTTTAGAATAATTCATAATGGTTTACCTCCCTTAATCAAGTAAATATCAAAAGATATAGTTTCTTGATTAATTGGCCTTTTCTGAGGTATTCAGAAAAGGCCGCACATTTTGGAGGTTTTGTCAAGCCTTTTTTCATTTTTTTGAGTTACAGGTTAAAAAAGGATCCATGCCGATTTTCGGCATGAATCCTTTAAGTAAATGACATTGCGTGACTGCACCTCCTGATAATTCTATTTTTTGATTATCACCCTCTTTCCTTTTCCCAGTCGACAACTCTGATTTTTCTCAGCTTTGCCAACTAAGGTCTTTATCAATTCATAAGAGCCAGAATTCGTTCGGTATCGCAGCTTCTAATCACCTCAACACCTTCTGCGCTCTCGACCGTCCGATCAGTAACAATGATTTCTGCATCTGCAACATCGTTGACAATTTCATCTCCCAGCATGGAGAAGAATTCATACATATTCATCACAGATGTCACATCAAAGTATGCCATAAGGAACCCAAAGCGTGTTGTTCCTGCTACTGCCGCCGAACTTTCTCTATCTACATTGAGCCAGATGAAATCATTTGCAGCAAGGTCAATGGCAAATAAGTAAGCGAATCTGCTGTTGCAGTCAATCGTAAATGAAGTCTTTACCGTCTTCGGCTCATATACCTGTCCGGAATCTTTAACATCACGAAGCATGTAACCCGCCCTGCAGATACATTTATCAAATGTCGTACCAGAATAGACGTTGTCACAAAATACAAGGTATTCCACATCCGGATATTTCACTCTGAATCTACTGATATCAAGATCAAAATACTCAGAACCACCATTGTAACCAGAAGTTTCATCACCGGAATAGATGATAGCATCGGACTGCCTGTTCCACATAGATCTCCATGAAAACTCGATCTGGGAACCATCAGCCCGGATGCCGATTACAGAAAGATCGATATCGTGGACTTTTTCCCAGTAGGTGAATGCTCTGACTTTCTTTCCTTCCTCGATATGAAGTCTGGATCCTCTCGGAAGGATTCCATAACCACTGGAAGAAGATGCTTCTTGCATCGGCAGTGCTATATTTTTCATTGCTGGATCAATATAAATTTTACCCAGCTTACCGACATAAACTTTGCGAAGATTGTTCTTGATTGCTTCGCAGAGAAGTGCAACTGTCTTCTCAGAGATTTTCGATTGTCTTGCAAGCATTTCCGCATCAGTTTCCTCATGAACGACTAGCTTATTATGTCTAGTGAACTTAAAGGTTCTGCGGGTAGCATCGGCCCTGTAGGTTGCATACTCCATAAGAAGCTGGATAAGGACGATACCATTGGAGGATTCTATGTGTTCCATTACGAACTGAACATCTTCCACTGATTCGCATCTGCTTAAGATGTAATTCATGTTTCGGAGCACAGCACCACTTCCTTTACCCTTCTTTAAGGCCATTACCGCCTCGCGGATATCATTTGCAGTCATTGCCCTTTCAAACTCTGCATATACCGAGAAGTTTTCCTTCCCTCTCATACACTGTACGAACTGTGCCGCGATTTCATTGATTGGATGATAATGAATATGATGTAATAAACCGTTCCATACTGCCTTCTTTTCAAAGCAGTATCTAAGGTCACAGGTTCCTGCATGGAAAAGATGATTAATAACACCCGTGATAAACTTGCGATCCTGATTCTTAAGATTCAAGGCTCTGATGTTCTCATTGTCATAAAGGCGATAATTCATCTCATCTACTAGTTTAATCACATCGGACATAGCAATAAAATCCGCATAATGCACATTCCTGAATTCAAGCAGGAGCTTGATCGCCATGTTTTTGGATGCACAGTTCTTCACCTGATAATCATATTCACAGATATACTCACAGATAAATTCGTACTGATTATCGTTTACCGGTCTTGTTCCGGCAAGAAGATTCCCCACATACTCTGCAAGTTTTACAACCGCAGCTTCTTCAGTGATCACAGAGAAATCACGAATTTCACATTTTTCGTTAAATACATCTCTCTTGATGAAATCCTCAAGCATGGAATGTCCCTGTTCAGAGAAAGCGCCCATGCCATAGGTATGTGCATAATGCAACATCTGATCAAAAAGTTTCTGCTCAGAAGTAAGCTTTCTGACACTTTCCGGGAAACCTCTGTAAAACGGCTCCGATACATTCTGCCCCAACTGCTCACCGGCATAGCAGATCATCTCTGTGGTGACCAAATCTTGACCTTCAGTGATACGGATATTAAATAATTTTGCAAGCGCAAATCTTGATTCAAAAGCAGCATCGCTCTTCTCGGATGCTTCGTTTACAAGAATCCCATGATTGAATAAATAGTCTTTAAAGATTGCCTTCATTTCTTTTCCTCCTGCAATTATACTCTACAGATGATTCACGATATTGCGGATCTTCTACTATCCCAAAAGTTTGAAGTAAGGCCCGTTAGCTGTGAATCAGTGTTGTGGCGAAATTCTTGAATTCTTAAAAGGTGCTCTGCCATTTAAGCTACAGGGCAGCTGCCTGTCCCAGTGGGATTCGAACCCACACCACCTGCTCCTGATGTAAAAAGAAGTAAACCCGAATAGCTGCCACATGTGTTTTGTGTCTTGGTTAACTGTTGATATAAGAATACAGCGTCGTTACAGTTTCAGCATTTTTCGTATTCTCAGCAGGAAGAAACAGTTTTTGAAACTATTCTCCTGCTTTGAAATTGAAAATCGGCCGGATGATTCCTACCACTTCTACGGTTGATGTAATATTTTCCAGAATGGCATCAATCGGCTTGTAGGCCATCGGACATTCGTCGATGGTATCTACCGAAACAGAGGTTGTAAAAATCCCATCCATTGCTGCAGAATAATCCTCCAGCGAAAATGTTTTTCTGGCGGCTGATCTGCTGAACAATCTTCCGGCGCCATGTGGTGCAGAATAGTTCCATTCTTCATTGCCCTTACCAACACAGATCAGGCTTCCATCACGCATATTGATTGGAATCAAAAGTTTTTCACCCTTCTTCGCAGAAACAGCGCCTTTTCTGATAATGTTGGATTCATGATTGCATATTCCGCTTAAACTGTGCACTCGTTCCAAATCAACGGATCAATGTTCCGGAATAAACTGATCAAATGGTCTGGATAAGTATGTGTCGGCAGAACAACTCTTTGTTCTGCTTGATTATCCATAAAGCACGACCAGAAACAGTGTCAATGGGGCATTTATGCCGGCTTTAGCCCTTGTCATTGATACTGATGATGGGGGTGCTACTGATCAGTTAATGGCGGAAAGCAGATCAGATTGAACCGGAGTCAATGTTCAGCTTGTAGCGGAATCCACGCTCAGATGAGCCGGAATTTGCACATGATCAATGTAATTATGCACCGTCTGAAACCAGGCATAATCATCGAGCATTTTCCCAGTAAGAGAAAACAGAATCCGATCAGCAATCGTCCTGCGATTCTCTATGGCAAACTCCTGACAAATCTTCATATCATGCAGATATGCATCTCTGTTCTGTCCGGTCAGGTAACAGAGCTCTTTCGGAATCTTGTTGCCCTCAACCTGGCTGTTAAAGTTGCGAAGCGCCTCGGAAAGTTCATGTTCTCTTCCTGCAGCCTTATATTCTGCAATCAGCTGTTCTCTACGTTCCTGCTGATGATATTTTCCACAAAGCGTATCATATGCAAGCTGTTGATAATATTCCGCAACCTGCTTTCCAAGATTTCTGCTACCGGTATGGATCACCAGATAATGATGACCTGTATCATCCACATCAACCTCGATAAAATGATTACCGCCACCAAGGCTTCCAATGCTTGCCTTAATCCAGCCCAGATTTTTCAATTCATTGTAACAGTACAATTCCTGCAATTTCGGAAATTCCACAACCGACTCATCATAAACATTCATTCCAGTCGGAATCTTCTCACGGATGATTCGGTCAAGTTCTTCATAATCAATTTTTGTATTTCCAAGTTCTACCGTGAGCATACCACAGCCTATATCCACTCCGACGATATTAGGGATCAGCAGTTGCCCAAGATCTGCAGTAAAACCAATTACACATCCGGAACCAGAATGCACATCCGGCATAATACGGATTCTGCAGTTCTCCGTGAACGGCTGATCACAAATAGTCTTGATCTGCTCGAGTGCAGAATCCTCCACCAAATCTGTATAAATTAACGCCTGTGCATATTCTCCTATAATTGTCTTCATAGTTGTATCCTCCTTTATTCCTGAAAAAGAATTTCCGTAATCACGGACCTTTTACCATAATCAAAAAGTTAAGAAGTAAGACCCGTTAGCTGGAAATCCTGTTCGTGGCGATATCTCCGGATTATTTTTATCCACAGGGGCAGGCGCTCTACCATTGAGCTGCAGAACATTTTCCAGTCCTGGTGAGATTCGAACTCACATAGCCCGCCAAAAAAGAAGTAAATCCGAATAGCTGCCACAGATATCCATATTCATCGGATATCCGTACGCGAGGAGCGATTTGAACCCTCTTGCCTTTACGGCTCCGGTTCTAAGCCGGATGTGTATTCCCTTCCACCACTCGCGCTTGCCGCAGCCGGATCAAATCCGGCTTTAGCTGTTGACTGTTGTTGTTTGTTTACATGTTTATTTTATATTGGCACGCGAATTTCAAAAAGCAACATATAATATAATTTCTGAAACCGTATTTTCAGAAGGATGAAACTCGTTCCAGCTTTCCTATGAGGTTATAAGTTTCAGACTTCTTAATTTGCCAGTCCAAGGTCAATCTCCAGCATCCCGAGCCGAGTCTTCTCATTCTCAGTGATTCTGTCTTCGACCTTTTTCAAACGTACTTCACCGCCCTCAAAGCGATCCAACATATACTGTCTGAACTCCTCTTGAAGCTCACCCTTGTCCCATACAAAGAATTCCGCATGGTCATCCCATGTAAAGTCCTTAAGGAATATCTCTTTTACCAGAATCTCCATTGTTGTTGAACGTTGTCTGACGATTGCCTTTTCATCCATATGCGTTTCTCTCCTTTGTTTTATGGCTTAATTCTACAGGGCAAATGAACTTTCAAATATCCTCAATCCTCACCAGGAATGAAACCTTTCTTCCGAAAAAACAAATGTTTTTGAAACTCCTCGTTTACATTCATCATTCAAAAAAAGCTATTGATAGAAGACCAAAATAATACCCCCCTCATTACATCATCAAGACTGAAGAAAAGAATCTGTTGACAAACTAAGAAAAATGGCCTTCTATATGGTATACTTATTATATCAATTATAGGAGGTCACTTTTTTCATGATGGGAAGACAAAGCGGACAAATCCAGATGGTAATCCTTGATATAGATTCTATGATTCCAGAGAACCATCTCCTAAGACAGATTAATAATTGTGTAAACTTTGATTTCATATACGAAAAGGCTGCCCCGTATTATTCCAATATTGGGAGAAAATCTATTGATCCGGTTATTCGTAAGCGCTTAAATTTTAGCCGTTGACAGAAAAATATCCGGCTACTTTTCAGTAACCGGAGTACCTTGACAATTCACATATAATTGATCATTGGTTTGAGTTTTCTGCTCTGCATTCAATCTCAGCTTTTACATTTTCGTTCCATGGTGCTAGGAGCCCTAACTCCTCATCACTCATACTATCATTTGGCATTTTTTTTAGAAGATCCACACGGATAACAAATAAGGCGTTTCAACTCCTTTGTAAACAGCACTCCATCCATATCCGTATAATATGGATTTTCTTTCGCAACCGTTATTTTTTTAAATCGTTTTACCGGTGCTTGATCGGGACCATACTCTGTCAATGTGATTCCGTTTATTGTTTGAACAGTACTTGGAATTCTAATCTCTCTAGATGAACATTGACACATCTTCTCGGGCATCCAATCAAAAACAAGCGCAAAATCTCTAGATAATTCTGTAATCCCTTCTGGTATTGCTAACACACCAAGCCCAGCACGGATCTGTTCAATTGCCATGTCTTGATTAAAAACACTCATTCTCATTCCTCCCTTTAGAACACACTCCACTTATGAAAAACTATATCTCACAATTAGTCATAAAATTTGACATAATAATTTTAATACACTCTTCTAGTCCTGAATAAGGGGGATCACTTTTTGGGAATATCTACCGTAAAATCTATTATGTCGTCCATACTAATTCTCTCATACTCTTCCAAAAGTTGAATTTGTTCTTTTATCATCTTTTCAGTTACTTGAAGATGTTGTAAAAATGCTTGTTGACTTGTAGAAGGCCAATCCCCGATTAAGTTAGAATAGTCTCGAACAATCTCTTCAAATCGTTCAGAAATCATATGTAATTCTGACACCTTATTATTCTTCATTGTTGTGTATCCTCGCTAAAACGTGCAATAATATCTTCTAACGCAGTAAGATTTGTTCCATTAGGATGTAATCTCAGCTGGTACCATTCCAGTCTAGATAGATAATATCTAAAAGCATCATTCATTTCTGCTTGATCAATCTTCACTGGAATTAATCTATTTTCACTTTCTAATTCAGAAAAAGCTAAATCTAATTCATTCATAACATGGCGCGATTGCATGCTGCTTTCACTCAGTATCACCAAGAAATAATCAGCATTCTTGATTCCTTTTACAATACTTGTAGCATAAGAAGAAAGAATTATATCTCTAGGCGCAAACCATGTCCTAATTCCCCTCATTTCAAGCATTTGGTTAACCTTAATCATGATATCGTAGTCCTTTGATGAATAACTAATGAATATAATAGGCCCATCCGGTTTAGTGGCCACTTTACTCATCGTAGAGAAGATTTCGTTCTCATCAACATCACTCAATACACTTGATTCCTCATTTTGTTCTTCGTAATCTAGAAGTTTGTAACTACCTTCCACCATCTTAGCCATCTCAAACGCTTTAGATGGTGATGTTTCATATAGAATTATATTTTTAACACTTCTACATTGTTTTAGAAAGCTAATACACTCACATAATAGCGGGGGCATAATAATATCCATTTCCAAATTCTGTGCATTTGCCCCAACTGCAGGAATTGCAATTGTTTCTATTGGAATATTATTAACAGAGGCAATCATCAAAGCATAAAATAATGATCTAATAGCAGAGAAAATGTTTGTTTTTACCTGAGTATTAATCAATTCGTCTCTGTTGCGTTTGATTTCCACACACGCAATACGGTTAAAGTATGCACTTGATTTAAACTGTTTTGATATCCAAACACCACAAATGTTTCTCAAATCTATGGTAGGATGCATTGCCAACACTTCAACGTTAATATTATACTGCTTCCAAATTGCTCCTATTACTGACCCTTCCACAGGTGCATATGCCTCTTTAAAAGCCGAAAGCACCAACACATCAATGTTTTTCTGTAGATTACAAATATCTTCATGAAAAACACTTATTTCTTTCATACCAAAATCGGTTTTTATATATTTTGACACCAATGGTTCCATCATGTTCTCCTACAATAAGCATCTCAATAATATGTCTCTAATTTTATTATTTTCTTACAAATGTATTTCGTCAAGTGTTTTTCCCAAAAATCAGAAAGAAAAATTCCCTACTTTAGATAATTATAAAAGAAACTGTACTGAAAACTATATGTTATTTTGAATTTATCTGCTTGTAGAATTCATGTTTAGATTATATTCATATTGTATCTTTCGTTCGATCGAGTAGGAGGGAGTGATTAACTCCCGTCCTCTCACACCACCGTGCGTACCGTTCGGTACACGGCGGTTTCAATAGTTGACGTGCACAGACTGATAGGCTGTGGCTAAATCGCAAAAGCCACCGTTTATCAGTCTTTCTTTTGACATGGCTCGCTTTACCGTTGTAAGGTTGGCGCAGAACCAATGTCCTTTTCGGCTGTTAGCCGCCATACATGCATAGTATTCAGGTATACCCATTTTAATAAGGTTTCTCTTCTTTGTTTTGGGTAGTTTCCACTGTTTCCATATACACATGCGTATTCTGTGATAGAGCCATCCATTGATGTCGTCTATGTTATTCTTCATGCTCGCTATTCCATAGTAGTTAAGCCATCCTCTTGCGTAGACCTTGATTTTCTCAAGGCTTGGCTTGATTGACTGTACAGACCTACGGGAAGATAGCTCTTTCAGCCTCAACTTAAACTTCTTCCATGACTTTGGATGAACTCGGACATAGATGCCACTTCCGTTCCTTCCCAATGCAAAGCCCAGAAACTTAAAATTTCGGATTGCAACTGTCCACACCTGACTGTTTTGTACAGCCTTTTCTCTGACGCTCAGTACCATAGCTTTTGACTACAGCACCTCAGAGTGGTTTGGAACCTCCACCTATATGGCGGTTCCGATGGGCCTGCCATCATCATTCACATAGCATGGCTATACTTGTTTGGCATCATGCCACAAGTTCTTGCCTTCGTGGCGCACAATCATCTGCATAGCGTACCATGTGCATTTCTCCCTTAAACTCATGCTTTTTCACATAATCAAACCATGTATCTAAGGTATAGTGCAGATACACATTTGCCAGCACTGGCGAAATCAGCCCGCCCTGTACTGTTCCAGTTTCTGTATCCAGTCGCTTACCATCCTCCATAACTCCCCCTATCAGAAATCTCTTGATATATCTGATGAAGTTCTTATCTGCTATGTCATGCTCAAGAAATTTTATCATCCACCTCATGGTCTAAGTTATCAAAGAATCCCTTGATGTCTGCATCTAAAATGTAATTGACCTTGTCTGCCATGATGTGTTTGTTTGTATTTCGTTCATACTCACCATTGCATTGGTCGATACTCCCTACTGTCTCATGTACAGTCAGAACCATCCAGGTCTCCCAGGTATGTCAAATATAACGATATCAGGTATGCCATGCTCTAGGACTCCGATGTGTTTTCATAGTCTCGCTTTAACGACTAATCCTTGTTGGTGACCCTAGGAGGTAGCAGATCACCCCACACAATCGATATTTCTAACGAAGCTCAATCACTTCACGCTTACGCATTACGGCGTTCCTGTTCCCTGCACTACGCTTAAACACCATTGTTAGCCTTTGGCGTTCCAAGGGCTCGGTACTGGCGACTTGCTAGGTCTTACCAGACTGGATTCCCACCAGTTATATATTTGGCACCGAACTGGCGCACACCTCCTGATAAATTTTTATCTCGTATTGAGATATTTTTCAATATACAAACCTTACATACTTTATTTTTGTATTGTGAGGTGATTAACAATGAAATACCATGAACGAATGCGTGACCTACGGCAGGATAATGACTACACACAAGAATATGTTGCCAAATATTTAGGTGTCGCACAGAATACATACTCTCAATATGAATCTGACAAGCGACCTATTCCATTGGAATATATTGTTGCACTTTGTGATTTATACGAAGTCTCTGCAGATTATTTACTTGGAAGAGTAGACAAAAAATAAGGCATTCCTTTTATGGAATGTTTTTATTTTTAAATAGAAAAAATAAGCATTTTCTAGACCTCTTTTTTCTCAATACTCGACCTTTTTATTTCTTTCGTTTTTTGATGAGTATCATAATAATCATTCTTAGCCGATTATAAGCTTCCCAACTATATATGGGTACCTTTATCTTTATTCACAAAATAAAATTCCCATCTATATTTGAGTATCTTTTTTTCTTTATTTCCACAACCAAGTTCCCAGCTATATCTGGGTATCTTTTTTCTTTATTTTCATAAACAAGTTCCCAGCTATATGTGAGTATTTTTTTCTTTATTTTCACAATCAAGTTCCCAGCTATATGTGAGTATCTTTTTTCTTTATTTCCGT
>NZ_JBQHTK010000021.1:0-57330 GCF_052065755.1 Bariatricus sp. HCP28S3_D3 | reverse complement strand
GTGCTTTGTAGTGTAGCTTCTTGCAAACTATTTTACAGCACAACGTAGAGAGTTGGAACACTTTCATTACTATTTGTGCCGCCAGCCAAAGGCGGCGGAATGGAGATTAGTATGGGCCAGAGCAATGCTGCGGTGCGGCAGTGGATGGGGAATCCAAAACGATTTGCAGATTTATTTAACGCAACAGTATTTAACGGGGAGCAGGTGATCCGGCCGGAAGAATTAGAGCCGGTAGATGGAGAGGAAGATATCCTGCTGACAGACAAAAATGGGAAGAAGCAGGAAGTACATAGGTATCGGGATATTGTTATGAAGTGGAAGAAAGACGCAGTGCTGATCTTATTGGCATGCGAGAATCAGGCAAAAGTGCACTATGCCATGGCTGTACGCAATATGCTGTATGACGGTCTGTCTTATGTCGGGCAGATTCAGAGGATGTGGAATAAAAATGTGGAAAAGATGACTACGGCAGAATTCCTTTCGAAATTCCGGAAAGATGATAGATTGATTCCGGTGCTTACACTGGTTTTTTATCTTGAAAGAAGATAAGACTCCCACCTCTATAGGTGGTGAGTTGCGACAAATATGTCTTGATGGGAGTCCAATCTCCTTTCAAGATAAAGCCTCCGGCGGATTGCAGAGGTGCGCAGATGTATTATGTCATGCAAAGCATGACGCGCACCTCGCAGCAAGTACGCCGAGGCGTACTTGAATATGATGTAGACCAGTGGGATGGGAGTAAAGATCTGTACGGAATGCTGCAGTGGAGTGAGGATGAGAAGAAAAATGCAGTTTTGAAGGAATATGTCCCGAATTACCGGATTAATCTGATTGATGCTGGGAATCTGGAGCATTTAGAGCGATTCAAAAGCGATTTACAAGAAGTTCTGGGTATGATACAGTGTAGAGGAGATAAAGAAAGTTTATTGAAATACATAAATGACAGAAAAGAATATTTTCAAAATGTAGATGAAGAAACGTATTATGTGATCCGGGAGTTTTTGCATTCGGAGAGAATGCTGAAGGGAAATATAGAGAAAAGTCAGGGGAAGGAGACTGTGGATATGTGTAAGGCATTGGAAGATTTGTATAATGAAGGAATAGAGATTGGCGTGGTAAAAGGTGTAGTGGAAACATTGCGTGATTTCGGAATCGAGAAAGATGCTGCAATTCAAAAAGTAATGCAAAAATTCGAAATACCCAGAGAACAGGCGGAAAAGGATGTGGAGAGTTATTGGAGATAAGCTGATAGATTGGCATTCTCTATCTATAAGATTGCATGTGCGGTATTGTAAAAAGAGATCAAATGTAAGAAACTATCGGAGATGTTGGGAAGCATTTCCGGTAGTTTTATATATTTAGAGGCTGTGCAGAGAGAAAACGCTGTGCTATACTAATCACACATCAAAATCTCAGACGGAGTCCGATCCGGACAAATAAAATCTATCCGTCTGAACAACCGTTATCCAAAGCGGTTCAAAATTCAAAGGCAGTTTCGCCGGATATTTCAACTTTGATGAACAAAAGAACAGAATGCGGAGGTAATAATATGGGCCAGAGCAATGCTGCGGTGCGGCAGTGGATGGGGAATCCAAAACGATTTGCAGATTTATTTAACGCAACAGTATTTAACGGGAAGCAGGTGATCCAGCCAGAAGAATTAGAGCCGGTAGATGGAGAGGAAGACATCCTGCTGACAGACAAAAATGGGAAGAAGCAGGAAGTACATAGGTATCGGGACATTGTCATGAAGTGGAAGAAAGATGCAGTGCTGATCTTATTGGCATGCGAGAATCAGGCAAAAGTACACTATGCCATGTCAGTACGCAATATGCTGTATGACAGTCTGTCTTATGTCGGGCAGATTCAGAGGATGTGGAATAAAAATGTGGAAAAGATGACTACGGCCGAATTCCTTTCGAAATTCCGGAAAGGTGATAGATTGATTCCGGTGCTTACACTGGTCTTCTATTATGATGTAGACCAGTGGGATGGGAGTAAAGATCTGTACGGAATGCTGCAGTGGAGTGAGGATGAGAAGAAAAATGCAGTTTTGAAGGAATATGTCCCGAATTACCGGATTAATCTGATTGATGCTGGGAATCTGGAGCATTTAGAGCGATTCAAAAGCGATTTACAAGAAGTTCTGGGTATGATACAGTGTAGAGGAGATAAAGAAAGTTTATTGAAATACATAAATGACAGAAAAGAATATTTTCAGAATGTAGATGAAGAAACGTATTATGTGATCCGGGAGTTTTTGCATTCGGAGAGAATGCTGAAGGGAAATATAGAGAAAAGTCAGGGGAAGGAGACTGTGGATATGTGCAAGGCATTGGAAGATTTGTATAATGAAGGAATTGAGATTGGAATGGAGCGTGGAATGACGCGTGGTATGGAATGTGGCATGGAACTCGGCGTGGTAAAAGGCGTAGTGGAAACATTGCATGATTTTGGAATGGAGAAAGATGCTGCGATTCAAAGAGTAATGCAGAAATTCGAAATATCCAGAGAGAAGGCAGAGAAGGATGTGGAGAGCTATTGGAGATAGGTTGATTTGTTGGGATCTCTGTACTCGGAGAAAATATTGAAGGGAAATATAGAAAAAAGTCAGGGGAAGGAGACTGTGGATATGTGTAAGGCATTGGAAGATTTGTATAATGAAGGAATAGAGATTGGAATGGAGCGTGGAATGACATGTGGTATGGAACGTGGCATGGAGCTTGGAGTGGTAAAAGGCGTAGTTGAAACATTACATGATTTCGGAATAGAGAAAGACGTTGCAATCCAAAGGGTCATGCAGAAATTCGAAATGCCCAGAGAACAGGCGGAGAAGGATGTAGAGAGCTATTGGAGATAAGCTGATAAATTGGTATTCTCTAGTTATAAGATTGCGTGGATGGTATTGCGAAAAGATATCCAATGTAAGAAACTATCGGAGATGTAGAAAAGCATTTCCGGTAGTTTTGTATATTAAGGGGCTGTGCAAAGAGGAAACTCTGTGCTATACTAATCACACATCAAAATCTCAGACGGAGTCCGATCCGGACAAATAAAATCTATCCGTCTGAACAACCGTTACTCAAAACGGTTCAAAATTCAAAGGCAGTTTCGCCGGATATTTCAACTTTGATGAACAAAAGAACAGAATGCGGAGGTAGTAATATGGGCCAGAGCAATGCTGCAGTGCGGCAGTGGATGGGGAATCCAAAACGATTTGCAGATTTATTTAACGCAACAGTATTTAACGGGGAGCAGGTGATCCGGCCGGAAGAATTAGAGCCGGTAGATGGAGAGGAAGATATCCTGCTGACAGACAAAAATGGGAAGAAGCAGGAAGTACATAGGTATCGGGATATTGTTATGAAGTGGAAGAAAGACGCAGTGCTGATCTTATTGGCATGCGAGAATCAAGCAAAAGTGCACTATGCCATGGCTGTACGCAATATGCTGTATGACGGTCTGTCTTATGTCGGGCAGATTCAGAGGATGTGGAATAAAGGTGTAGAAAAGATGAGTACGGCCGAATTTCTTTCGAAATTTCGAAAAGATGATCGATTGATTCCGGTGCTTACACTGGTCTTCTATTATGATGTAGACCAATGGGATGGGAGTAAAGATCTGTACGGAATGCTGCGGTGGAGTGAGGATGAGAAGAAAAATGCAGTTTTGAAGGAATATGTTCCGAATTATCGGATTAATCTGATTGATGCTGGGAATCTGGAGCACTTAGAGCGATTCAAAAGCGATTTACAAGAAGTTCTGGGTATGATACAGTGTAGAGGAGATAAAGAAAATTTACTGAAATATATAAACGACAGAAAAGAGTATTTTCAAAATGTAGATGAAGAAACGTATTATGTGATCCGGGAATTTTTGCATTCGGAGAGAATGCTGAAGGAAAATATCGAGAAAAGTCAGGGGAAGGGGACTGTGGATATGTGTAAGGCGTTAGAGGATTTGTATAATGAAGGAATAGTAAAAGGTGTAGTGGAAACATTGTATGATTGTGGAATAGAGAAAGATGTTGCGATTCAAAAAGTAATGCAAAAATTTGAAATACCCAGAGAACAGGCGGAAAAGGATGTAGAGAGTTATTGGAGATAGATTGATTTGCTGGAAACTCTGCATTTGGAGAGAATACTGAAGGGAAGGATAGGGAAGAATCAGAGGAGACTGTGGATATGTGTAAAGTGTTGGAAGATTTGTATAACGAAGGAATAGAGCTTGGCAGGGTAAAAGGTGTAGTGGAAACAGTGTGCGATTTAGGGATAGAAAAAGATGCAACAATTCAAAAAGTAATGCAGAAATTTAAAATATCCAGAGAACAGGCGGAGAAGGATGTGGAGCGTTACTGGAGATAGTCTGCTTTGCTGGAGTTTCTGTACTCGGAGAGAGTACTGAAGGGAAATATAGAACAGAGTCAAGGGAAGAGGAAAGTGGATATGTGTAAGGCATTGGAAGATCTATATAATGAAGGCATAGAGCGTGGCATGAAACTTGGCGTGGTAAAAGGCGTAGTGGAAACATTGTACGATTTTGGAATAGAGAAAGATGCTGCAATCCAAAGAGTAATGCAGAAATTCGAAATATCCAGAGAGCAGGCAGAAAAGGCTGTAGAGAGCTACTGGAGCCAGGCTGATATCTGATTTGGATATCAAAGTTAATTGAAATGAAAAGAAAAGGTGCTGAGGGTAAAAAAGCGTAGAAATTCTCCTTGGCATCTTTTTTCATTTTTTTGACTTTGATTGTGACTACTTCAACTTATAGGTGCTCTAAATGAAGGTAGGGATATGAAGAAAGATGAAAAGAAAAAAGTGAAAAGTAAATGAGAAATCTAATACTTTAAGATGAGGATATGAAGAACGGGTGAGTTATAATGAATAAGATGCTAATATTATGCGATTACTAGGTGCAAAGTCCGATAATTCGGAATTTATACATCTATAAATGGGCAGTATTTTAATATACGATGCAATAAATTATATTCCAGACAGTACGCAATTAAATGGGGAAATATAATTACTATATAGATGCAATTGTCGTATGTAGCGAGAAAGACATTTAGCTTCCCGATAGTATAACCGTTTTGGAAAAATGAAGTGAAACAAGTGGAACTGGAGAAAGAAGGTAGTAAGCATGGATGATAAAGTATCTTTTCGCAGAAATCCAGATTACATATATCGTGAGATTGCGGGCGAAGCAGTTTTGGTACCCACTGGAAAGGTTGCGGAATCCTTTTTCGGAATTATTTCCATAAATTCTACAGGTGCATTTCTTTGGAAAGCATTGGAGCAAGAGCGTTCTCTTGAGGAGTTGATAGAGATGTTTGCTCAAGAATATGATTTGGAGAAGAAGCAAAGTCTGCAAGATGTAGCCGAATTTTTGGATACAGCGTTATCCCGCAATATGGTTTTGCGATGTTAATGGTCATCCATTGCAATTAGCAATTTAACATATATCAACAACAATCAATTATCTAAAGTTAGGAGGAAAGTACTATGAAAAGAAAATTTGCCAAGCGTATTCTATCCTCAGTGCTTACGCTTGGAATGCTGGCATCATTGCTGCCTGCTACAGCACTGGCGGCAACAGAAGTAAAACCTATCCCCAGTCAGAAAAGTGACACAAAGTTGAATGTGGAGTACTTCGACAGCAACCTGTATAGCTGGAATGAGGCCGCAGCCAATGCGGCAACGGAAGAGGTGGACTATAAGTCCACTGACGGCAGTTATGAGGGCAAGGGCTTCTACTTTACGGCAGGCGAATCGATTAGTGGGATTAACAGTAATTCCATTGCGGATTTCAGCAAGTGGCAGGACAATGATCAGAACTGGAAGATTTATTCCGGTCTGGCCGTCAGCAAGCTCAGCGAGAGCAGCAATGCGCCGTTCAGCGATGCTGTGAACGCTGCCAACCTGTTTGCTGATGCTGATAACAGTTATACCAGTGTATATAAGAATGTAAAGGTCCCTTTTATCTATGATGAGAAGACGGGCTATTACGAGCTGAATAGCGACAAGAACGCGGTATATTTTGAAAATGGCACTGGGGCTTCCAACGTCCAAATGTTGATTGCTGACCTTCCGGCTGGTTATGTAGGTTACTCTGGAACCAATACGTCGGTTACTGGTTTTGCTCCTTTCAATAGCCTGAGTAGTACGACTATGACCGGTTATACGGCAGGATCGTCTTCCACTACAACGGCGTATAAAATCAACGCGGCCAGCAACACCAACTATTCTAGCAACGGCATGAAATATGGCTTCGGTATGGTCACCACCGTCAATTTCCAGATGACGGATAACGGCAAAGACGCCAACGGTAACGACATCACCTTCAAGTTTGCGGGTGATGACGACGTGTGGGTCTATATTGATGGGACTCTGGCCTTGGATATTGGTGGTACCCACGATGCAATTACTGGTAGCATCAATTTTGCTACCGGCGACGTCATTCTTCACTCCGCTAATGGCTATAGTTCTGTTGGGGACTTGGCAACCGATACGGTAGTTGATGATTCCACCGGTCTGAGCCAGACGAATCTGTACGAAGCCCTTGGTACAACTTTGACAGGTTTTGCTGCCAGCGGTAATCATACCCTGACTATCTATTACATGGACCGTGGACAGGGACGTACCAACTGTCTGATCAAGTTTAACCTGCCTCAGCGCGACAGTGTGTCCGTGACTAAGAATATTGCGGATACATATTCTGGCATTGATGAAACAATCCCTTCGGATGTCATGGCAGTTTTGAACAATATTGACTTCCACTTTACGGCGTATAAGAATGACGCAATTGTTCCTAATAAGAGCTATTCGATTTACGACACAGACAACAATCTGGTCGGTACCGGAAGTACGGACGATAACGGGGGCTTTACTCTGAAGAACGGTCAGACAGCCACCTTTAAGAACATCAGTCTGGACGAAGAAGTCAGCTACTATATTGTTGAGGACACTAGCGGCTTGTCTAATCGATGGGCCACACCTTCCTGGACAGCGACCTCCACAGTTGCCTATGCCGATATTAGCGGTGGTGATGATGCGACCTCTGATACCGTGACCGTCACTGGCAGTGAAACCGCTGCCGATACCGTTACTTTCGTGTGCACCAATAGTTATAAGTATGTGTCTGAATTAGCTGTTGACGCAAACAATGATACAATTGTGATCGACTATGGTTTGCCTGTTGAGATCGATGTCCTGCACGATGATATTATTTCCAACGGTACGTTCACTTCGCTGACTGTAGACAAAACGGAGGGTACTTACGGTACGATAGCAGTTACAGAGGACAACAAGTTGCTTTATACTCTGACCAAGCCGCTGAGCGGAGTTGAGACCTTTACATATACCGTCACTGCACAAGACAGTACCGATAGCAGCCAAGTAATTGATACCGCTACTCTGACCATTATTCCGGCAACTTCCATGTACTATGAGGAGAACTTTGGAACGCTGGTAACGACAAAGACTAACAATGCAACCTTCAATACAGTCGGTCAGAGCTTGAACGACTATCAGGAGACCGGCTTTGTGGGCACTACCACTGATAGTACTTATGGTACCGACGCGGTTTACCTGAACAATCTGGGCGACAGCTACGGAACTAGCCTGAAAGTAGACACCACCAATGGTGCGGCTCAGTATTCTTACAGCTTCACTGGTGTAGGTACCACGATCTATGGTCGGGTATCCAATGTTACTGGCTATATTCGGGTGAAGGTAACAGATAGTGTGGGAACTGAGGTTGATACCCAGTACATCGACACGATCAACTATGTGACTGTTCCGGAAAAAGAGACTGATCAGATCCTCGATACTACCCTATACAACATTCCTATTTATCAGAATACTATGTTGGAGAGTGGCTATGATACTTATACGGTGACAATTTATGTTTACAAGTCCGGCACACTGCACGAGACTAACAATGAGTTCTATCTGGATGGTATCCGGGTATTCCAGCCTATGGGTACTAGCACAGAGGATAATGAGGGGTATGCGACGGCCAACAGCGCCTACTCTACAGACGGTGAGCAGAATGTGGCCGTGGTCAACATTCGAGAGAAGATTGTTGCTGACTATGAAGGAGAGTACGCAGACGATGTGTTCACCTTGACTGATGTGAACGGAGAGATCGCAGATGTCGAAGGGTATAGTGACATCGGTCCGAATCAGGAGCTGTATTTGAAAGAGGGCTACAACGGCAGCTTTGCATTGGTCAACTGGGATTCTAAGTCCTACAAGCTCTATCTGGGCATGAAAGCTCCGAATGGAGAAGCATCTGAAGTGACAGTTGGCTCCGGCACATTTGAAATCGGCAACAGCGCGGACTGCTACTATGACATCAGCGACTATGTAGAAGTGGAGACACTGGATGATGGAACTGTGATTGGTTATGTGAATGTCGAAGGAGTAAGCGGTTTGACAGCCCTCACCAACCTCAAAGTCACCGGCGTAGACGAGTTTAACTTAGCCTATAGTACGGATATTGTTACTGATGACGAGTATAGCGAGAATACACTCTACTTGGTTAGCAAGACCTATGCTGCCAGTCTGGCGGAAGAAGCAGAGGAAGAAGTTCCGGTCTTCACCCCAGCCAGCATCACGACCAGCTGCTCCTATGCAAGTAAGACTAAGAAGGCAACCGTGAACGTGGTGACCTCCAAGGATGTGTCCTATGTGACCATCAACGGTACGAAAGTCACTGGAAAGACAGTTTCCGGTAAGCTTCGTTTCAGCAAGTCCTATACAAAAGTAATATCAGGCACGACTTATGAAATTATAGCCTATAACGCAGATGGTGTAGCTAGCGAGACCTATGTCGTAACGGCTAAATAGAAGGGGAGTGATTGGTAATGAAAGCAAATTATGAAAAGCCGATAATTGTGATTGAAGAGTATCAGATGGATACAGCTATTGCGACTGGTTGCGGTACAATAGTGGATTTGGGACCTGAGGCTCATGAATACAATGGTAAATTTTATACAGCATGCGATTATTTTGGAGAAGAAACCTTTGATGCGGAATCTCCTGCACATATGAACTTTTTTGAGACTTGCTCCTGCTATCTGAGTGCAGGCGGCGGTACTATATTTACATCTTAATGACTTAAGAGAGGGGCTGGTTGCCTTTGGCGCATCTGGTCCCTCTTTTCTACATTACTAAGTATGCAGGGCAATCTGTCAGTGGTAGATTGCCTTACAAGAAAATAAAAAGATGATACCAATGAAGAAAAATCAATACCTTTTTGTAGGTGATGTCAGGATCGGGATTTCGTCTGATATTTCACTCCGATTTCTAGAAGGGACAGAACCGTTTCGGTGTGGTGATAGAGTCCCAGATGTTTTAATTGATGTCATTGCTGCAGATATACTTCCGGCAGTGTCCAGCATCCCTTATGGTGAAGACGGAATGTTCCGGTATTACCAAGAAAGCAATTATTATTATGAGGAAGCAAAAATGGGAAAGGATGGAGCGATTTCTCAAGTGGTCTATGCTTCAGATTTTTCCCAGGTAAAACTTTATGTAAATGAGAAGAGTTTTCCTGGTGTTGTTCGAACTGTGGATAAGGTGTTGCAGCTTCTTCCTATGAGACAGCTGTTGGCACATTATCAGGCATTTATTCTGCATTCCAGTAGAATAGAAGTCTGTGGGAAAGCTGTACTTTTTACGGCACCCAGCCAGACGGGGAAAACAACACAGTCGCAATTATGGAGACAGTTTGAACATGCGGAAATTGTAGGCAATGACCGCACCATTATACGAAAAAAAGATAGGGAATTTAATACATATGGTTATCCTGTAGATGGAAGCAGCCCGATTTATAGTAATAAACGTCTCATTCTGGGAGCAATTGTTGTTCTTCGTCAGGGGACTGAAAATCAGATTCAACGTCTGGCAGCTCCGCAGGCACTTAGATTTCTGATGGAGCAGACGGCAATAGATCTATGGAACGCAGAAGAACGGGTGGTGATCCAGCAGCTTTGGATTGACCTTCTGGAGCTGTATCCTGTTTATCAGCTGACTTGCAGGCCAGACAGAGATGCCGTGATATGCTTGAAAAAACAATTAGAGAAAGATGAGGTGATTTCCTTTGTCAGCCATTCGTGATAAATTATTTGGACTGTCAGCCAAAAAAAGAATTCCGATTACGGGAGCTTTTGAATTAACACCTGTCTGTAATTTTCAATGCAAAATGTGCTATGTGCGGAAAACCGTCGGAGAGGTGGAAAAAATGGGTGGCCTTCAGCCTCTGAGCTTTTGGTTGGATGTGGCAGAGCAGGCCAGGGATGCAGGAACTCTATCGCCGTTGCTGACAGGAGGAGAGACCTTTCTGTACCCACATATTCGTGAGTTATATCAGGCGATGTACAAGATGGGTATGGAAATCAGTATTAATTCCAATGGGAGCTGTATCACAAGAGATACTGTGGAATGGCTTCGAGAGATGCCGCCGTCTCGTATTAATATTACGCTTTATGGAGGCAGTAATGAAACCTATGGAAGGCTCTGCGGTGATCCTAATGGGCTGGATAAAGTACGCCATGGCGTGGAGCTTCTGGTTCAAAATAAGATTCGATTTAAGTTCAATTGTTCTTTGATGCCGGACAATGCGGCAGATGTGAAAAAAATGCTGGATTTTGCTCACGGCTATGGTCTGGGGCTCCGGGTGGCAACCTATATGTTTCCGCCTGTTCGCCGAATTGGTCGTGAAGAGGAGTTTTCGGAGCGTTTGACGCCACAGGAGTGCGCCTATTATCAGGTGCTTTCTGACTGGTATCAGCTTACACCGGAACAGTTCTGCAGATTGGCGGTTAACGCCGGAAAGTATCAGGAACTAACGCCGGAACTGCTTGCTGAAGCTGCGGAAAAACCGGCGCAGAAAATGGGATGTTTGTCCGGACGGTGCAGTTATTGGGTGGATTGGCAAGGTAACTTAAGTGGATGTGGTATGATGGATTATCCAAAGGTTAGTCTGAAAAACAAGTCTTTTCATGATGCATGGCAGAAGATCGTTGATTGGACTGACAATGCCAGATACAGCTCGTATTGTGGGAACTGTGTCAATCGGAAGATTTGTTATGTTTGTGCAGCGATGGTCTACAACGAGACCGGCGGCTTTACGGGGCGGCCAGTTTACCTGTGTGAGAAGGCAAAATATGCTTCACAATATTATAAGAAATTTATGGATAAGCTGCCTGTCGATATGATTGCAGCATCCACAGATTTGGCAACTACGCAGCCGGAAAGCTGTGTGTTTGATGAAAACTAAAGAAAAGAGGCTAGATATGAAAAATAACCTATTTAAGAGAATGATTGCAACATCAGTATCTGTTGCCATGGTGCTCTCCAACAGTTATATGATGGCTTTTGCTGCAGAAGATACCGGTGACATTGGCACAGTAGCAGGCGAAGAGCAGACGGTTATCGTTTCTTCTGGTGCCGTTGATCGGGAGAACGACTTTAATAATGGATGGAAATTTTATCTGGGTGACAATAGTTCCGCTTCTGGTGCGAACTTTGATGATTCTTCCTGGGAGAAAGTGTCTCTTCCACATGATTTCAGCATTGGCCAGGAATTCACGACCTCAGGTGAAGCAGAAAGTGGATTTTTGCCTGGTGGAACTGGCTGGTATCGTAAGAGTTTTCTATTAACTGAGGCTGAACAAGGAAAGACTATCGTCCTGAATTTTGATGGTGTATATTCTGACGCTTATGTCTATATTAATGGTACTTATGTGGGAGAAAACCATTATGGGTATACTTCCTTTGCCTTTGATATCACCGATTATGTAATTTGCGATGGTGTAACGGAGAACGTGATTGCAGTGAAGGCTGTGAATAATATCCCTACGAGTCGGTGGTATTCTGGGAGTGGAATTTACAGAGATGTAACCCTCATTGTTAGCGACGCAATTCATGTGGCATATAATGGTACTTATGTGACCACACCGAATATCTCCAGCGGAGACGGAACTGTCCAAGCCGAGGTGGAGCTGGATAATGACAGTGACACGGATGTGGAAGTGACTGTGAAGAATACAGTCTATACCAGTGATGGTATTTCAGCTTCCAATATCGCTGAGACTACGGACACGGTGAAAGCTAACTCTAGTAGCACTATTATCGCCAGCCCAGTAGTCAGCAGCCCTAAGCTGTGGAGCATTGATGAGCCAAATTTATATTTTGTCCGTACGGAGGTTTATGTGAATGGGACTCTGACCGACACTTATGATACGGAATTTGGTTTCCGCTGGTTTGGCTTTACAGACAGTGGTTTCTACCTGAATGGAAAGGCTGTTAAGCTAAATGGCGTTTGTATGCATCATGACCAGGGAGCTGCTGGTTCGGCGGCTTACTATGATGCGATGTATCGGCAGCTTGCATCCATGAAGGATATGGGTGTGAATGCTATCAGGACCAGCCACAATCCAGCAGATGAAGACTTCATCGACATCTGCAACGAACTGGGGCTTCTGGTTATGGAGGAAGCATTTGACTGTTGGACGAATTCTAAAAATGGAAATGGGAATGATTTCAGTAAGTATTTCAATACTAGCATTGGAAGCACCAATATTATTCTGGGCGGTGACAGCTCTATGACATGGGCAGAGTATACCATTAAGAGTATGGTTAAGAGAGATCGAAATGATCCTTCTATCATTGTGTGGTCTTTGGGAAATGAGCTGGATCTGAGTGATAATTATCCTACCATTACTCAGAATTTGATTAATTGGATTAAGGAGCTGGATAACAGTCGTACTTATACTTTGGGAGATAATAAATGGTCTACCAGTACTTCCACAGTTGCCGGGCAGATCTTAGAAGTCCTGTTGAATAATGGTGGTGTTGCGGGATTCAACTACGCGAATTCCAGCAGTTCCCTTTCAAATCTGTATAATGCATGGGGTGTGCTGATTTCGACAGAGACTAGTTCTGCAATCAACAGCCGGAGTGTCTATACAACTACCAACGGCAGTGACAGTTTCATGCACCTGACTTCTTACGATAACTATGCTGTCTCTTGGGGAATATCGGCTCATGATTCCATCTGGAATACTATGACAAATGATTTTGTGTCAGGTGAATTTGTCTGGACTGGATGGGACTACATCGGAGAACCGACTCCGTGGAACGGTACAGGTACCGGTTCCGTATCTGGTAGTGGTGCGGTTCCTAATAGCAGTTATTTTGGTATTGTCGACACTGCAGGATTTGAAAAAGATACATATTATCTCTATCGCAGCCAGTGGGATCAGGACAGCACAACACTTCATCTGGTGACTTCCTGGGATAGCGAAAATATGTATACTGACAGCAATGGTCAGACTCCGGTTGTTGTCTATAGTAATGCTCCAGTGGTAAAGCTGTACCGTAACGAAAACCTGATAGGCACAGCCACCCGGAAGGTGAATACCACCAGTGCAGGACATAAGTATTATACTTACACTACGGAGAGTGATAACAGTGGTGTTTGTACTGCCGTGTCAGCTTCTGGTTCAGCCAGTCTGTATGCCACCTTCAATGTGACCTATGAAGCAGGAACTATTTCTGCCATTGCCTATGATGAGAGTGATGATGAAATTCAAAATACGTCTGGAAACAAGGTGGTTACGACTCCTGGAACGGTTACGCAACTGGAAGTGACTCAGAATAAGACAGTCATGAATGCGGACGGGCAAAGTTTGGCCTACATCGAGGTAGAAGTCCAGGATGCTGATGGTAACCTGGATACTACGGCATCTAACACAATCAGCTTTTCACTTGTAGGTAATGGTGAGATTGTGGGTGTGGACAACGGCGATCAGGCTACTACAGAGAAATATCAGCAGACAAGTGTTCTGACCAGTAGTACAAGCGCTCATATTGCCGCTTATGCGGGTAAGGCACTGGTAATTGTGAAGTCCACTGACACAGCTGGAAATATCACGGTCAATGTGACTTCAGATGGTTTGACTGGCGGCAGTGCGACTATTAACACAATTGCTGTAGATGATGGAGCGACTGAAGAAGGACTGGTCAGCTATACTATGGTTCGGGATTACAGTGTTATGGTTGGGACAGTTCCAGAACTGAACACCACAGCAACCGGAAAGTTGGCGGATGGTTCTAGCTTGGAAGGTGCTGTTGCATGGAATGAAATCTCTTCTGACGTTTATGATAATGCCGGAGATTATACAGTCACTGGTACACTGAGCTTTGAAGGATATGATCCTATCACTGTCATTGCTCGACTTCATGTTATTGCAGACGTGGCTGCGGTACGGAATGTTTCTACTGTCACTATGACAGAGAAAGCGCCTGTATTGCCCAGCACCGTGAATGGTGTCTTGGCAGACGGAACGGTAACAGGTGAATTTGATGTGACGTGGGATTCTGTTAATGCAAGTGATTTTGCTGAGGTAGGAGATATTGTGACCGTAAATGGTACGGCAAACATTATTGGAGAAAAGACACTGCCGGTTACCTGTACTGTTCGTGTGGCCGAGGCAGTGAATACGGAAAGTAAAAACGTGGCTTCTGGTGCAAATCTTTCTGAAGACTGTGGAACAATTTCTGACAATCTGTCCTCTATTGTGGACGGGGTGACAAGCGATAGTTCAGCTACTAATGCCCGTTGGACTAACTACAACAACAGGAATAACAGCAGTACAGCAGCTATTACCTTTATGTGGACTACGGCACAGCTGATTTCTAGTGTAAATCTGTATTACTTTACAGATAATTATTCTGCGGCCTTACCTAGCTCTGTAAAATTTGAGTATTCGTTGAATGGAACCGACTTTACTGAAATTGGTTATATGGATGTTACTCCGACAGCTGGCTTTACTAAAACAGAATATGTATTTGATCAGGTTATCAATCCGATTGCCTTGCGTGTTACTTTTACAGAGCAGTCAGGTCATTGCGTTGGCTTAACAGAGGCTGAAATAATGACTTATGCGGGAAGTGTAGAGATCAATTCTTCAGCTGATCTGTCAGGTATCTCTGTGGATGGCATAACAGTAAGTGGATTTGATGCTGATACGCTGGCTTATGAAGCCAATGGTTCTACTGTAACAGCTGTTACGAATGTGAATGCAGGCATCACTATTCTACCAGTATATACGGATGGCATAGTGCGCATCCTGACTATTTCTGAGGATAGCAGTGAAACAAAAACTTATAGAGTAAAATTGACTAAGGGGTGTGCTCACGAGAATACTACCATTATCGATGCCAAGGAAGCTACCTGTACGGAAGAAGGTTATACTGGGGATGTCTACTGTGAGGAATGTGGAACGGTTATTAAATCTGGTGAAATAATTCCTGCTACTGGACATTCTACAGTGCTGCAGAGCTATAGAGCTGCTACCTGTACGGAAGAAGGTTATACTGGAGATGAGGTCTGCACCATCTGTGGTGAGACTGTTACCAGTGGAACCGTGATTTCTGCTACCGGCCATAGTTGGGATAGTGGCGTTGTGACGAAAGCAGCAACTACGGAAGAAGAAGGTATCAAAACTTATACCTGTACCGTCTGTGGCGAAACTAGGACTGAAACAATTCCTAAGCTGGAGGAGATAAAAGAACTCAAAGTACCTGATGTGACCCTTTCAGCATCACAGAATGACGGAAAGATCAAGCTGAAAGGAACAGTGGCAGATTTCGAGAATCAGGACGATTATTATACGATCACTGGTCAAGGATTTGTCTATATTACGAAAGCTTTATTAGGTGCAAAATCATTGAATGTAAATACTTCAGGCCGCACGAAAGTCAGTGTCAAGAGTATTGGAAGTGCAGGAACATACAGTTATAGCATGACACCTAAGAGCAGTTCTACGACTTATGTGATCCGTGCTTACCTGACCTATACAAATAGCAATGGAAAGACTGTTTACGTTTATTCCGATCCTGTCTATACAAGCTATAATAATTTGACTAAGTAAGAGCTGTCTGACTAGACTGAAGAATTGAAAGGAATACACAAAATGAAAAAAAGAATGTTATCACTTGTGACGGTAATATTGTTGCTCGTTTCCTTGATTCCAACTGAGGTATTGGCAGCAAAAGGTGCGGGAAAGTATCCTACAGAAATAGGAACGCCGACGGAATCAGAAAATCAGGATGACGGAACAATTTACTATGAAACAGACGCTGCTGTCTATATCAATCCTATCTATAAAGATGTCATCGGTGAAGACGATATTGATGTTCCAGATGAAATTGAGAGTTCTGGAAAATCCAGTAACTATGGAATAAGTGCGTTTGCAGAAGACTCAGAAAGTATAGAATATTGTGACACGATTGAAGAAGCAGGCGCAATATTGCGCGCAGGCATGGTTGCACGTGAGGAAACGATTACGGTCTATTATTATGGGGATGTGTACAGTTCCGAGTATTTTAAGGACCTGTGTACAAACCAGATCATCCCGGAAGCGCTCGCAGAGACAGAGAACGCCAATGAGGGGGATTACCTGCGTTATAATTATGGCGGAACTGGATATAGAGCTTCTATAGCAGCAGACAGTGATGGGAATTACAAATATTATACAATTGCTTTTACACCAACCTATTTTACAACGGCCGAGCAGGAAACGGCTGTGAATGAGAAAGTCGATAGTCTTCTTGAAACGACGTTTTCATTTGAAGATAGTACTTCTGACTACAAGGAAATTTATGAAGTATATGATTATATCTGCAGCAATGTTACCTATGATAATGAAAATTTGGAAGATAGTAGCTATACCTTGAAATATTCAACCTACGCGGCTTTGATTAATGGTACTGCTGTCTGCCAGGGTTACGCGTCCTTGTATTACAGGATTTTGAGAGAATTGAATCTCGATATCCGTGTTGCTACCGGCTATGGTGGCGAGGCATCGGAGGATGTGTCAAATTATTATGAAAACCATGCATGGAATATTGTCCAAATCGACGGTAAATGGTATTTTGCGGATTCCACCTGGGACGCTGGATTCAGTGATGAAGTGGCAGCAGGAACTTACTCCTATCAGTATTTATTAAAAGGGACATCAGATTTTGACAGCTTGGAAGCTCCGTATTCCACTACTGGTATCCATTATCTGATCATGGATGAGGATTTTGTTGATGCATATAGCATTGAAGAAATGAGATATATTGCGGAAAATGCATCGGAATGTACGCATGAGTATGGCGCAGTTGTGACCATTCCTACTTGTACCGCAGGTGGGTATACCACATACATATGCTCTTTGTGTGGAGATACCTATATCAGCGAGGAGACTGAGGCTTTGGGACATAGTTGGGACAATGGTACGGTTACAAAAGAAGCAACTACAGAGGAAGAAGGAATCAAAACTTATAACTGTACTGTCTGTGGGGTAACGAAGACAGAGACAATTCCTGTCAAATCTTTGTCAGCGCCGTCGGTGAAGCTTAGTGTTTCTCAAAACAATGGGAAAATCCGGTTAACTGGTAATGTGAAGGATTATGAAAACATTGATGATTATTACGAAATAACCGGACATGGCTTTGTCTATGTAACGAAGGCATTATTAGGCAGTAAGATTCTGACGGTCAATACAATTGGTAGGACGAAAGTAAATATTAGTGGTATTGGAAGTACTGGTAGTTATAGTTACAGTATGACACCTAAAACAGCGAATACAATTTATGCAACTCGAGCTTTTGTTACATATAAAAATAGCGCTGGAAAAACGATTTATGTCTATTCCGATACAGTTTATACAAGCTACAGCGGGATAAAATAATATTAAGGGTTTAGGAATATAAAAAAAGTAAAAAAGCCAACAAAATCTAATACTTTAAGATGAGGATACGAAATCCAGCTGAGTTATAATAAATAAAATTCTAATATTATGCGATTATTTGGCGATGAGTCCGATAAAGCAGAGTGAGTGATTGAGCCTTGGAATTTTGTATTTAGAAGGCTTATGTATGAATTCCAGATGTGCTCCCTTTCAGGTAAACAGCAAAAAGACTGTTGATCTGGAAGGGAGTATTTTTAGGAATAAGATTTAGCCATTCATCGGCACTTTTTCGCAGAAAGGCGGATTTATACAGATGAAGAAATTAAGAGTTTTCAGCGTCATACTCCTGCTGATCTCAACAGGAGCTTTTGTCGCATTTCAAACATATTCAAAACATATCCAGGACAACACTCCACCGGTAGTGACTTGTGACAGTGAGGAGCTAACCGTATCAGTCACTGCCACAAAAGAGGACCTGCTGACCGGAGTGACTGCCAAGGACAGTCGCTCCGGAGATGTGACGGATTCGGTTGTAGTGGAAAGTATGTCTGCATTTACGGAAGAAGGAACGCGGATCATTACCTATGCGGCGGTAGATGACAGCATGAATGTCGGTAGATGCGAGCGGACTTTGGTGTACGAGGATTATGCACCTCCGGTGTTTCATATGAGTGAACCGCTATGTTATACAGTGGGACAGAATATTGACATTCTGTCCTGCATATCGGCGCAGAGTGTGCTGGATGGGGACCTGACGTCCAATATCAAATACTCTCTGGAGAAAACCATCAATACGATGACTGCCGGAGAGTATCCGATCGAATTCCGTGTCATGGATAGTGGTGGAAATACGGTGTATCTGAAAACGCAGATCAGCATTTCCGATAAGAACTATGCGGGAATTGAAGTGAAATTAAAGGACTATCTGATCTATCTGTCTGTAGGAGAAGCATTTGATCCTGCTTTATATTATCAAGAGGCAGACAGAGAGGGAGAGTTATCCATCGAGTCGAATGTGAATACGTCACAGGCCGGAACTTATTATGTGGATTATGTAGTTGAAGGAACGATGAGCAGCGGCAAGAGCCGTCTGGTTGTGGTAGTACGATAGAAAGGTCAGAAATATGGAAAAGGAAATGCAGAAGAAACAGATGGAGGATATTTATAATATTTTCCGGGATGTGCTGAAAAATTGGTGGGTTGTACTATTTATCGCGTTATCAGCAGCCTTTCTTTCCTATATTGCATCTGCGGTCTCTTATAGTCCGACTTATACGTCGAATACAACCTTTGTGGTATCTGCTAAGGGTTCAACCACCGGTGCTTATGCAAATGAAAGTCAGACACAGAAGCTGACGGATGTGTTTCAGGCGGTGCTGGACAGTCAGATCTTGAAGAAAAAGGTGGCAGATTCTCTGGAAATGGATTCCTTTCCGGGGACCGTTCGGATCGCGGTGGTGCCGGAGACGAACCTTCTGACGGTCTCTGTGACCAGCTATTCACCGGAGATCTCGTTCCGGCTTCTGAATGGTATCTTAGAGCATTATCCGGAAGTGTCGAAAAATGTGCTTGGTGATGTGGTTCTGGAAGTGTTTGAAGAACCGAATTTCCCGTCAAGACCGGATCTGGCATTTCAGGGAAGAGATGTGATGAAGAAGGGATTTCTGGTATCTGCGGCGTTTGTGGTTCTGCTTCTGGCGGTGATGTCCTATCGAAAAGATAACATCAAGAGTGTGGATGATGTGACGGACAAATTGGACACGACTGTATTTGGAACGCTGAATCACGAGCCGGCGTACCGGAACCTGAAAGCCCGCCTGAAGCGTCAGAAAAAGAAAATGCTGATTACGGAACCGGCAGTCAGTTTCGGATTTGTGGAAACAATTAAGAAAATGCGTACAAAACTGTTATATAAGAGCAGGCAGGAACGGAACAAGGTTCTTCTGGTTACAAGTACAGTAAATAAGGAAGGAAAGACGACCGTGGCAGCCAATCTTGCGCTGGCGATGGCGCAGCGGGGGATGAAGGTTCTTCTGATAGAAGGAGATCTTCGAAATACGGCTCTTGCAGTGGCTATGGGTGTAGAAGTTCCGAAAGGAGCAGGGCTTGGTGAACAGTTGATGACGGATCTTGAAAAACTGGTATTTCAGATAGATGAAAAATCTCTATATTTATTGGTAAATAATGTTCCGCACGCAAGAGCTACAGAGTTTCTAACATCGAGACGGTTCGGAGAGTTCCTGAATGAGATGAAAAATAAGATGGATTTTATTATTATTGACGGTCCGGCTGCAAAGGGCAGGGCTGATGCAGAAATCCTGGCGAGAAAATCCGATTTGTCTTTACTGGTGGTAAAGCAGAACTGCGCGAAGGTTCCGTATATCAACGATACGATCGATATGCTGGAGAATTATGGAAATGGCCTGCTCGGGTGCGTGTTAAATGATGTTTTGGTTGGAAATGCAGTCATAAGCTCCGGTTATGGTTATGGATACGGCTACGGATATGGCTATGGCTATGGAAAATACCGTTATGGCAAATATTATGGATACGGAAAGTATCAATCCTATTATTATGACAGACGACAGGAAGAGAATGAGCCTAAAACACAGAAAAAAGAGGAGACCAGATAGAATATGGGGAATCAGGAAAATGAAAAAAGTCAGGAAATGGAATTGATTGATATCACCGGATTACTGTCAGACTATTTGCGTATATTCCGGAAGATGTGGGCATGGGTTTTGATTCTTACGATATCAGGATCCGGAATCTTCTACGTTCGTGCCAGAATGCAGTATCAGCCGAGATATACGGCTTCGGCAACATTTACAATCAATATACAGAGTGACCAGCAGGTGGGAGGAAATTCTGGATCATCGAATTTTTTTGACAATTCGGCGGCAGAACAGATGGCGACAACATTTCCGTACATTCTGACCAGTGGAGTGCTCAAACGAAAAGTGGCAAAGGATATGGGAACCGGCGTGGTGACCGGAAATATTGAAGCTTCCGTGGTTGAAAATACGAATCTTCTTACGATTTCTGTTACGGACGTGGATGCGGAGCGTGCCTATGTAACGCTTCAATCCGTGATTAAGAATTATCCGTCTGTGTCTGAAGTGATCGTGGGAAAGGTGAATATGGAGATGCTGGATGAGACCGGTATCCCGCCTAAGCCGGACAATCCGAGAGATTTTAAGCGCGGTGCCGTGAAAGGCGCGGTATTCGGATTCCTGCTGGCGATGGCCTGGACGGCTCTCCTGGTTGTGACAAGAAGGACGGTGCGCAAAGAAGAGGATATTCACAGGTGGATGCACACGAGATGTCTGGGAGCAGTTCCGGAAATTCATGAAAAACGGCGAACAAGATCCAGCCAGATGAGGAAAGTTCTGACGGATCCGAAAATAGATGAGAAATTCCTGGAAGCGTTTCGAATGATCCGAAATAAAATAGAATACAGTGCACATACCTATCATATGAAAACCTTTTTAATTACGAGCGCCCTTGCCGGAGAAGGAAAGAGCACCGTTGCGGTAAATCTGGCATTGTCGCTTGCGCAGTCAGGGAAAAAGGTTGTGTTGATCGATTGTGACTTGAGGCATCCCACGGATCGCAAAATCCTGGATCTGGATTCGGGAGATGGATTGGCAGAGATCCTTGAGAAGAAAGTGAAAATGTCTGAGTGCCTGATTGGAAGTACGGAATTGGGACTTCCTTCTGATGTAGAGCTTTTATTTCTTCCGGGTGGAAGTACGATGAAAGATGGCTCTGAGTTCCTTGGAACGGAACTTATGAAACGTATTATCGAAAAGATGGAGGAATGGGCAGATTATGTGATCCTGGACAGTGCCCCTGCAGGACTTCTGACAGATGCAGTTGTTCTGGCGCAGTATGCAGACGGCGCGATTTTTGTTGTAAGGAAAGATTTTGCGAGGGTAGATTACATTATGGATGGAATGGAACATCTGGCAGAGAGCCGGATTCAGATCATTGGTGGAATATTGAATGGGGCATAATCGTTTCCTTTTTCGTGAAAAAATGGAAAAAACAGGGGATATAGAATAAAAAATCATAAAAAGGTGGAATAAATCTAATACTTTAAGATGAGGTTATTGAAATCAGGTGGGTTATAATGAAATGAATCCTGATATTTGTGGTTACCAGGCCCCTAAGAAGGCCGATTATATTATGGATGGAATGAAAAATATGAGACGAAACGGTCGGAAAATTTTTCTCGTACTGGCACTCATCTTGGTGATAGGACTTGCTGTGAGCATATACGCATCCTATAATTGCCTGACAGTCAGGGAATATACATATTCTACTGAAAAAGTATCACAGGGATTGACTCTGGTGGTGCTGTCGGATCTTCATGGACATGAATTTGGAAAAGGAAATGAGGAGCTGGCGAGGAAAGTCGCCCAGCAAGAACCGGACATTATCCTTCTGGATGGTGATTTCCTGAATGAAGATTCAAAGGATGACTCTGTAGTGACAGAACTGATACGTACACTTCATGAGATTGCCCCGGTATATTATGCGCTGGGAAATCATGAGATAACGTACATGACAAATGGACATCCTGAGCTGGTTCAGAAGATTGATGAGGCTGGAGCTACGTTTCTGGAATTGAAATATGTGGATATTGAGATAAAAGGACAGAAACTCCGGATTGGTGGGATGTATGGCTATGCCTTTGGACTGGACGGCGAAGATTCGGCAGAGGCGATCGATGCAGAAGCCGGTTCATTTTTGAAAGAGTATCAGGATACAGACTGTTTGAAGATTATGATGTCGCACAGACCAGACAGTTTTATATTTGGAAATGCATCTTCTGTATGGAAGGTGGATCTTGTAGTCAGCGGCCATGACCATGGAGGACAGGTGGTTCTGCCTGTGCTGGGGGGAGTATTTGGCGGAGATCAGGGGTATTTCCCTGAATATATACATGGCATGTATCAAAAAGATCAGATGCATATCTTTGTAAGTAGCGGACTCGGAAGTTATGGAGAAATACTGCCAAGGATCAATAATGTTCCGGGGATTGCGGTGATTCATATACAGAGTAAATGATAATGTGAAATCATGCCAATCGACATACTTTGTGACAAAGGCCGATTAAACTTATTCAGTATTAGAAGGAAGGTTTGATATGGAAGAGTATGTAGAGAAGAAATATTGTATTAAGCCGGGATATATTCTTCGAGAAATTGCCGGGGAATGTGTAATTGTTCCGGTGGATGAAGAATGTATGATTTCGAATGCGGTCATGTCACCAAATGATTCGGCTGTGTTCTTCTGGAAGGTATTCCAGACTCCTCATACCAAAGAGGATGCAGTTAGAAAAGGAATGCAAGAATACGACGTGGAGGAAGAAGTGATTCGGGAATCTACAAATCGTTTTGTGGAAGAATCTTTAAAGTATAGGATTTTAGAAGAGGTTGTTTGATATGAAAAAAGAATGGATTGAGCCGGAAATTTTAGTACAGGAATTTACGGCGAATGAATATGTAGCTGCATGTATCGTAGGAAATATTCAGTGTGCGCTTCCCGGTAAGAGTTCTACTGAGCAGGATGATGGGACTACCCCTATATATACAGAACCAAAAACTCGTTTACAGCATGGACTTTGTGGAGAGGCTGCGCCGATTAGTTTTGATAGTGAGACTGCAAGTGGATATGAAGTGATAAATGGAGTAAAACAAATGAATCGTCCTATTTATAATATTTCTGGGTATGAATTAGAGCCAGGAACATATACCAATGTTACTTGGAATAGTACAGATAATGGAGGAAAAGATGTATATTCCCATACAGGAAGACTTGTCATTACAAATATTGATGAGAGTCGTCCG
Organism: Bariatricus sp. HCP28S3_D3; assembly: GCF_052065755.1. Lineage (NCBI taxonomy): Bacteria > Bacillati > Bacillota > Clostridia > Lachnospirales > Lachnospiraceae > Bariatricus > Bariatricus sp. HCP28S3_D3. Next base: position 33,726 of record NZ_JBQHTK010000021.1, on the reverse strand, counting down.
AATCACTCATAATTATAACGTAACCTTACAGGGACTGTTGTTGATTGTTTTAGCAGCAGCCTCCTTTTTAATTTTAGGAAGTTTTTATGGATAATAGTACACTTGAAAAATATCTGGTTGAGAATGCGAAGAAGCAGAATGTCCCCATCAACGGGAGCCTGGAACTGCTTCCTCTTTGTAATATGAACTGTGATATGTGTTATGTCCGGCTCAGCTGTTCGGAAATGGAGCGGCAAGGCCGGCTGCGTACCCCGGAAGAATGGATTGGTATTTGCAGACAAATGCAAAAAAGTGGTGTATTGTTCCTTCAGCTTACCGGGGGAGAGCCGCTTCTTTATCCTGGGTTTCAAAAAGTCTATCTGGCTTTGAAACAGATGGGAATCATTCCTACACTCAACACAAACGGAACGCTGCTTAATGAAGCATGGGCAGATTTCTTTGCGCAGCATAAACCACGACGGATTAATATCACACTGTATGGATCCTGTGAGGATACATACGAGAGATTGTGCCATTATAGTAAAGGGTTTGAACAAACAATTCGCGCGATAAACCTGCTCAAAGAGCGCAGTGTTGATGTCAAGATCAATGGAAGTCTTGTAAATGCAAACCAGGGAGAAGTCAAGAAACTACTTGATATTGCATACCAGCTGGATACGCCAATTAATATTGACACCTATATGTACCCTGCGACAAGAGAACGTGGCAAAATATATGATTTTCATTCCAGATTGACACCAATGGAGGCTGCTCAGTCACGAATAATGATACAAAAATATGCTCAAACTGAAACTGAATTTCGGGAATCTGCAAAACAGTTCCTTTATAAAGCGGAGCATCCAATGCCTGCCACAGAGGATAGAGACCAAATGAAATGCTTGGCAGGGAGGGGTTCTTTTGCCATTAACTGGCAGGGGAAAATGCAGCCCTGCGTCATGCTTAAGACACCATCTGCTTCTGTTTTTGATCAAAGTTTTGATGATGCATGGAGAACGATTTCTGATGGGGTAAAGAACATTCGCTTAAGTCATACATGTACTGAATGTTCCAAGCGGGATGTATGTCAGACATGTGCGGCATGTGCCTTGTATGAAAGTGGAAGTTTTGGAGGTGTACCGGAGTATATGTGCCGATATACGGAGCAAACTTTAGAATGTTTAAAGGAAGAGTTAGATCATGAATAAAACAAAGTTATTTCAAGTTGGTGATTTCTGCTTCTTTCTTTCTTATCCTACAGAGATCATCCCTCCAGACAATTTTATGACTTTTGCGGTATCTCAAGGTAAAGCATCCTATTTTTATACCATTTCCCTTTCTTGTTCGATTCAAAGACCGGACAAATCTGCAATTGCCAATCGGGAGGATATCGTGATTTACTCTAATCAAGAATTTGAATGGCGTCTGATTGGTTCGAAAGGCAGAAAAGGGTTTTATGCCTTATACCGGGAGAATGGGAATAATTGTGCGAAAATCCAGTTATCCGAAGAGAAAATTCAGGATATACATTTTGATACTGTATTTGCTTCTCTGTTTGCGTTGGAGCGTCACATGATAAAACGAGACAGCCTGATCCTTCATTGTGCCTATACAGTATACAAAGGAAAAGCCATCCTGTTTTCCGCCCCTTCTGGAATCGGTAAATCCACGCAGGCAGAGTTGTGGAAGCAATACCGGGGCAGCAGAATTGTCAATGGAGACCGTGCGCTTTTAAGAAAAATAGATGGAGTATGGTCAGCCTGTGGCTGGCCTGTCTGTGGTTCATCAGACATCTGTGAATCCGAAGATACGCCTCTTTATACGATTGTGATGCTGAGACAGGGGGAGACCAATTATATAGAACGGCTTTCTCCCATTCAGGCATTTACACAGCTCTACGCTCAGACTACAATCAACCAGTGGAACCCCGCATTTGTGCAGCGTGCAATGGAACTGATCGAAGATCTTATCGGTCAGGTTCCGGTTTATCAGCTTACCTGCAATATGACAGAGGATGCTGTCAAATGTCTGGAACAGGCTATTTTTCCGGAAGCAAATACTGTGGAGGATGATATAGAACCATGAGAAGAGTAGACACACAAGAATATCTAACCATACTAAAAGACCTCGTGCAGCAAGGCAAAGAGGTAAGCCTTCTGGTTTCCGGAAACAGTATGTCCCCGTTTCTGATCCATGAAAGAGATTACGTATACTTCCGGAAGCCCAATCGCCCCTTAAAGCCCGGCGATATCGTATTTTTCCAGAGAAAAACCGGTCAGTACATCATGCACCGCATCTGGAAAATAAAGCCGGAGGGGCTCTATATCGTGGGCGATGCGCAGACGGTGATCGAAGGCCCGGTGGCGGAGGAGCAGATATTTGCGGTTATTACCAGGGTTCAGAGAAAAGGGGAATGGATCATGCCCGGAGATTTCTGGTGGGAATTCTTTGAACATGTGTGGATCCATATCATACCATTTCGGCGTGTGATTATGCGGATATATGCCGGCATTTGCAGATAGCAAAGTTGTGATGGAGGAATACAATGGAAGAGAATCAGACTAATAAGGGGATCTCGTTTGAGTCGCTGGACATTCTGATAGGAAGATGGAAAGACGGGACCTTTTCCGAGATTATTGACGACTGGAAATGGATTTTCTCTTACAGTAAAAAATACAAGGGAGCGATCGTGTTCTATACGCTGCTCGGCATTTTCAGCACCTCGATGGGGCTTGTGAGCAGTGTGGCAAGTAAGTATATGATCGATATCATTACCGGATACCAGACCGATAAGCTGTGGATCATGATTGTGCTGACTGTGGGAAGTGCCATTTTCAGCCTGGCTTTTTCGAATATAATCAGCAGGATTTCCACGAAGCTCAGTATCTATATTAATAATGATATTCAGGCAGATATCTTCGATAAAATCATCGATGCAGACTGGCTTGAGATTAACAAGTACAGTAACGGAGATGTGCTGAACCGTTTTAACAGTGATGTGAGTACGGTGAGTGGAAATGCGATCAGCTGGCTTCCTTCTATCGTAATCGCAATCTATAATTTTGTGGCAACATTTATTGTGATCTGGCATTATGATAAGATCATGTCTCTTCTGGCATTCGCGAGTGCACCCGTCATGCTTCTGATGTCAAAATTTTTGATAAAGAAACAGCGGGAATATGCGAAAAAGGTCAAAGAGATGAGCAGTCAGTTGATGACCTTTGAAGTGGAGACGTTCTACAATTTTGATACGATCAAATCGTTTGGGATTTCTGATTTATATGGGAAAAAGATGCGGACATGGCAAAGCAGGTTTAAAGATGTCAGCCTGGAATACAATATGTTTTCGATTAAGACGGGAATCTTCATGTCGATTATGGGGATGATCGTCCAGTATGCGGCGTTCGGGTACTGCCTGTTTCGGTTGTGGACCCATGATATTACCTATGGTACGATGACGCTGTTTTTGCAGCAGAGGGGGAACCTGAATTCTGCATTTAACAGTGTGATCTCGATTATTCCGGCATTTTTGAACAGCTCGATTTCCGCACATCGTATCCGGGAACTGGCGCAGCTTCCGAAGGAAGTGCATATTCCGGAGAGTAATGAGCTGGATCGCCTTGCGGAAGAGGGATTTGAAGTGCGGATGCGAGATGTGGATTTCTCTTATGTGGAAGGAACCAGAGTGATTACAGACTCTTCCTTTCACGCCCATCCGGGAGAGATCGTTGCCTTAGTAGGCCCATCCGGGGAGGGGAAGACGACGATGATTCGACTGATCCTGGGACTGATCCGGCCGGAGAAGGGACAGGCTGTGATGATCGGAGCGGATGGCCGGGAGGTGCCGATGAATGCAGAGACGAGGCATTTATTTGCCTACGTGCCGCAGGGAAATACGATTCTTTCCGGTACGATTGCCGAGAATATGCGGATGGTCAAAGAAGATGCGACGGATGAGGAGATCATTGAGGCGTTAAAAGTGTCCTGTGCCTGGGATTTTGTGGAGAAGATGCCGGATACGATCCAGAGTAAAATCGGGGAGAGAGGACGAGGATTTTCAGAGGGGCAGGCACAGAGGATCGCAATCGCAAGGGCTGTTCTTCGCGATGCGCCGATTCTCCTTCTGGATGAGGCGACATCGGCATTGGATGTGACGACAGAGCGCAGGGTGCTTCGGAATATTATCAGTCAGAAGCCTAATAAGACCTGCATCGTCACAACGCACAGGCCGAGTGTGCTGAATATGTGCCAGAGAGTGTACCGGGTTATGGAGACGAAGGTTACGGAGCTTTCGGAAGAAGAAGCCGGCAAGATGGCAATTGATTTTTAAGATGTAAAGGATGAGAAGATGATAGATATACATAGTCATATTTTGCCTGGAATCGATGACGGTGCGGAGGATATGTATGAAACACTTGAGATGGCGAAAATGGCGGTGGAAAGTGGAGTGACAGCAATGGTGGCGACACCGCATTGTAATCTTCCGGGACTTTTTGACAATTATTTCAGCGATGCCTATGTCAGGCTGTATCAGGATTGTGTCAGAGCGTTAAAGGAGGAGCAGATTCCCCTTGCGCTCTATCCGGGAGTGGAAGTTTATGCCACGCACGATCTGCCGGAGATGATTGTGGATCATAAGGTCATGCCGCTTAATCAGAGCCGATACATATTGATGGAATTCGCTTTCGATGAGGATCCTGATTTCGCATCGCTTCTTCTGCAACGGGTAAGCGCGGTTGGAGCAAGGCCGGTCATTGCGCATGCAGAAAGGTATGAATTTATACAGGATTATCCGCAGATTGCCTATCAGTGGCGCAAAAGAGGATACATTATACAGGTTAACAAAGGAAGTATCCTCGGGAGATTTGGAAGAAATGCGCTAAGATGTGCGCAGCAGATGCTTTCCCACAATCTTGTGTCCGTAATGGCAAGTGATGCCCACAGCCCGTTTCGGAGAACGCCTTATCTTCTTGATGCGTACGAGGTGATCTGTGAGCAGTATTCGAAGAAGATAGCGGATCTGTTGTTTCAGCATAATCCTGCAAGGATCTGTAAGAATCAGCCGATCCTGAAGCTGGAGCCGATCCCGTTTGACGATTATGAAGTGTAGATAAGGAAGTTGATTATGAGAAGATTGCAAATGATGATATGTCTGGTATTTACCGTATCGTTCACTTTGTTTATAGGATATCAGGTGAAAGAGAAGATGATGGCCGATGATACGCCGCCTGTGATCACATGTGAAGAGGACACGATCTCTGTCAGCGTAAAGGATGGAGAAGTCGCACTGCTGGGAGGTGTGACGGCAAAGGATGATAAAGACGGCGATCTTACGGATTATATCCGAATCTCCGCCATGACGCATTTTATCAATAACAGGCGCAACATAACGTATGTTGTTTTTGATGAGGCAAATAATATCGGAACACTGGAACGATCTGTAGAATATACCGATTATGTTTCGCCAAAGATCTATATGAAAAATCCGTTTCGGTTTACTTCTTCCGACGAGATCGAGCAGGTGATCCGGGAAGGCATGTCGGCGGAGGATTGTTTGGATGGCGACTTAAGCAGTCAGATCCGGACGATTTGGGATGACAGTTATTATAGTTCCCTGACCGGAGATTATCCGGTGACTCTGCAGGTCAGCAATAGTGCTGGAGATGTGTGCCAAGTGGAAATCGAGATGACTGTCACGGAAGCAAATGACCGTGAGGAAAACGGAAAAGAGTATCCGCTTCTTTCGGATTATATTGTATACACGAAAGTAAATCAGATGATCGATCCGGAATCTTTGATGATAGGAATCGAGAAAAATGGGACAGAATATCTGTATGAAGAGGATGAAGAGTTCCTGGCCGGGACGAGGGAGGCCATTCGGATCGATTCGAAAGTGGACTATGCGAATCCCGGGGTATACACGGTAGAATACAGTTACACCGGTGAAAATGCATCGACAGCGGTTACGAAGCTATTTGTAGTTGTGGAGGAAGAGTAGAATGAGCAGAGAGGAAAGACAACGGGAAGAAATCGCGGAGGCTGTCGATACGGGAATCGACCTTTTTACTCTGGTGCAGGATCTTCTTCGTAATTGGTGGGCAATCATTCTGGGAGCGCTTGCAGGGGCGATGCTGTTCTATGTTGCGGCAAATTTAAAGTATGTTCCGGAATATACGTCGACAGCTACCTTTGTGGTCGGTTCGAAAGAAAGCAATTATTCTTACAGTAATTTGAGCGCGACTTATAACATGGCGCAGGTTTTGGAGAAAACGCTGAAAAGCAATGTGATGAAAAAGATCATCTGTGAAAATCTGGGAATAGAAGAGGTTGATGCCACGATCCAGACAGACGTTATGGAAGGAACCAATCTGCTTACCTTAAGCGTGACGGCAGATAACGCAAGAGAATCCATTGATATCATCCGCACGATCATGGATCATTATACCGAAGTATCCATTTACACGGTTGGAAATGCAGTGTTAAATGTTCTGGAGGAACCGAAGATGCCGTACGCATCCGCGAATCCGCTGGATGCGCGTGCCCAGGCGAAGAAAGGGTTTCTTGCAGGTGCGGCGATCTGTACGCTGTTATTCGGGCTGTTGTCGGTGATGCACAATACGGTAAAGCAGGAAAATGAGATTGAGAAAAAGCTGGATGCAAGAAGTCTTGGATCGATCAGTTTCGAGTATAAATATAAGACTGTAAGAGATGTGTTAAGCCGAAAAAAAGCGGCGGTTCTGATTGATAACCCGCTTTCTGGATTTGCCTTTGTAGAAAGCTATAAAAAGGCGACGGCGAAGGTAGAATATCAGATGGCGAAAGAGGGGAGAAAAGCCCTGGTCGTGACCAGTGTGTCTGAGAATGAAGGAAAATCTACGGTGGCGGCGAATCTTGCCATCAGTCTCGCGGACCAGGGGAAGAAAGTGATCCTGATAGACGGCGATATTCGCAGACCTTCCCAGTTTCTTATTTTCAATCAGAAGGAAACAGAACAGAAAGAGCTTGGTGAGTTCTTAAAAGGTTCCGGTCATTTGTCGGATATCCTGATAACGGGAGAAAGACCACGTTTGTTTTTCCTGGGCGGAAGAAATTGCTACTCTTCTTCCACAGAACTGCTTTATTCAGAGCGCTTGCCCATCCTGCTGGAAGCATGCCGCAAGAGTGCGGATTATGTGATCATTGACACTCCGCCGGCAGGACTTCTGGGAGATGCACAGGTGTGGGCGCAGCATGCGGATGCCGTGCTCATGGTGGTGAGGCAGAATTATATGCTGGCTGAAGATGTAAATGACATTCTGGATGAATTCCGTGACGGTCACGCGAAAATTCTGGGAGTTGTTCTAAACGGTGTAAAATCCTTTGCCGGTGCGGCAGATCAGACAATCGGGCGCTATTATGGGAAATATGGTGAGTATGGATATTACGGACACTATAATCATAGAAGGAAATAAGGTACATGGAAGAGTATAAAGAAGTATTTGAAAATGAATCAAGAAGAGAGTTGGAAAAAATTGATATTACTTCGCTTTTTGTGGATTTTTGTCAGGGGCTGCGTAAACTATGGTGGTTGATCCTTGTATTGACCGTCGTGTTTGCGATAAGAGGGTATTTTGCAACAAGTACCAGTTATGTCTCGCAATATGTGGCAGAGGCTACGGTATCGGTTACATCTTCTACAGGAAGTTCGGCAGAAGATATGGCACAGATTTTCCCATATATTCTAAGCAGTGGAGTTCTCGCGGATGTTGTGGCGGAGGATATGGGGGTGACGCAGCTCCCCGGCACAGTCAGCGCGGTGGCGGATGAGGGGACGAATCTATTGACCATTTCCGTGACGTCGAGTGATCCGCAGGTGGCATATAACACCCTTCAGTCTGTGCTCAAAAATTATCCGGAGGTCGCAGAATTTGTCGTAGGAAAGACGAAACTGACCGTATTGGACGAAACGGGAATCCCGTCTGACACAAGAAGAGAAGAAGTAATCCGCGGCTCGTATAAGCGAGGGGCACTTAAGGGTGCCGGCTTCGGATTTGCGATACTGGCGTTTTATGTTCTTACAAGAAGGACTGTGAAATCAAAGAAAGAATTGAAAAATCAAATCAATCTGATGGATTGCGGAAGTATTCCGTATATTCAGGTTAAGAAGAGAAAAAAGAAAACCTTCAACAATTCGCTTTGTCTGTTAAATGAAAGAATTTCGCAGGGATATGTGGAAGCAATCCGTAAGCTTCGGATCAAGGCCATGAAAGATATGGAGGAGAATCAATTCAAAACACTTATGATTACCAGTTCCATACCGGGGGAAGGCAAAACCACACTTGCAGTCAATCTGGCAATCTCCATTGCAAATCAGGGAAAGAAAGTTATCCTGATTGATTGTGATATGAGAAATCCATCCGTCGCCGGAGTGATGAATGAACAGGAAACGCATCCGGGGCTGGGCGCTGTTTTGAAAAAAGAAACCGCTCTGAATGATGCATTGATCCGTGTAGAAACAGGTAAGGGAAGTCTTGAAATTCTGTACGGTGGGAATAATGATGAAAAGAACACGAAGCTGCTGGGAACAAAACGAATGGAAGCACTGATTCATACGTTGAAAAAACAGGCGGATCTTATTATACTGGATACAGCACCATCCGGTATTCTGGCCGATGCGGCGGTTCTTGCAAGGTATGTGGATGCGGCGCTCTATGTGATCCGATATGATTATACCAAGATGCAGCAGATCCGGGAAGGAATCCAGTCACTTGTAATGAGCGGTATTCACCTGATCGGTTACACCTTTAACGGGGACAACCAAAGCCGTGGGCGTGGCTATGGCTACGGTTATGGATACGGCTACAGACGATATAGTGGTTACAGTCGGTATGGCGTGAAAAAAGAATCGGACTCATACAGGCATTATGGAAATGCCCCAAAGGGTACACAGGATCAATACGGGCGAATCATTAAAGAGTAGGAGGAGACAGATGAGATTTTTCAGAAGAAATAGAAAAAGAAAAATTCTTGGGTTATTGTTATTGGCAGCTATATTACTGAATGTTGGAATATATGGATCAATCGCATGGAAATATTATCAGGATGTTGTCTCGATCGTACCGGAAGATCAGGTGGACCCAACCGCAAAAAGTGTAAAAATAGCACAGGAAGATCCAAAGGACGAAGATGTTTTCAATGTTCTCTTAGTTGGTACGGATTCCCGCGATCCGAATTCCGATATGGGACGTTCTGACAGCATGATGCTTGTATCGTTCAATAAGAGTAAGAATAAATCAACGGTCGTGTCTTTTCTGAGGGACTCATTAGTAGATATTGACGGATACGGGAAAAGCAGGTTGGGACACACTTATGCATATGGAGGAATCGGACTGACGATCAATACGATCAATAAGACCTATGACCTGGATATCCAGAATTATATAACCATTGATTTTGAAAATCTGGTCAGTATTATTGATGAAATCGGCGGGGTAAAAGTTTTCATTACGGAAGAAGAGGCAGAATACTACCGTCAGAACGGAATGCCGGATATACAGAGCGGCGATATGACATTAACCGGATCGCAGGCTTTGGCCCATGCACGCAATCGTACACTTGGAAGCGATTTTGAACGGACCAGACGACAGAGAAGCGTTATGTACGGAATCTACCGCCAGATTATGGCGGAGAAAGATGCTTCCGCCATCCTGCCTCTGATCAATTACTGCATGAATCATGTGAAAACAAACATGAGCGTGACGGAGATTTATGATTTGGCAAAACAAGTACTGGCGATCGACAATCTGAGGATGCAGCAGGCAAGCATGCCGACAGAGGGGGCATACCAGCCGGTTACCTATGAAGGAATGGACGTGCTGGAAATCGATATTGAGGCAAACAAAAAATATTTGAATGAATTGTTGTATTAAGGTGGGGAGCAGTTCGCAGTATAAAAATAGAAAACCGCATCATTTCCGGTAAGGTATCAAGTAAGGCATTATTGGAAATGATGCGGTTTTTTCGCATAGTAGCCTGAAGTGACTTCCGATTACTGTTCATACAGCAGCCGGCATTTCTTCCGGTTACGTGCCAGGGACGCACATGTCCCTTGTTGACAGAGAAGAAAAAAAAGGTGTATCATGATTTCGTGTACAAATTACAGGGGAACAAACGGAAGAAAAAATATAAGGAGGCAGAGCAATGGGACAGCATTCTATGCAGAATATGGAGGATCAGCACAATCCGCTTGGCTTTGAAAAAGAGTCAAAGCTATTGGTGAATTTTGCAATTCCGTGCATTATATCCATGCTGGTCACAGCGTTATATAATATTGTGGATCAGATTTTTATTGGTCAGGGTGTAGGGATGCTTGGAAATGCGGCGACGAATATTGCATTTCCTCTGTCGACGACATGCACAGCGATTTCCCTTTTGATCGGAATCGGAGGTGCAACGAACTTTTCTTTGAAACTGGGGGAAGGGCAGGAAAAGGAATCCGCCGGATATGCCGGGAATGCTATCGCTCTGATGGGAATCTTCGGGATCTGTCTGCTTGCGGTTGTCTTACTGTTTCTGACTCCGATGCTGAAGTTTTTCGGTGCGACCAGCGATGTACTGCCGTATGCGGAGGAGTACACCAGGATTGTGGCAATTGGATTTCCATTTCTGATTGCAAACACCGGTATGAGTAAACTGATTCTGGCGGATGGCAGTCCGAATTATTCGATGATGTCTATGCTTGCCGGGGCAATTGTGAATACGATTCTGGACCCGATTTTTATCTTTGCATTCCACATGGGAATGTCTGGTGCTGCGCTTGCGACTATTATCGGACAGATCCTGTCATTTACGATCAGTCTCCGCTATATGTTTCGTTTTAGGAATATTCGTCTGGAGAAGGGCTGTTTCCGGATGAAGAAAATCCGCTGTCTGAATATTTTCAAGCTGGGAATGAGTGCATGCTTCAATCAGATAGCTATGGCAGTTGTGCAGATCGTGATGAACAACACGCTTGCGTATTATGGGGCATGTTCCGTTTATGGAAGTGATATTCCGCTTGCATGTGCGGGAATCATATCGAAGGTAAATATGATCTTTATGTCGTTTATCATCGGAATCTCCCAGGGGGTACAGCCGATCATCGGTTACAATTACGGGGCGAAGAAATACAATCGTGTACGGAAGACTTATCTTCTTGCAGTGGGAACGGCAACGGTGCTTTCGGGTATTGCATTTTTCTGCTTCCAGGTGTTCCCGAGACAGATCATTTCTGTATTTGGGAAGGGAAGTGAGCTATATTTCCAGTTTTCAGAACGGTATTTTCGTATTTTTATGTTCCTGACGCTGATCAATGGAATCCAGCCGGTTACGTCCAATTTCTTTAATTCCATCGGGAAATCAAAATTGGGTGTGTTTATGTCGCTGACAAGACAGATTCTGTTTTTGCTCCCGCTCATTATCATTTTCCCTATATTCATGGGAATCGACGGAGTCATGTATGCGGGACCGATTGCCGATGCGGCGGCTGCGATTGTGTGCGGTTTCTTTACACTGAGAGAACTGAAGGAATTGAAACTTCTGGAGCTTAAGAGGCAAGAGGAATAAGTATACGATGGAAGATTCATATGTATTACAACTTTTAGAACCGAAGTTCAAGGAATTTCACCTTTGTTTCTGTGGTTTTGCACAGTGTGAACCCCTGCACAGTTATGGTCCTGCAAGTCGTCCGAATTATATTGTTCACTATATTATGGATGGCAAAGGTATTTACCAGGTGGGAGAAAAGAAATACAAATTGTCAAAGGGACAGGGATTTCTCATCGAGCCGGAGGAACTGACCTTCTATCAGGCCGATCAGGAAGAACCCTGGAGCTATCTCTGGGTTGGAGTAGGTGGAACCGGTGCAAAAAAATTTATACAGGACATTGGACTGAACAGTCAACAGCGAATTTTCCGGTGCGCGGACGGGGAGAAGCTGAATGAAATTGTGATGGATATGATGAAGCATACCAGATCAACAGTTTCAGATCTGTATTATCTGCAGGGAAAGTTATACGAGTTGTTCTCGGTTCTGGCATCCGATGTGGTGATAGAGGAATTAATGGAAGAGAATAAAGAGAATCGTTATATTCAGGAAGCGGTGACTTATATCCGGAATCATTACGCGGCAGGACTTACGGTAGAAGAACTGGCAGGATATCTGGGAGTAAATCGAAGTTATCTTTATACGTTATTCAAAAATAAGCTGCAGCTGTCGCCCAAGGAGTTCCTGACAAAATTCCGGATATCCAGAGCGAGAGAACAGTTGATTCTTACGGAAGAATCGGTGGAAAATATCGCTGTTGCCTGTGGATATCACAGCACTCTGGTTTTTACAAAGAATTTTAAGCAGGAGACCGGGATGACTCCGACAGAATTTCGTAAGACGAACCGGCAGGCAGCGAAAGATCGTCTGCTCATGAATCAGAAGAGCCCGGGAACCGGAAAAAACTAACATTTGATATGTTTTTGCTGACAAAAAGAACTAACGCAAGCCTTTGAGGAGCGATATACTTGTTATCAGAAATTCAAAGGAGGAACGAAGATGGCAGCAATTATTTATCATGAAAAAAGCAGAATCTTTCACTTATATAATCAGCAGATCAGTTATCTGATGTGTGTGTTGGAAAATGGCCATTTAGGACAGCTTTACTATGGGAAACGGATTCGTGACAAAGAGGATTTCTCTTATTTGATTGAAAAAGCACCCAGACCAATGGCTTCTTATATTTATGAGGGGGATCGGACCTTTTCACTGGAGCATTTGAAACAGGAGTATCCGGTGTACGGAACGACCGACTATCGCCATCCGGCGGTGGAGATTTTGCAGGAAAACGGAAGTCGTCTTTCAGATTTTCAGTATGCGAGTCATACGATCAATGGGGGAAAGCCGCGACTTGAGGGGCTTCCTGCAACGTATACGGAATCGGATGATGAGGCACAGACCTTGATGGTTACTCTGAAAGATGAATTGACCGGAGTGAAGTTAGAACTTCTCTATACGATATTTGAAAGAGACGGAGTTATTGCAAGAAGTGCCCGGTTTGTAAATGAAGGGAAAGCTCCGGTGCATCTTCTTACAGCCATGAGCCTGAGTATGGATCTGCCGGATAAGGATTATGTATGGCTGCAGCTCTCCGGAGCATGGGCGAGAGAAAGATATGTTAAGACGCGCGTGCTGGAACAGGGAATTCAGGCTGTGGACAGCAGACGTGGCAATTCATCTCATGAGCATAATCCGTTTCTTGTGCTGAAGCGCCCGCATACGACGGAGCATCAGGGGGAAGCTATCGGCTTCAGTCTGGTATACAGCGGCAATTTCCGGATGCAGGCGGAAGTGGACACGCATGATGTGACAAGAGTCACGGCGGGGATCAATCCGGCAGGGTTTGACTGGAAACTGGATATAGGGGAACATTTCCAGACACCGGAGGCGGTTATGGTTTATTCGAATGAAGGGCTGAATGGCATGAGTCAGGCATTTCACAGGCTGTACCGCTTGCGACTTGTCAGAGGATACTGGAGAGACCGGGTAAGACCGATTTTAAATAATAACTGGGAAGCGACGTATTTTGATTTTACCGAGGATAGGCTGGTGGAGATCGCTTCTAAAGCGAAAGAGTGCGGTGTGGAACTATTTGTACTCGACGACGGCTGGTTTGGAGAAAGAAGCAGTGACCGCGCAGGCCTTGGAGACTGGTACGCGAATAAGAAACGTCTTCCGAGAGGAATCAAAGGATTGGCAGAGCGGATTGAAGCGTTGGGTATGAAGTTTGGACTTTGGTTTGAACCTGAGATGGTGAACAAGGATTCCGATCTGTATCGCTTACATCCGGACTGGATTCTTCAGACGCCGGGACGCAGTGTTTCCCACGGAAGATATCAGTATGTGCTGGATTTTTCACGAAAAGAAGTAGTGGACTGCATTTACGAAATGATGGCGAAGCTGCTTGCGGAAGCGCGCATCTCTTATATCAAATGGGATATGAACCGCAGCATTACGGAGTGTTATTCGGCAGCACTTCCGGCGGACCGCCAGGGAGAAGTGTTCCATCGGTACATTCTGGGAGTGTATGACTTGTATGAGAGACTTACGAGTAACTTTCCTGAAGTTCTGTTTGAGTCCTGTGCAAGCGGAGGAGGACGATTCGACCCGGGAATCCTGTATTATGCCCCGCAGGGATGGGCAAGCGATGACTCAGACGCCGTGGAACGACTGAAAATTCAGTACGGCACATCCATGTGCTACCCGATCAGCGGTATCGGCGCCCATGTTTCTGTGACTCCGAATCATCAGGTATTCCGAAATACGCCACTTCATACACGGGCAAATGTAGCATACTTTGGAACATTTGGCTACGAACTGGATCTGAACAAACTGACAGATGAAGAAATCGAGCAGGTGAAGTCGCAGATAAGTTTTATGAAGGAATACAGAGAAATCATACAGTTCGGTACCTTCTATCGCCTGAAGAGTCCGTTTGAGAACAATGAGACGATCTGGCAGGTGGTAAGTGAGGATAAGAAAACATCTCTGGTGGGATGGTATCGTGTACTTAATGGAGTCAATATGCCATATACCCGGATACAGCTCCGGGGACTGCTGGAAGATACTTTGTATGAAAATGTGGAAAACGGTACGGATAATTATGGAGATGAGCTGATGAATCTGGGCCTTCTCACTTCCGATGTGACGGCAGGAGAAATTCTGTCCGGTAAAACGCCATGTACAGACTTTGATTCCAGAATCTATGTGTTAAAGGCAAAGGAATAATAGAAATGAAGAAAGAAGAAAAAAAAGAAAAGGCAAAGGGCGTAACTGGAATGAGGGCTGCGTTCATGCTGCTGGGAATTCTTTTGATCGGAATATGTGTGACCTGCTATCGCCTGAGTGAATTTGGAGTAGATCCGTTTAGTGGGATGAATCTTGGAATCAGCGGTTTTATCGGATGGTCCTTTGGAAACTGGCAGCTTGTGGCGAATATATTAATTTTGGTTGTAGTATTTTTTACTGTACGCCATTTGATCGGACCGGGAACGGTTATTAATATGGTAGGCGTAGGCTATACGGCAGACTTTTTGTGCTGGGTAGTGCTGGATGTACTGAAAGTGGAAATGACACTTCCGCTTCGGATACTGGCCTTGTGTCTGGGGACGCTGTTTGCCTCACTCGGTGTGGCGCTTTATATGATCGCCGATATGGGACTCGCTCCGTATGACAGTGTGGCGCTGATTATTGAGAAGCTGACCAAAGGGAAAGTGCCTTTTCAATTTGCCAGAGTGGCTTCCGATATTACAGTCATTGTGATCGGAGTCGCATTTTGCCTGGCGGCAGGTAATAATGTGTGGCTGATCGTGGGGATTGGAACGATTGCAAATGCATTGCTGAACGGGCCGTTGATCCAGTTCTTCAGGAAGCGGATTGAGAAGGTTGTGGATTTATAGTAAATTGCTGGAAATTATAACATCATCGGTGCGGCGGGTAATTTGTCTGTGCACCGATGATGTTTTTTATTAAATAGGGCTCATTATAAGTCGAGGAGTTCTGCGATGATTTTATTGGTATCGTATTCCGGTGCATATTTTTCAGATACATCACAGATCCGTTGAATCGTTTGAATATCTTCTTCCAGCAGATCAGCAATTTCTGTAGGGGGCAGTTGCTTTTTGAGTTTTTTGCAGATTTGTGGAACAAGGATTTCCATATGACCTTCCATGCGCCCCTCTTCCTTACTGATCCGACGTGTTTCCTGAACATCATAAGCTTCAAAACTGTCAAATAACATATCAAAATCCCTCCGTGTAATCAGATCGGTAAATGATTCTACTTCCTTGCGTGGTACATTCAGCCGATACAAGAAAACAGCGATAATTTTACCAATCAATGTTTCCAAGTGTAGAAAGTATAACATAAGGCCGCAGACCAGGCAAATTAAAAAAGTATAAAATGTAAAATACACTTGATAATACGGACACAACTGTGTATTCTTGAAAATGTAAGATATATTTTACATATAGGGTTATGCTTGAATAAAGGAGAAAAGTATGCAGTTTGAAGATGAGAAAGATTATATTATGCGGATAATTAAAGAGATGGTCGCCATTTTATCCAGTTTAGTATTAGGAAAACAGTATGTACAGGTGGAACTTGACAAGGAGAATAAATACGGAGTTTCCGGAGCAAAACCGGAGAAATGGAAGCAGTTGATTGATGCCGGAAAAATCAATGAGGCGGAGAATATGCTTTTGGAAACGCTGGATTATCATGATAAGGATGAAGTGGCAGCGGCAGTATTCTTTTACGAGTATATTGCTGAAAAAGGGGATGCATTTCTGGAGAAATATAATTACTCGATGGAAGAGGCGCTGGATGGTTTGAAGCAGATTGCTCTTCACTGTGGATATAAAGATGTTGTAGAAGTATTGCTGAAGAACCATATATAGAGGGGCAAAGAGGTAGGAGGAATGAAAATGAAACTGATCTACAAAGGAAAATATAACGGAGATGTAAATACGCTTCCACATGGCGAACACAAGCCGGGCGCGGTGAAATTTAAGGAATTTGATGATGCAAAGACTTTGGGGATTGTTGCAAATGTCATAGCTCTTGTGATAACTGTGGGATTGTTTTTTTTATTTCTGGGAACATTGGGGGCACTTTGTCTGGGAATGGGAGCGGGAGATTATTATAATGTTTTCAATGCGTTAACACAGATGCCGAGAGGGGCAAGAACTTATTTGTATCAGTTCAATTCTTACTGGTATATGCCGTGATCATGAAGGCAGAATGTATGGGCTGCCAGGTAGACAGCCCATGCAATTCTGAGGATTATTTCATTTGCGGCTGAGTCAGGATGGATTTAACATGTTCAACCTCTTCCTGAGTCGCTTTGGCTGCCGGAACGTAATAACTTTTCTCCCGGGCAACCTGATAAAGTTTTTCCTGAGACATTTCAGTCTGATTTCGCATCTGCTTCAGACATTGTTTCAGTTCTTTGTTTTCTGTCTGGGTAATATAATCCGCAAACATTTTCAATTCCCCGTTGACTCCTACCAGAGTATCGGTAACCATCGTCTTTTCGTCCATTTCTCTGTGCCTCCTATAAAAATTTCATCAATTCTTGCTTATTTTTCATGGCAGAATCCGCTGCATCCTGAAAAATCTTTTTTACTTCAGGATCCTGTGACTGGGATGCATAATCCGTCATTTTGCAGTGGCAGGTTTCAAAACCGCCGATCAGGTGACGCAGATTTTGTAAGTCCAGAATCGAAATATCAGACATAGTATCATCCTCCTTTTGTACATTTCGTGTTACGGACTTAGTATGGCTTAGAAATATCCTTTTTATTCTGGCTGGGGAATGATATACATTTGCCTTTCCTTGGGATAGGTACTACCAAAGATATAGTTCGTTATATCGTCAAATGTAAGATCCGCGTCATTTGCATATACCAGATAAGTGCTGTCGGAGGCTGCGTTTGGATGGCGTCCTGTAAACAGCGCTTTATATTTATAAACGCGTCCGTCAGGTGCAAGAAATCCATCGGATCCGGAGGTGGAAGATTCTGCATCTTCCTGGGAACTGCTTTCCTTCAGTATGTACAGTTTTTCACTTTTCCCGCCTGCCAGAAGTGCTTCTTCGACGTCCGACATGGTTACAGCTTCTTCATTTGTGAGAATCTTGTAAATGTTGTCGGTTGTTTCACCATTTCGCTTTCCGATTATATATCTGGTGTATTGATACAATGTGCCGTCCGGACTTTCTGATTTTTCTCCGAAATTTGCAGCCGGTTCGTAATATTGACGTATTGCCTGTAAATATTCGGTTAAGAATATTTGCAGATCCGTCTCCGATGAGGAAAAGCTTTTGATATCTTCTATTTGTAGAATCTGTTCCAGATTTTCGGAAGAACATCTAAATCTCCTCACTTCGGTTTCGTCCGGGGCAGGGTATGTCCATTCAAAATATTCGGCATTATCGGTCAATATCAGAAAAAGTGCGGCTTTTTTAAGCATATCGTTATAAGTGGTATATTCATTGCGGGGAGACTCTGCAAAGTTTATTGTAATACCATAGCCGGTTTCTTTAGTATTCAGCTCTAAAGTATATTCTCCAAAAGAAGCGATATTTATAAGCTGCAAAATAGTTTCATCAGCCGTGACATCCCCTAAATAGGGATTTTTTGCCTGATATAATTCTTTCGCACGTTCAGAAACAGAATATGCGTCCAGAAGCTCATCACTTGATTTTCGGGAAAAAACAAGGTAGTACAGAATATCTCCGCTGTTTTTCGAAAGGAGTTCTGCTTTACTGGTCTTATCCATGTATTCGCTGCAGGGAAAAGCAGATACACCTTCACCGTCGTCAAAATGCCATGCTGACAGAACAATTTCCTCATCGGGAATAATATCAGTCCAAGCGGAGGTGTTCTCCAAATAATAATTTTCCGCCATTCCGGAGAAATGGATGGCATTGGAAATGCTGAAATCAGCCCGAGCATTTTCGAAATTTACGGAGAAAAGAGCATTCCACTGGGAAGCATCCGGGTAGTTGAAATCCCGTTTAACACGGAAAGTCCCTTTACGTGGAAGACCATCTTCTGTGAAGTCGGCATGATTCAGGATTTGATATCCGGTCAATTCTCCGTCAGTATAACACTCCTGGTATAAAAGCATGCTTTTGATGTCAGAAGAAACACGGTATTCGTATTCAATTCCGTCAGACGAAACTGTAGCGGTGCCTGACTTATTGCGCATAGAGCTCTGATTCAGAACATTCCCACAGCCCAGCAGAGCAGTGAGAAGGCAAATTACAATACTGACGGCGATTACCGGTTTTCCCGGGGACTTAAAATACAGTATATTTTTGATACGGCTTTTAACAGAAGTTTCGCCGAATGCCAAAGCTCCGGCAGTATGGTACTTTCTGCCTGCGGCAAATCCGAGAAGCGTGTGGCTGTATGGTTCACGGAAATCCGCTTCCGTGTTCAGAAGAACATGCTCATCACAGCTCATCTCCATATCGCGGCACATGAAATAATAGGCGATCCATACCAGAGGATTGAACCAGTATACACCAAGGAGAAGGATGGCAAGCACTTTCACCTGATGATCGTGGCGGCGGATATGGTATCGCTCATGCTGAAGGATACATTTGCGCTCCGTTTCGTTCAGACGGAAAGGAAGATAGATCTTCGGACGCAGGAATCCCATAACAAAAGGTACGTAAATGCTGTCACATTCATAGATATCATCTTCGTATTTTACGGCGGTGGCAACCGTCTTTTTCAGCCGTCTGCCGGAAAGCGCCTGATAAGTAAGGAACAGCAGGATGCCGGAAATCCAGATTCCAATCATGATATCAGTAACAGTAAAAATTCCCTGCAAAGATTCTGCTGATCTTTCGGAATCAGGCGAAGCAGCAGAAGAGGGGAAAGAACCGGCAGTTACTGTGGATCCGGCATTTGTATCGCCTGAACCGGAAGGCTGCCGGTTGGTTTCGGATTGACTTGCTGCTTTCTCTGCTGAGGTCTGCTTTGAAACATCGACTGCCTCGGAGATATCAGATGGTGTGCCTCCTGAATTCGTGTTACCCGCCGTATTGCCGTTATAGATAACATTAGGAGATTGCAGATCGTCTGTGGTGTCCCAGATCATCTGATTCCCGGAGGAGATATGCCTGCTTAACAGATCCAGACTGAACAGACTGTATCGGCTGGAAAATGAGAACGGGCAGATCAGGCGAAACGCAATGATTCCCCACAGCATATAAGAGAATATTTTCGGTGATTTCCGAAGAAGCTGTCTTGCAAGTAGTACGAGGAGAATCACAATGCCTGCTGTGAAAGACATATTGCAAATTGTAAGGAATATTTCCCGGATCAGATTCATAATCATCCCTCCTTATGTTCGTCAATCATGCGTTTGATTTCCTCCGCTTCTTTCTCCGAAATCGTCTTGCCACCCAGAAAGGCGGCAATGAACCCCGGCAGGGAACCTTCAAAAGTCCGTTCTACAAAATAATCGGACTCCACAGCCTGACATTTTTCCTTCGGAACCAGCGAGGAAACGATGGTATCTTCATTTTTTAAGAACCCTCTCTCTGCGAGCTTTTTGATGACTGTATAGGTGGTCGACTTCTTCCAGCCAAGCCGGTCATGACTGAGCTTCACCAGATCACCGGAACGCACCGGCTCAGTCTCCCACACCAGAAGCATAAAACGATATTCACTGTCACATAATTTTAAATCCATTTTAAAACCCCCTTTACAAAATGGTCTATGAGAATAGACTTGCTTTTCTTTTAGTCTATAATAATAGACTTAATATGTCAATAGAGAAGAGGATTTTATGAGGAAAAACTTGTATCGCATGCGAAAAGAAGGTATTATCTTGAAGGAAGAATGTCGATCATGAAAGAGAAATGAGGTAGTATATATGAAGATCAGAAAAGCAACAATAGAAGATTTGAAAGCAATCACAGCTGTAGAAGCAGAATGTTTCCCGGCGGCGGAAGCGGCTACGGAAAAAGATTTTGAAGGAAGACTTACTGTTTACCCGGATTATTTCTGGCTTCTTTTTGACGGGGATACACTGGTGGGATTTGTTAACGGAATGGTGACCGATGAACCGGACCTGGCAGATGAGATGTATGAAAATGCATCGCTGCACAAGGAAGACGGAAAATGGCAGATGATCTTCGGAGTCAATACGATTCCGTCGTACCGGAGACAGGGATGTGCCGAAAAGCTTCTCAGGCAGGTAATTGCAGATGCCAGAGAACAGGGAAGAAAAGGCGTGGTGCTTACTTGTAAGGATAAACTGATTCATTATTATGCCAAGTTTGGGTTTGTGAATGAAGGTGTGTCAGAATCGGTACATGGGAATGTGGTGTGGTACCAGATGCGGTTGGAATTTTGATGGGGAAGTGCTGTTATGTGAAAGATAAATGGTTTTTCTTTTGAAGTTTGCAAATATCAGCCAAAAATAGTGGAATTTTTTTGTTTATACTTTCATATAATAAATGTACATTTTGTACAATATTGACATTGTGTACGCAAATTGTTATAATGGAGGTATATAAGGAGATGATGGATATGTTAATGGAACAGGCAACAACAGTAAGAAAAGAATGGAGTTCTGTCTGCGACAGCGTGATTCATGATAAACCGAAATTTATTAAGCGGACCAGGGATAAGATGTGGTTCTCAAATCTGGAAACGATGTCTGAAATTCTGGAAGCGTATCATTTTACTGCAGATAGATTTGTGGAAGAGGATGGCACAGTCACGTTATCCTTAAATGAAATTGATTTAATTGAAAATGGGTGCACGGAACCAGAGGCACGAGAATTGCTGGGAAAGTCAATCTTAGAGTATTCGGCAGAGTATTATGATGATTATGCGTTGTATTCACGTAGCCCAAACAGAAAAGGACATGTGCCGTATATCTTCAAAGCACTTATTATGGATGATCCCAAGAAGATAGGGGAGAGTATTGAATGCCGAGATGGAAAGAGCTAAAGAGATTTTGTGAGCGTGATGGCTGGGAATTGTATAAAGATACGGATCATTATTTTTATCGGAAGATAGACGATGACGGAAGCATCAGGATGACGAAAGTTTCTAAAGGTTCAGGAGAGATACATACAAGAATGTGGAAGGAAATATTGAAGAAACAATTAAAAGTGACACAAGAATATTTCAATGAACATATATAGTCAGAACAAGCTACAAATCCACTCGTAGTCTTGACAATTCGGCCATGAATATGATACGATTTTCAAAGACACAAAGAGAGAGTCGAACAAAATATGATAAAAGCAATGACGAAGAGAGTAAGCTTTTTGGACTTCTACAGAGAAATCCCGTATGCTGAGAGGGATGAGGAAAGATCAGCCGAACATGGCTTCCGAGCAGCGCACCGAACAGGAAGAAAGGATATTCCATTTTCCCTGCAAGGCTGCGATGGGTTCCGCCCGTTACAGCGGATGAGTGCAGATGCACTTACAGAGACTCTGACCCGTGAGGGTGAGAGTGAAGTAGAAGTGGTAACACGGTAATAACCCGTCTTCTTATTTTTAGGAAGACGGGATTTTTTTATAAAGAGAGGGAATCAAAATGGCAGATAAACCAAAATATTACATTACAACTGCGATCGCCTACACATCCGGCAAACCGCATATCGGAAACACTTATGAAATCGTGCTTGCAGATGCTATCGCACGTTACAAGAGAAGTCAGGGATACGATGTCTTCTTCCAGACCGGAACAGATGAACATGGACAGAAGATAGAGCTCAAAGCAGAAGAGGCCGGAATCACACCAAAGGAATATGTGGATAACGTAGCCGGAGAGATCAAGCGGATCTGGGATCTGATGAATACTTCCTATGACAAATTTATCCGTACAACCGATGATTATCATGAGAAAGAAGTACAGAAGATTTTCAAGAAACTGTACGATCAGGGCGATATTTACAAAGGATATTACGAAGGAATGTACTGTACGCCGTGTGAATCTTTCTTTACAGAGTCACAGCTTGTAGACGGCAAATGCCCGGACTGCGGACGCCCTGTACAGCCGGCAAAAGAAGAGGCATATTTCTTCAAGATGAGCAAATATGCGGATAGATTGATCGATTACATCAACACACATCCGGAGTTTATCCAGCCGGTATCCAGAAAGAATGAGATGATGAACAACTTCCTGCTTCCGGGACTTCAGGATCTTTGTGTATCCAGAACATCCTTTAAATGGGGCATTCCGGTAGACTTTGATCCGAAGCATGTCACTTATGTATGGCTGGATGCGCTGACAAACTACATCACCGGTATCGGTTATCATTGTGACGGTGAAAGCGAAGAATTATTCAACAAGAACTGGCCGGCAGACCTTCATCTGATCGGAAAGGATATCATCCGTTTCCATACCATTTACTGGCCGATATTCCTGATGGCTCTGGGACTTCCGCTTCCGAAGCAGGTATTCGGACATCCGTGGCTTCTGCAGGGCGACGGCAAGATGAGCAAATCCAAAGGAAATGTTCTGTATGCGGATGAACTGGTAGATTTCTTTGGAGTGGATGCGGTACGTTACTTTGTTCTGCATGAGATGCCGTTTGAAAATGACGGTGTAATTTCATGGGAACTGATGGTAGAACGTCTCAATTCTGACCTTGCAAATACACTTGGAAATCTGGTAAATCGTACCGTTTCCATGACAAATAAATACTTCGGCGGAACCGTAACGAATAAAGGTGTGACAGAAGAAGTGGATGCAGACCTGAAAGCAGTGACCGAAAATACACCGGTTCTGGTAGAAAAGAAGATGGATGAACTGCGTGTGGCAGATGCCATGACGGAGATCTTCAATCTCTTCAAACGCTGCAACAAATACATTGACGAAACCATGCCGTGGGCACTGGCAAAAGATGAAGCGAAGAAAGACCGTCTGGAAACCGTACTCTGGAATCTGATCCAGAGCATTTCCGCAGGCGCACGCCTTCTCGAATCCTTCATGCCGGAAACTTCTGAGAAGATCCTGGCTCAGCTCGGCGACGGACATGTAGTAGAGAAACCGGAAATTCTCTTCCAGAGACTGGACATCAATGAAGTCCTTGCCAAAGTAGAAGAACTTCATCCGCCGGTTGAGGAAGAAAAAGAAGAAGACGAAAATGTGATCGATATCGAAGCAAAACCGGAGATCACATTTGAAGATTTCGGAAAAATGCAGTTCCAGGTTGGCGAGATCATTGCCTGCGAAGAAGTAAAGAAATCCAAAAAACTTCTCTGCTCTCAGGTGAAGATCGGAAGCCAGGTAAAACAGATCGTATCCGGGATCAAAGCACATTACACTGCCGAAGAGATGGTCGGAAAGAAAGTAATGGTACTTGTAAACTTAAAACCTGCAAAACTGGCAGGCGTTCTGTCTGAAGGAATGCTGCTCTGCGCAGAAGATGCAGACGGCAATCTGGCACTGATGACACCGGAAAAACCGATGCCGGCAGGAGCGGAAATCTGCTAGCAATTTTGGGGATAGGTTCCTTGACTCACTTGTGAGTGAGTCAAGGAACCTGTCCTCCCTAACTCGAAAATGAAGAAATAAATCTAAGTATTATCTTGAAACCAGGAGTACTATCATTGAGTTTGGAATATGGGGAATTCCCGTTTTTATGATTTACATTGAGGAGGCATATTCAAAAAAGACTATGTTTCTTGCACTTGTTATTGAAACAATCATTATGCTTTTAGGTTTGCTGGTTGTTTATGTTAAATATTATAAAAGAGCTTTGATTTCCAAGTGGAATAAGTGGAGAGGAAAATAGAGCAGTGATGGGAGACTTTGTTAATCTCCTGATCACTGCTTCATTATTATTAATGTGGCTGTGTGACGGAAAACCCGTCCCTTAGTCACCTAGAAGAACCGCTTCTTATCCAATTTAAAGATAATCCCCAGCGCCGTATAGCAGATCAGGATAACGATCACTCCATATGCCAGTGAAAGCCCCATCTTATATTCCTGCATAGCGGTCACCATGGAAATTGAGATTGGTCGATTGAATACACCGTAGAGCAATGCGGACATGGTGTATTCTCCCAGTGTCCGAATCAGTACCAGTACGCCACCGGCCATAATTCCGGGAGCAATATTCGGCATGATAATACGGAAAAATGTATGAGCCATGTTGGCTCCCAGGCTTTTTGATGCTTCCTCGAGATTCTTGTTTAATCCCATAATAGCCACTTCGTTGGAGTTAAGGAGCAGCGGGATGGAATTAATCGTATAAGCAATCGGAACGATGTAAAACCCGCCGATCAAGGCATTCCCAAAGGCAAAGATACTTTTCTGGCTGAATGCGTTGATCAGATTGATGGCTACAACGCTTGCCGGCATGGTCCACGGGAGCATGAGCAGGACTTTGAGGAAAGCGTGGAATTTGCTTTTGTATTTTACGATCATGTATGAGCTTGGCACGGTGATGACAAGACCGGCTATGACTGCTATGGCAGACATTTTCAAGCTGTTGATCAGTGGTTTCAGTACTCGCGTTTTCTGGAAGATCATCAGGTAGTTTTCCAACGTAAATGTATGCGGGAAAATATCCTGCATGATGGAGCTTGTCGGGACGAAGGAAAGGTACACAATGGTGATGATCGGCAATAGGATCAACAGGATCTGAATAAAAATGATGATCCGGCTTATGAATGACAGCAGGCTATGCGTTCCCTTAAGCGGCGCAATCGCTGTGCTTCGGTCCGACGCATAGTTCCCATACCGTTTGCTGTAATACTGGATCGTCAGCATCACGATCATGCTGATGAGAAATAATACAACAACTTGAACAGATGCCATTTCCATATGATTGTTGGCCTTTGATTTTACGATTTGCGTGCTCAGCACCTTGAAGCTGCCTCCGATCAGATTCGGAGCGGAGAAAGAGCTGATTCCGGATGCAAATGTCACAATCACGGAGGAGAGTACAGCTGGGGTGATGACCGGCCAGATTACGTCTTTGAAAATCTGGAACCAGGAGGCACCCATACTTCTTGCCGCCTCGATGCTGGAATTGTCAACATATTTCATGGCTACATAGACATTTAAGTAAAAGTAGACGTACTGTGTATACGTTACCACGAAAACGATGGCACCAAATCCCTGAAACTGAAATGGAATCTGCTCCAGGTGAAGGAGATACTGGATTCCTTTGGTCAGGATTCCACTCTCGCCGTAAAGCTGGATAAATGAGATTACGGTGATAACACCTGGAATCATCATCGGACTGAGCAGCAGAATGTGAACGAACTTTTTCCATTTACCGGCGAGAAAGGTCATATACATTGCCAGCATAATTCCGATGGTTCCGCAAGTCAGTACGGATGCGGCTCCCAGAAGAACCGTATTTCCGATAACCTTTCGCTGGTTTGGATTCTGAAAAAATTCCCGGAACACGTCAAGCCCATAACCGGAGTCCGTTTCCAGTGCCTGCATGAAGGTGTGGAAAAACGGAACGATGATATAGCCGAGTATGAGGAATCCGAGAATCAGATACCATAGATAGCGGAAAATGCTTATTTTATCCTTTTTCATATCTTCTACACCCCGCCTATATTTGCAACTTTAACAAAACAACTGTCATTTACATGCCAGATTTTGGAAATATCTCCACGATTAATCTCGATAACGCGGTATGTGTTATCCGTTGTGGTAACCGTGTATTCATAATACATGCCGGAAAATTTGACTTCTTCCACGCGGGCAGGGATTCCGTTCTGCGGATCGTGGGAAATCGCCATATGTTCTGGTCTTACAAAGAGATATGGGGCGTCAGTGTGGCCGCAAATTCCAAAGTCTTCATAAAGATTCTGGGGGACTTTGTTGGATGTGCCGACAAAATTTGCCACAAATTCCTGGTTTGGATGATTGTAAATGTCTTCCGGTGCGCCCATCTGCAGGACTTTTCCGTCACGCATTACCGCAATCTGATCGGAGATGGAAAGCGCTTCCTGCTGATCATGGGTGATAAATAATGTGGTAATTCCGGTTTTTTTCTGGATGGCACGGATCTCTTCGCGCATTTTCACGCGGAGCGCTACATCCAGATTGGACATTGGCTCATCCAGAAGCAGCATCTGAGGTTCAATGACGAGAGCCCTTGCGATGGCAACCCGCTGCTGCTGACCGCCGGACAATTCATTAATACGCCGGCCTTCCAGTTCTTTCAGACCCGCAAGATCCATGTAGTAGTCGCATTTCTCTTTAATTTGGGCTTTGGACTGTCTCCGGATTTTCAGACCGTAGGATATATTTTCGCGAACGGTCATGTTTGGGAATAGTGCATAATTCTGGAAGACGATTCCCATGTTGCGTTTTTCCGGTGCCCATTCTGTGATGTCGGTATCTCCGATCAGTACCTGCCCTTCGGTTGGGCGGATAAAACCTGCCAGTATACGCAGAAGAGTGGTTTTGCCACACCCGGACGGGCCGAGAAGTGTGAAGAAATCCCCTTTCTTAATGGTGATATCTACAGAATCAAGAACTCGGGTCGTGTCAAAGCTGTGTGAAATATTTTTTAGGATAATGTCACTCATATTTTGTTCCCTCATAGAATTGAACATACAGAAATAGTGGAGCAGCGCCCCACTATTTCCAAATGTTTATGGTGTTTGCCGATTGGTATCAATTAATTGGACTGCACGGTCTTGTTGCCGTCAATATAATCGGTTTCCCATCTTTCCAGTGTTGCAGACTGGTTTGCGCTGATATCAGCCCAGTCAAGAGTCATCGGAGCATATCCGGTCTTCATCCATTCCGGAGCACCTTCCAGAGCAGCATCGAGAGCCGGCATACGGTTGAAAGAATTTGCAACCATTTCTTCACATTCCTTGCTTCCCACGAATTCTACGAAAGCGGCTGCAGCATTTGGATGTGGTGCATTTTTAATTGCTGCGATACAGTCTGTGATTGTGATTGCGCCGCTTGTTGCATCTACGATTTCAAGAGGCATGCTGTTGTTGTCTCTGTTGTCAATGATGTTGTCAAGTACTGCGATAGAGATGGCTGCTTCGCCTTTCCCGATAGCCTGGAACATCATGCTTCCGCTGTTGTAGTAATTCTTGATATTTGCATTCAGACCTTCGATGTATTCCCATGCAGCTTCTTCGCTTTCATTTGCGGTATAGTAGCTTACGAGAGCGGCGATGGTGGAACGCATAGAAGAGGAAAGAGAATCACGCGTGATGATCTTTCCTGCATATTCCGGTTTTACCAGATCGCTCCAGTCCTTCGGAGCTTCTTCTGCTGTCATTAAGTCGGTGTTGTAGAACATCACAACCGGTGTTTTATAAGTTCCGTACCAATATCCGTCTGCATCTTTGAAATCATCCGGAAGATCACCAGCCCATTCAGGCTTTGTCGCTTCATAGCATCCTTCATCCTGAAGAAGCATATAGGTTGCAGTATCACCACCGAACATGATGTCTGCCTGCGGGTTGTCTTTTTCACTTCTGACACGGTCGGCAAGTTCACCCTTCAGGTTGATGTATTCAACCTCTACACCGGTCTTTTCGGTAAATGCGTTGCAGATTTCTTCTAACATGTCTTCTGAATGCGTAGAGTATACAACGAGGGAATCTTCCAGTTCTGCAGACTCCTCTGTCTTGGAATCTTCCTTTTGGTCTTCTGTTGTTGTGCTTTCTTTGCTTCCGCAAGCTGCCAGTGAGAATACCATCATACCGGCAAGCAGTGCTGCAAGTAGTCTTTTCTTCATAATTGTCCTCCCAATAATTTTATATTTCGCCTCAAGGGCATGACAATTATAACGCACTATAGAAAATAATGCTAATAAATAAACATTACAGCACTATTTTATAGAAAAAAACTATATTTCAGCTTCAAAATATCAAGAAACGTAATATTTAGTGGGAAAATATTGAAATTACTAATTATGTATTCAAGTTTTCAGGCTCGATTGACATTTAGAAAAAAGAAATTTACGATAGAAGCAATAGTAAAATGGAAAAAATATCGAGGAGAAAACTATGAAAGCACTAGAGAAGGAGGAACTCTTACGGGCAAAGATTCCCTGTGAAGAGACAGGCATTACGGTTAAGACCGGAATCTGCGGATTCTGTGGGGGATCATGTCTGGTGGATGCCTACTGTAAAGACGGAAAAGTGATCAAGGTAGAAGGAAATAAAGATATGCCCGGTTCGAACGGGCGAATCTGCGTGAAAGGGGCTGCGCTGAAGCAGTCACTTTATCATCCGGATCGACTGTTGTATCCGATGAAACGGATCGGTGAACGCGGAGAAGGAAAATTTGAGCGGATCAGCTGGGATGAGGCGCTTACCACGATCGCTGAAAAAATGACGGAAACCAAAGAAAAGTACGGAGCAAAGGAGACTTTGATCTATGTCGGACATCCAAAATGGTTCCGGCCGCAGCTTACAGAATTGGCAAATGGTTACGGGACGCCGAATTTCGGAACGGAATCCAGTACTTGTGCGTATTCTTTGATGATGGCGTGCATGAGTACATTCGGACAGGAGGTCCGGATGCCGATGCCGGATATGCAGCGCTGTAAGATCCTGGTTGTATGGGGAGTGAATTCTCTTTACAGTAATTCGGTGACGGCCGGAGGGGCGTTTATTGGAGCAGTCAAAAGAGGAGTGAAGCTGATCGTGGTGGATCCGAGATGTACGCCGACTTCGGAACATGCGGATATCCATCTGCGCCCGATTCCGGGAACGGACGGAGCGCTTGCGCTTGGAATGGCAAGAGTCATCATCACAGAAGGACTTCAGAATCAGGAATACATTGATAAATATACAATCGGATTTGACGAATATAAAGATTATGTGATGCAATTTACGCCGGAGCGGGTAGAAGAAATCACCGGTGTTCCGAAAGAAGACATGACAGCAGCGGCCCGCCTGATGGCGAAGGAGGCACCCTGCCCGATTCAGCTGTCGGCTTCTCCGGTGGTACATAATGTGAATGGTATGCAGAATGCCCGTGCGATCGTGTTGCTCCTGGCACTGACCGGCAGCTTCGGCGTGGAGGGAGGAACACTTCCGCCGGGACCGGGAAGAGCTGTGCTTCGGGAAGCATTTCTGGGAACCATGCATGCGAGAGTGGATGCGGATCAGGATCTGAGTCATGAGGAATTTCCGGCATGGGCGCGTCTTACGGCGCAGGAGGCACAGGTGACGAGACTGGCTGATTATATGGAGGGAAAAGGAGCTTATCCGATCCGGACGATTCTTTCTTTCGGAATGAATCATCATATGTGGCCAAGACCGGACCGCCTGGAAGAAGGCTTTAAAAAGCTGGACTTCTTCGTGAGCGCGGATCTTTATATGACGGATACCGGCAAATTTGCGGATATCGTTCTACCGATCCAGACGTCTCTGGAACGGGAGCAGGTTGCCGTATTAGGCGCAGACACCGTGTACTATCAGGCACCGGTAGTAGAACCGATGGGAGAGGCGAGGAGCGATATGGATGTGATTACCGGATTGGCAGAAAAACTGGGAATTACAATCGGAGGAGAAGAACCGATCAGGTGCCATGAGGATTATCTGAGGAAATCTGTTTCGGCGACAGGACTCACATTGGAAGAAATCAGGCAGGCGCCAAAAGGAATCAAGGCAAGGAAAATCATGCCGGGGCGCACATCGGAACAGATTCTGCAGGTGAAGACACCGAGCGGAAAGATTGAATTTGTCTCCAGCATCATGGCGTCATGTAATAAAGAAGGAAATGAGGCACTTCCGGTTTACCATGATTTCAGGGAAAAACTTCCGATGGACGAATACCCGCTGATTCTGACGACAGGCAGCAGAAAACCACAGCTCTTCCATTCCAGAACCTACCGGATGCCGTGGCTTGCAAATCTGGAAGAGTATCCGCTTGTTGAGATTCATCCGGATGATGCCCAAAAACTGGGGATGGAAGACAATGAGATTGTAATGATAAAGACACCGGTAGGAAGCATGGAATTAGTGCTCAGCATCAATTCGTCCTGTCTGCCGGGAGCAGTGAATGTATATCATGGAGCGGGAGATAAGGACATCAATCTTCTGATTGATGATAATTATCTTGATCCGGTATCCGGATTCCCGGGATATAAATCTTACTGCTGCAGACTGGAAAAGAAGGAGGTGCACCATGAGTAGAGTTGTATGTGATCCGGCACTGTGTTCGGGATGCCTTGCCTGCGTAGTAGCCTGTATGGATCAGCACTATGATGAAACGAAGGCCGATGCGGTTTCACCCCGGATCTATGAGAAACGTACATCCCGGAAGAGCGGGCTTGTGAGCTATATAACCAGAAGCTGCCTTCATTGTGCGGATGCACCCTGTATGGAGCAGTGCCCGATGAAGGTGTTTGAACGGACGGAAAATGGATTTGTTGTCGCATTGCACAAAGAAAAATGTATTGGCTGCAGAACATGTGCGAGAGTCTGTCCGCATGATATTCCGAGATATGATAAAGAAAGAAAAATTGTAAAATGCGACGGCTGCGCAACCCGCGTGGCCTGTGGACTGGAACCGGCGTGTGTGAGGGCGTGCAATACGGGAGCACTTCGCCTGGCAGAATAAAGGAGGAAGGAAGAAATGAAGAAAAAAGGATTTTGCGGCATCTGTCCGGATAAATGTCCGATTGAAGCTACTGTAGAGGACGGCAGACTGATCAAAGTAGAACCCGACAGGGACTGCCCGGGAGGGCGTGTCTGTCCGCGTGGGGCATTATCTCCACAGATCGTTTATTCAGAAAAACGGATACGGAAACCACTGATCCGCAACGGAGAGAAAGGAAGCGGAGCGTTTCGGGAGGCCACTTGGGAAGAGGCTTTAGACGCAGCGGCAGCCGGATTTATGAAAATTAAAGAGCGATATGGTGCAGACGCATTGGTAAGTTATGTGGGCAGCAGCGGAAGAGAAGCAGCAACGATGCGATGCTTTAACGGAGTGAATGCATTTTTTAAAAATCTGGGATCCCATAACGATATGAGCTGTGGATGTATCTGTAATGTCTCTTCTAATATGATGACACCTGTACTGACCTATGGTGTCCCGACGCCGAAGCTTTATCAGGATATTTCGAACAGTGAAGTCGTATTTATCTGGGGGAAAAATTCAAAAACAGATTCCGGACCGCTTACTACACTGGAACTGGTAAAGGCAGCAAAAGCGCGCGGTGCAAAAATCATTGTGATTGACCCGAGAGGAGAAGGAATGGCAGAACTTGCCGATTGGTGGATTCCGGTGATTCCGGGAGCAGACGGAGCACTCGCGGTTGCGATGCTGAAGATTATTGTGGAAGAAGAACGATATGACAAAGTATTTGTTAATGAATATACAAAAGGGTTCGATGAATTTGCAGGATATCTGAGAACGGTTTCCCTGGAAGAAATGTCAGAGTGCTGCGGTATTTCCATGGAAGACATCCGCAAATTAACAGATATTTTCTGCAGTACGACAAAGATTTCACTGATTTCATACACAGGACTGGAATATCAGCTGAGCGGTGTACAAAATAACAGAGCCATCCAGATACTTTGGGCGATCACCGGGAAAATCGATGTTCCCGGCGGAATCTGTATTGCTTCTAAGAAGAATCCGACGATTCCTCTACGACCGATGGAAACTGTGGAAGATGCTGTCGGTGCGAAAGAATTTCCGCTTTACAGCAGGCTTACCGGAAGCGGACAGTTTGTGAAAATACCGGAGGCGGTGCTGCATGACGATCCGTATCCGGTGCGGGGAATGCTGATCTGTGCAGCCTCTCCGGCCATCACATATCCGGAACAAAGCCTGTGGCACGAGGTCTATAAAAAGTTGGATTGTCTGGTGGTTCTCGACCGGTTTATGACCGATGATGCAAAATATGCTGACGTGATTCTGCCTGCCACAACTTATTATGAAGATCAGTCGGTCGTTCCGGTTCAGGGTGGCATGCGTCTGCGTAACCGAATCATAGAACCGGTCGGAGAGGCCAAAAGTGATGTGTTTATTTTACAGGAACTGGCGGAGCGAATGGGCTTTGGAGACGCATATCCGAAGAACGATGAGGAGCTTATGCTCTGGATGTGCGGTGGCAACGAGCAACTGCTTGACCGGCTTAAGAAGAGTGAATATGGTGTGGTCAATCCACCTGAAATCCAATATGAAAAATATAAGACCGGAGAACTGCGCGAGGATGGTAAGCCGGGATTTCCGACTCCTTCCGGGAAATTTGAGATCAGTTCGACTTATATTGCAGAATGCGGTTATACACCGTATCCGAAATATGAGGATATCCGTTCTGTCAAAGAAATGGGAAGCAAAGAAGAATATCCACTCATTATGACAACAGCTGCAAGAAGTGCCCTAAGGTTTTGCTCATTTGGACCGGGATTAAAGGAAATAGCCGAAAGAGAACCACTTCCAACAATTGATATGAACGCAGAAGATGCAAAACGTTATGGCTTGGAAGATGGAGAAGAAGCAATCGTAGAGACAGTCTTTGGAAAAGGTGAATTCAAAGTACGCATTTGCCCGATGGCAAAAGGCAGTATACATATTGCCGGCGGTGCAGGAAGCTTCTATATGGAAGGAGAATGGAAGAAACATAATGTCAATGAAATCTGCAGTATGAAGTATTCAGATCCATTGTCCGGATTCTTGACATTCAAATCCGTACCTTGTAAAGTGACAAGTATAAAATAAAGAACATGGAGGATACTAACATGGAACGCGTTGAAAAATTTTTAAAAGAAGCAGAAACATATTATCTCGCAACGATGGACGGAAACCAGCCAAGAGTCAGACCTTTTGGAACGGCGCATATCTTTGAAGGAAAGTTATATATACAGACCGGAAAAGTGAAAAGTGTGTATAAACAGTTGAAAGAGAACCCGAACGTAGAAGTCTGCGCATGCATGAACGGAAAATGGCTTCGCGTATCAGGAGAATTGGTAGAAGATGACAGAAGAGAGGCAAGAAAATCTATGTTGGATGATTATACATCTCTTAGAGCCATGTATTCCGAAGATGATGGAAATACAGCAGTATTTTATTTTCAGAATGCAACTGCAGTATTCA
Organism: Bariatricus sp. HCP28S3_D3; assembly: GCF_052065755.1. Classification (NCBI taxonomy): domain Bacteria; kingdom Bacillati; phylum Bacillota; class Clostridia; order Lachnospirales; family Lachnospiraceae; genus Bariatricus; species Bariatricus sp. HCP28S3_D3. The sequence goes on along the minus strand of NZ_JBQHTK010000021.1, from coordinate 144 downwards.
GCAGCTTCACAAGTGAACCGGAGACGATTTGTTTCTAGTTTGTTTTGGGGGGCGGTTTTGTGTAACACTATCATTTTTGTGTGTGACGCCACCACTGCCCCCTATTAAAATTTAAAAAATACCCCAACACCAGACCCAACCTGT
>NZ_JBQHTK010000020.1:0-58019 GCF_052065755.1 Bariatricus sp. HCP28S3_D3 | reverse complement strand
TAGCTTCTTGATTTAATTTTCTAACTCTATAACACTTTAAAAAGTTGCCTGCCTTAGACAGCTTATTCAAGTGCGCCAATTTATGGTCTTCCTCTACTTTCTTTCACACTACTACCTCCGTATTCTGTTCTTTTGTTCATCAAAGTTGAAATATCCGGCGAAACTGCCTTTGAATTTTGAACCGCTTTGGATAACGGTTGTTCAGACGAATAGATTCTATCTGTCCGGATCGGACTCCGTCTGAGATTTTGATGTGTGATTAGTATAGCACAGAGTTTCCTCTTTGCACAGCCTCTAAATATATAAAACTACCGGAAATGCTTCCCAACATCTCCGATAGTTTTTTTCAGCCTATAGTAGTTTAAACTAACCAGGTTCAATCCCCTCTAATCCAATATCCCCTGTTCTTTCCCCTTCAGTATCGCCTGAACTCTGCTGTTAACCCCCAGCTTCTTATACAGATTATAAATATGGCTCTTTACCGTCGGGAGCTTCAGGTTCAGTTCTTCGCAGATTTCCGCGTTGGTAAGGCCGCGGTTAATATCTTGGAGTATAATGGTTTCCATCATCGTCAAATGTTCTTCTGTCGCTTCTTCCGCAGAACGACTGATTCTCGCTTCTCGTCTGGCGCACCGGAGTACGACTTCCATGTAGTCTTCTTTGGGCATGCGAAGTACATTTCCGTAATTGTATTTTTTCTTCCTGTGCCAGCCGCCCGGGGAGTTCTTGCTCAGCCAGTCAATGTATGCCTCCAGTACTTCTTCGCCCCTTTTTTCATACACTGTGTACAATCCAACATAGCGGGCTTCACCGGAAACCATAAAGGATTCAATCGTTTTGCGAAGTGCCTGACCGTGCAGGCCTTCATCCCAGAAAATAACAGCCTGTTGAAATAATAATTCCGCCAGATATTTATTGCGCCGGTAAAACTGGAGATACGGAATTAAATGGCGAAGTATTTTTTCGGAACGTTTATACTGGTTCAAGTGCAAATATCCTTTTACCTGGCAAAACAGCTGATCGTAATTATCTTCTTTTACAGAGATTCCCATGTTTTTATCGGACTTGAGCAGCCATCTTGTAAGGCGTTCCTGTTCATTTCTAACGGGCGCAAACAAACTGCTGACTGCTTCTGTATTTTTTAGGCAAACCTGATTTTCTTCCTTCATCAAAGAATTTTCCAGGCTGGAAATCTGTTCTTTGTGGTCTTCTTTCGGTGCCAGACGCTGCAATTTATATAGAAGATACAGCTTTGCCAGGCGCTGCTGCCACGGGCTCCTTCTGGAATTCTCTGCATCTTCCTGTGCGAAAAGCAATTCCCAGTCTTCCATAGGAATGGTGTCTTTGCGTTCCGTCTCAAGATAATAGTCGATCCGCGCCAGTTGATAACATTTCCACTCTTCTTTCCCCAAATGCTCCTTCCATATCTTTGCCTTCCGGTTCTCTTCACGCTTTGTACAGGCAAAAAGTCTGGACAGGTCCCGCACTCCGCAGAGATATGTATGGGAATTTCCCAGGATATTATATAAATGGAAATGTTCTTTCTCCCGGCTATATTGCTCCAGCAGCCCAAGCCAGAAGTCCAGATCAAGATCCGGTTTCAGAAAGGTCAAATTTAAGTAAATTTCCCTTTTCTCATGTTCATCTTTCTCAGATATGTTCAGATTCTGTATTTCCAGATTTATGCTGTCTATTTTTTGTCTTGTGTAACAATAAACGCCTCTCAGATAGCACAGTCTGGGGTCGGATCCTTTCCATCCCATGACTTCTGAATAAGGGATTCCCAAAAATGGAATTTTTGCATAATTCTGAAGCATACACGCGCGGTAGGCTTCCTCATCTTGAGACTTTTTCAGGCAAAACAACGCCTCTTCTACATTTCCACTCTGATGATACCAGTTTCCAAGGTGTTTCCAGAAAATCGGATTCGTCTCCGAAATATGCATATCCCGAAACATGGGGGCTATTTTCCATCGTTCTTTCTTTTTGTCATATTCCAAAAGCCCTTTGCGGCATAAATCCTGCAGACTATCTGACGCCCACGGAAGCTGCCAAATCTCCCTGCACATTGTTTCATTTATCCATGGACAAATCACAGCCCGGCGCATGATTTCATTTTCTTCTGCCAAGAGCGTATCCAAAATGTATTTCTTAATATACGCCGTTATCTCATACGATGCTTTTATCTCCCGGGCATTTCTTCTGGCAGCGGGTGGATCCGCTTGCGATAATCGAAGCATCATATCCACACATCCGGCCCATCCCCCGGTCTGTTCATAGATTTCCCCGGGATCAAGATCACTCTGAAAATGATTCGTCAGGCTGCGAATGTCTTTTTCCGTAAAACGCAGATGCTCCTGTGAAATGATCTGCATCTTTCTTTTCCATATCAGATTCAGAAATCCCTCATGCGGCCGCTCCCGCCCGATCAGAATCGCATGCCATCCTGCCGGAAGGTTCCAAATGCAGTCTGCTATCTTCTTTATCGTAACCTCGCTAAGCGCCGAATGCATATCTTCAAAAATGATCCAGCCTGGCCTATTCCATTCTTTCCGGCTCTTTACCATTTCATCAAGCTTTTTGATGGCTTCTGCTTCTTCTTTCATTTCCAGAATATATGCTTCCATATCTGGATTTTTCCTCAGCAAAAGTCTGACAGCAGTTGTCTTCCCCGATGCCGCTGCTCCTTCTATATAAATAGAAGGGAATTCTTCCATTCCCCTCTCAAGTATCGCCGTCTTATCTATGTATAATTGTTCTTCCGTAAGCGTTACATATGGGCTACTCTTCTCCATTTTCCTTATCCTCTGTAAGAATTCCTCCATCAATCAATTTATCTAAAAACTCCCGAATATCTTCTCTGGCGACACTTTCTTCTACTTCATACTCATTTAATATGCCCTGAACGATCTGGTCAAATGTAACCTCATTCTGAAGCATGTTCCAAATGGATACCCCTACTTCATTTACCGTAATAAGTCCATTAAACTCTATCACCGTCTTCCCGACCGGAATAATAACATAGTCACCCGCAATTTCCCGTAAAACAAATTCTTTCTCCAACTTCATATTGCTTCTCCCTCCGTAAATCAAAACTCATCCATAATCCTCTGTAAAACTGCAGCAATTATCACTAATCAAGAATCTTATACTGTTTCAGCAGCGCCACACGCCTGTTCCCGATGGCAACAGCCTGAGCCACATCATTGTTCTGGCTTTTGCTTATTTCCTTACGATATTTTAATATCCGGCTGATCCACGCAGCCGGCAGCAGCATCGGATACTTCTTCAGATAGGGATATCGTCTTTCCATACTTTTCACCGGTGGGAACAGCGTCTTAATAACAGAATGTTCCGCATTCTTCCCCTGTTTTTGCGCCGAAACCGCATTCAAGGTAATGCTGCTGCTATGCTTCCTGCTCATCGTACCATCTCCATAAATACCGGCATCCAGCAGATCCTCCAGCAAAGGCTGCTCGTCCACCCGAATCTCCTGCCACTCCTTCGGGAAACCTGCCAATACCGGGTCAAACGTCAAATACTTCTGACCAATCCGGAACAGCGCTGCCGTAAATAAATCGGCATGGATCTCCCGGCATTGCCACAAGATCCGAATCCAGTCAATCTCTTTTCCATAATGATTGGCAAAGAGGACAATATCGCAGACCTGCCGGATTCCAAAGCCACTATGCAGGAAATGCTTAAACGCATGGCAGATCAGATAGAATAAATGATCTGTATGTCCCATGGTGACAACCTCTTCTCCATCAATGGATAACTTGACTGCTCTATCCTGAACATTTTTGAAAAAGCGGTTCAAATTTCCATACGCATCGGACTCCGGGGGGAAGAGACACTTATGTAATTCGATGTAAAGTGGACTTCCCGGCTTCCCATAGGGGACTTCGTGTTCTGTATGAATATCCTGCGCCTGGTCCGCGGGCTGCATGCCGTAATCCAGCATGGCCTGGTGACAGAGCTCAAACTGGTCTTCAGGGATCAGAATGTCTTCGTCACTGGACATCCGGTAATCCGGGTTTGGATATAGATTGCGGCATACGATTCCTTTTACGACCAATGCATGGATGCCGGATTGACGCAGGTGGTGGAATAGGTTCAGGAATTCGTTGGTTTTTATGGTTTGTAACATGACTGAATGGATTGTCTGTTGTTTTGCGCGCGCGAAAATCTGCGGATCTGCGTTCCGGGCGGCGGGACAATCGTATACGGCTTCGTAGATCATGGGGAGGACATGGTGTACGGAGGCGATGCGGAATAGGGATGACCAATCCTGGGGGGATAGGGCGTCACTCCATGTAACTTTTTCATTTTTTAATGCAGCTTTTAGGGCCGGTAAAAATAAATCTTTCTTTGCGTCCATAGGTCTCCTCTTCTGGTATTTTATCCTGCCAATTACTTTGGGATGGGTAGCTGATGTGATGATTTCTGGTATATTATTTAATTTTGATGCCAATTCTACATTTCTCAAGACTACTGGTAAAGCCACCTTGGAACGTGTATCGAAAGAATATGTAAACCCTGTAACCGACTTGAAATCCATCTCACGTTTTCCCAAATATACATACAAAAGGCCAATTCTACAAAGGCAGAAATCAGAACTTTTGCCACACGACAAAATAATACAGTAGCTATTCTTAATGATTTAGAAAAATTTGAATACTACTTTTCATATATTTCCACGCAATATGTCTCGCACTTCTTTCAACAAGACTATCAATACTAAAAAAAATAATAACAACCAAAATACTAACCCAAATTGCGTTCAATATTAATGATAAGTACGAATCACAGTCCATTGGTACTTTGGAAAATCCGCAAACAGTAACTATAAATATAATGATATTTGTTATCCATCTACGATATGTAGGCCATGCACTTCTTTCTAAAATATGATGATTAGCAAAAAGAATAATATCATTCGCACGATATATCAAGGCAGTAATTGTCCCAAATAAGACACCATAAATTCCAAACTTAAACACGCATATAAATGAAGCAGTTAAATTTATAATTGTTTCTAACCACGCACGCCACTGAGTAGACTTAAACTCTCCTGCAAATCCTATAATAAAATTTGAAGATACCCGTCCATAATTTAGTAACTGATATATGCCAAATAATACAGGAATTTTCCAATCAATATAATTAACATCAGCGCCAGATGTATATAGTTTCATGAATGGAATAATAAATATAGATGCAATCGCAAATAACGAAAACACCAAAGCTAAATAATATGTTTCAAAAGCTTCATTTATTTCCATATATTTCTTTCGATCCGAATTAAATATTTGTCCCAATGCTGATTGAACACTATTTGAAGCGATTGAAATGATATTGTTTACCATTCCATATATTGTGGCATATAAGGAATAAATACTAACCGTTTTTAATCCACATACAAATGTTAAAATCAATACATCTGTATGATTAAACACCAATGATGAAATTTGGTGCATAAAGACAGCGCCTCTCTGAGATATTGCCTCATAATTCGGTTCTACACTCAAATCCAACCATTTGTAATTTTTTTTGATATACCAACTGATATAAATCATTTTTATTAAATTAAATACTAAATATGTTGCCTGGACTTCTATAATACTTTTTCCGTTTAATAATAAAATAATCCTAATTATATCTGTAAGAACGGTGGTCGCAGTAGAAAGATTTGTAGTGACATAATTTCTATTATCCACCCTAAGGAGCATATTATACTTTCCCTGAACCAAATAACTTATTACATTACCAGACCCTTGTAGAATAATAACAAGACAACAAGTAAGATACGGAATTGTAGTTTTTAACAATAAAGGATAAATAAAGCCCAATGCAGCCACACACACCGCATAAATTACACCTATTTTCTTGTAATATTTATCTGTAGCAGCCAAAATTTGATTGGCTTCATTATAATTACGGCGTCCAATCGGACCATATAAAGCTACAACAGATGCATCCCCTACCCCAACCTCAAGCAGGGCTAAGTAAACATAAATCTGTCGTATTGACGACAATAAACCATTAACTTCAGAGCCATAATTAACAATAAACAGCCTAGGAATCACAATCGCAACAACTGATGTAACCAAGTTTCCCAAAATTCCCCATAACAAATTATTAATACTGTTTTTCTGTCTGGACATAATTTATTACTCCAATTTACAAATCAAACCCACTTCTATTTTTCTCAAGCTGTTTCATCCAATCATCCCAATCCCTTTCTGTTTTATCTTTAAAACAAACATTAGAAATTGGAAGTATTTCCATCCTTCTCCTTTGCCGCTCAACATATTCATCATAAGTACATAAGATACGATATCCGGTCCTTCCCCCAACTACAACCGAATTATCAGGTATATCCTTTGAACATACAGTACCTGCACCCACAATAACTTTATTTCCAATTGTAACTCTGGGAAGAATAATAGAACCATATCCAACAAAAACATCATTTCCAATTTTAACGGGAGCCACTTTACTGTAACCCATTATTTTTTTCGTGCTACCATCATGTGCCAATATTGTTGTTCCAGAAATAGTTACATTATCACCTATAGAAACAAGCGGTCCAAAACAATAATCAATGACACTATCATATGCATCAAAATTTTTACCTATTTTGACACCTCTTGCTTTCCACTGTTCAATTTGACTCAAAGCAGGAACTCTCTTTATTCCCAAACAGTACAAAATAAATCTTAAAATTTCTTTTACTTTGCTCATCTTGATTTCCTTCATAATTCTTATAAAGATGGTTTTTTTCTATCCCATCTACCAGTATTTTCACGTTGCCTTAATTTATACTCTACATTTAATATCATATTTTCGCTAATACTCCTATTTACAATCACATTAGCACCGATAATACTACCAGCTCCAATTGTTACTCCCTTCAATACCATAACATTTGTCGCAAGCCATACATGATTATCTATGGTTACTGGTTGTGATGGATTAACTATTTTACCATTTTCATTTACTATTTGGTGATAATCACTATCATAAATGATCACATTCCTTCCAATCATAACATCTTGTCCTAACGTAATTCTTTTTGCTGCAATCAATGTACTATTACTATTCATCGTAAAATATTTACAATCCAAAACTGCATTTTGTAATATTTCCAATGTTGATCCATATGAAATCTTGCACCCCCCAGTAGAAATCCATATAGCTTGTTCTCTCATTCGCACTTTTGTTTCTGACTTCGATCTTCTCAGCAAATCACAGCCAATCTCGATATCGCCTTCTCCCAAATATATTTTTGAGCTAGAAGCGATATCAATCACAGCATTTTTATATGGTATTATTTTACTTTCATCGATTCGGATAACCGATTTACAAAAGTAATTCAAATAGAAAAACTGAAAAATATCAATGGATTTCAAAAAATGTATATATTTTACTATTTTGTCAACCATTATTCATTTCTCCTCATAAAAGTATTTCAACATTAAATCCCACTGTACATCGTTCGCCCCTTTTTCACAATTCAAATACCAAAGGCTCCCCTCAGAGGTTCCATATATTGTAATTGGAAATGCACGCCAAGGATACCTAGAAGTAATTTTTGTTCCCTTTCTATACGCCATAAAAGTTAACCATAAATCATCTGCAGACGGACATAAGCTCTTTATCAAATTTAAATCAAAAACAGATTTGTCCAATGTTCCTGGCGGATAAAGAGAGCCACTTCCCGTAAAAATCTGTATTTTGTCAGAATGCTCAAATTTTTCTTGCAACTTTGGATTAGTCCATAAAGAAGGTTTATCTTTAAAAGATGGCCTTATAACCTGAGCAGTCATTGTACAAATATCTTTTGGATGTTTCTTATGCATTTGTAACAATCTTTCTATAGTATCTTTGGGATATATCATATCATCATCCATTAAAACAATAATATCCTTTGGATATTCCTGCATTACATAATAATATTTTTTATGACTTCTTAAATCATCGCAAAACCTAATTGTCAGTCCTTTTTTACGCATATGCAACAATTTGTCCGGTAATGAATCCATATCTTCAAATTGGGTCTTGGCAAGCCATAAAATCACCTGATCGGGCTTCACTGTTTGTCTAAATATTGTTTCAATTGTAAACCAAATTGTGCCAATTCTCTTTGGATAAGATGTTAAAGAAACTATAATTTTCTCTTCTCGAGGCTTTTTATTCAGGCACCATTTCTTTGACGGATGTTTTACATACCAATTTCGTACCGGTACATTATAAAACCATTCTATTCTATCAATTATTTTCTGAATAATTTTTGATGTTGTTTTCCCTTCTTCTCTCTGTTTTTTTTGTTTTCTTTTCAAGGAAAAATACAAGTCATAGATAATTGTGTACATTTTTATCTATATGATAATTATGAAATTAATCATCATACATCCCTTTCATTTTAATGTCGTGACCTAATTCATTCAAATACTGTGGACTTTCGGAAATGGCAATAAAAACTTTCACCGAATATATTAACCCTCAACATGGAACAATTTACGAACAACCTTATTCGAATATTTTACATACAATGCAAAATCATGAACTTTAAGTTCCCGAACTTGGATTAGTTCATAAAAATATTTTTTTATCAATTCCGAATTTTTAGTATCTACCGCATTTCCAAACCGTAGCCTTGCAAAATGTTTCCTGACAATACAAATATATTTTCTCACTTCACGTTCTGGAATCTGTTGTAATGTAAAAATCAGAATTTGTTCATAATTATGCAACTGCCGAATAATTTTCTCACTTGTGTTTTGGCTATGAGAATGGCTATCTCTCCTAATATAGTATTTATAAACAGAATCTTCAACATATCCCGGATTTCCATAATACCAGCTTAATGGAAGCAGTATTTGAGCATTCTGTCCCCCTCGTCCACAATAAATTTCACGGTTAGGTATTACTGCATCAAATGCAGAAGTTTTTACCATATAACCGGAGAAAAAAACATTTTTGCTGAACAATATATCTTCAAAATAGGCATATCTTCCTGTCCGTTTCCGTTTTTCATAAATGTCTACTATTTTTTCTGGAGCATCTTCATTAACTACAATTGCTTTTCCATAGCAATAAACATATTCCGGATTTCTCTGCAAAAATTTTACTTTTTTTTCAATAAATTCCGGCATGATTTCATCATCTGAATCCAGCCAGGTTAAATACTCTCCCTTAAATAGCTTAAGACCTTTATTCAATGCTGCTGCTTGACCTGCATTTTTCTGGCATTGATAAACGAAACGAATCCCTCGTTGTTCTAACCTTTTTTGGTAAGTATGAACAACCTCTTCTGTCTGATCAGTTGATCCATCATTTATTAAAATCAATTCCAAATTTGAATATGTTTGATTTAAAACGGATTCCATGAATCTTCCCACAAAAAATTCACCATTATAGCAGGGCGTTACAATGCTAACAAGAGACTCCATTTTCCACTTCTCCTTACAATCTTAGAGTTGTTTTAATATATGTTTTAGAAAATAACCACATACTATTTTCTCTCTAATCTCAAGTACATTGTGCTTCATATCTATATACATTTTGTCTGTGATATTCTCAAAAATAGCACCTAAATTATCAATACGTTCTACCACAATACCTACATTATATTTGGTGATCAACTCTGCAACTGCAGCATCTTTCCAAACAATTACAGGCATGCCAGCCGCAAGATAAAGAGACAATTTATGTGGATTATTAATTAGCGTATATTCCCCAAGTGGTCCTGCTCCATCTATGACACTGTCTCCATCCCAAACCAAGCCATAACTTGCATTTAATTTTTCTGGAATACGCTTACGATATAATAGGGACAAATCAAGAAACCCACCGTTTTATGCGGGTTGCGGGCTGGTTTGTCCTTTTGTATTATAACATGATTATATAAATCATGCTATCACTAAATGATTGGAATCCCGCATAACAGGTGTGGCCTCCAATCTTTTTTCATTAACCCACAATTATTGAATTATTGGCTTGATTGACTCCAGCCCGCTCTTTTCAAAAGAAAGGAGGCATCCTGCCACCCGGCAGGGGAATTATGGCAAAAGAATTTTTCAAACGTCTGGCAGTCCCAATCATCATTGCCCTTTTGACAGCGTTCTTCTGCCAGCCTTTGTATCTGGCAACCGATGGTAGCTGTGATTACGTTCTCATGTGGATATTGATTGGGATTCCATTTGGCATACAGAAAATGTTTATCTGGCTCGTTCCATCTAAATGCAGTATTGCAAATGCGGCGGGCATCATCGTCATCAATATTCTCATTGGCGGTATGATTGGCATTTTTGTCTTTGCTTTTCGCATTGCCAGCGGCATGTTGTACATGATTGCAGCAATCGTAAAGACTGTTTTTAGGAGAGACTAAAGAAAGGAGATTACCCCATGGCACAAGTGATTGTATGCTGCGCCCAAAAAGGCGGCTGCGCCAAAACCGTTACCGTACACAACCTGTCTACTGCCCTGAGCCAGATGGGAAAGAAAATACTTGCTGTAGACTTCGATGCACAGGCATCCTTGACCATTTGCTTCGGAATAGAACCAAGAACTCCGTCAGTAAATATCGCTCATCTGATGGATATGCAGGCACAGGACTTGCCTACTCCAACAAAGGAGGACTTCGTTCTGCATTGCAGCGGGATTGATCTGATTCCTTCCAGTAGCAGATTATCCGCCATATCTGAAATGCTGCGTCATGAGATTGGCTGTGAGCGATTCCTGTCCAACATTCTTAACACGCTCCGTAATGACTATGATTACATCATTGTGGACACCGGACCAAAGCTGGATAATTTAAGCGTCAACGCGCTGATTGCCGCTGATCAGCTCCTTATTCCGGTCAATCCACAGTTTCTCTCTACAGCTGGATTGCAGCCTTTGCTTGAAATGATTCACAAAGTACGGCTGCGCTTTAATCCGAAGATTCAGATTTCCGGTATTCTGCTGACCATGTGTGAACAGCGGACCAATCTCTGTAAGATTATCAGCAGCCAGATCCGGGATGCATACAGTGGTACCGTTCCGATTTTCGAAAATTCCATTCCTATGAATGTTAAAGTCGGAGAATCTGTTTACTATGCTCAGAGTGTTCTGGACTACGCTCCCACTTCAAAAGCTGCCTGTGCTTATAAACGCTTTGCTGTTGAACTCGACCAGAAATTATCGCTTGAACAAAGTACTTCTGCACCGGCATCCCACTCCACACAAGTCCGAGTATTCATTGCAAAGAAGGGAGATGATTCGCAATGAAAATAAATGCGCCACGCAGAAGCATCATCAACGATGCACTTGATCTGTACACTCCCACCCGTGGAGTTCCAGTCGAAGGGGATTCTCTGGTAGAACTGCCTATTGCACTGATCAAACCTTACCATGACCATCCATTCCATTTATACTCTGGTACTCGCCTGGATGATATGGTGGAAAGCATACGCGACAAAGGGGTTCTGGTTCCTGTAATTGTCCAGCCCCTGACAGATGGTTATTATGAAATGCTAGCGGGTCACAATCGAATGAATGCCGCTTCTCTCGCCGGTCTAAATACAATTCCGGCAATTATAAAAGAAGGATTGACTGACAGTGAAGCCCGCTATTATGTGATAGAAACCAATGTGATTCAGCGCAGTTTTTCCGAATTGCTTCCCTCTGAGCAGGCGGCTGTAATTTCCATTCATTACAGCGAAATGATCAGTCAGGGACGTAGAAATGATATAGACCACGAATTAAGGCTTCTGTCGGGCTGTGAACAAGATGAATCACCCCCTGTAGAACGTTTACCCAAAAACAGCCGAAAAGAGCTTGCAGAGGCCTATAGCTTGTCCAGTACGACGGTAGCAAGGCTTCTCAAAATTAATGATTTATTACCCGAATTCAAGCGAAGGTTGGATTCTGGAAAACTTCCCCTTGTGGTATCCGTAGAAATCGCCTATCTCTCAGAAGACGAACAGCAATGGCTCCTGAATTTTCTTTCAGCCTATAAGGTAAAGCTGGATAAGACTTCTGCTTCCATGCTTCACCAAAAAAGTAAACAGGGAGGCTTAACTGAGGATGGGATCCGTACTTTCATGCTGGCTCTGGATAGAGAAAAATCCAAACGCAAACAATACCAGAACATGAAAGTATCCAAACGTTTTTACCAAAAATATTTTGCCAATACGCCCCAGGAAAAAATTGAAGAGATCATTTCCAGTGCACTGGAACAATACTTTTCCAACTCGAAAATACCAGGCAATGGCAACAAATAATACAGAAGGTGAGATTTAGTATGCACAAACTGATTGAAGATTTATATTATGGTCAGATAAACGTCATGGAGTTTTTCAACCCTAGAAGAAAGGAACCATTTGCAAAAGCAATCCAAGCAGTCATGAACGAGGAAAACTCTTTTGTAAAAACCTTAAATGACAGGCAAAAAGAGGACTTCTTCCATCTGATGGAGGATTATACCGATAAAATCACAATGGAACACCTCAATATGTTCTCCGAAGGATTCCGCATTGGTGCTCGGCTGATCATTGAAGTAATGACAGATGAAGGGACGGGATATCCAAATGACAAGAATTCTTGAGCAGTTATACGATTCTGCAAACGATAGATTCCGATTGTGGCGGAATCAGGAATATGCCTCCCAACAGGCTTCCTATTCACAGGCCATCCACAATTACATGGAAAAACTGACTGACGAGCAGCGCTCTGAACTGGACAACCTCATATCCCGAAGAAACTATCTCAATTCTATTGAGCAGGGATATTTCTTTGTAGAAGGATTTCGGATGGGAGCAATGCTGATGTCAGAAATCTACGACAACAATGAAGGACGTGAAAACTAAACAGGGCTTTTCGGAGCCAGACTATCTGGGAGCCACAGAAATGGACAGCATTTCGACGGCTCCTGTTTTTATAGAGGAGGATTAATTATGGCGGTTATACGCATTTCAAAGACCAAAGGATTTACAGTCATGTCCAATTATCACCTGCGTGACAAGAATCTTTCGCTGAAAGCTAAAGGTTTATTATCCCTGATGCTTTCTCTGCCGGATGGCTGGCATTATACAGTTCGTGGATTGTCTTCTATCTGTAAAGAAGGGGTTGACAGCATTTCCAGCGGAATACGTGAACTGGATAAGTGCGGTTATGTACGCCGCCATCAGGCAAATATCAACGGCAAATTTCAGGAGATTGAGTATATCATCTATGAGACACCCCAGCAAAACGCATTGGATTTTGCAGAAGAAGACTCTGATTTTTCTTCCGCTCCCAATACTTCAGCCATGAATGATCCAACACCTGTTGCTAAAGACGGGAATTCTTCTTTTTCCGGTCAAGCGTATATAGAAATACCGCATACAGAAAAGCCGGATACGGAAAACCCGTATGCGGAAAACCCGTACGCGGAAAACCCGTATACGGAAAGCCCGCACACGGTAAACTCGCACACGGTAACTCCGTGTACGGAAAAGCCCGATGCATTATTAAATACTAAGAGAAAAAAGACAGAAAAATTAAAAACTGACAAACACAACTATCCATCTATCAATCAAAGAGGCGCTGTTGCACCTGTTCCGGATTCGATAGATGCGATGGACGCTTCACAGAAAAAATTCTTAGAACAGCTTGGTGCCAAACAGGCAGCTGACGAATTTGAACAATACCGTGAAATCGTGAAGGACAATATCGAATTTGACAGTCTCTGCCTGCGTCACCAGTTTGACAGAGCTACTCTTGAGGGTATGGTGGAACTCATTGTAGAGGTCGTTTGCTCAAAAGAAGCTTACATACGCATTGCTGGTCAGGATTTTCCGCATGAAGTCGTGGAATCCCGCCTTTTAAAACTTCACAGTTCACACATCGATTATGTGCTGACCTGTATGAGTAAAAATACCGTCAAAGTAAACAACATGAAAGCCTATCTGCTCACAGCACTGTTCAACTCGGTCACCACGATTGACCCCTATTACCAGAATTGGGTATTGAGTGATAATCCTCAATTCGCGAAACCGTAACAAAAATGATTAACCGGCAGGCCATACAGACAGCTTTCCGGTTCCTGCAGAAAAAAGATTGGAGGGAACCATTATGCAGGAAGAAGTAAACCAGAAAACCATTTCCATCATCATCAAAGGTGGCAGGATCAGCGGAGATATTCTCAAAAACAGCCTGAAATATTTCCTTGCCGAGATAAAAAAACAAGGTACAAAAAACAACGCAAAAAAATCCAGCAGGCAAGCTGCTTCCCAGAATCAGGAAGGCAAACAGACACTGAAACAGTTAAAATCCCAGGGCAAAGATCTGACCAATATCCAGATCACCAATAAAAATATTGGTTCTTTTGACCGCTATGCCCGGAAATATTGTGTGGATTATGCTCTCAAAAAAGATAAGAGTACCTCACCGCCCACCTATTACGTTTTTTTCAAGGCAAAAGATGTGGATTCCATGACAGCCGCCTTCACAGAGTACACGAACAGCTTCAGCAGGAATCAGTCCCGTCCTTCTGTCCGTGCAAAACTCGTCAAGGCTCTGGAAGTTGTCAAAAACACACTCAGCCAGCAGAAAGAGCGCAACAAGCATCACGAAAGGAGCCGATGATTTTGAGACAAATAAACTTAAAACGGCTCTGCATCCAGGCATTGCCCTATTTGCTGTTCGCCTACTTCGGCAACAAAATTGCTTGGCTTTATCGGATTTCCCCGGGCGAACAGCCTTTGTATAAACTGATTTTTGCCGTATCCAACCTCAAGTACGCATTTCAAAGCATACTCCCCAGCTTATATTACATGGATCTGCTGTTCGGAATATGCTTTTCTCTTTGTATACGGCTCATTATTTACGTCCGGAGCAAAAATGCAAAAAAGTATCGTCCAGGGGCGGAATACGGCTCTGCCCGATGGGGAACACGGAAAGATATTGAACCGTTTATCGATCCAGATTTTTACCAGAATATCCCCTTAACACAGACTGAACGGCTGACCATAAACAGCCGCCCTAAAATTCCCAAATATGCACGCAACAAAAATATCATCGTAATCGGTGGGTCTGGCTCCGGCAAGACCCGCTTTTTTATTAAACCATCCCTCATGCAAATGCACAGCAGCTATGTAGTGACAGACCCCAAGGGTACTCTGATTCTGGAATGCGGCCAGATGCTTGTAGACGGAGGATATATTGTAAAGTCATTGAATACCATCAACTTTTCCAAAAGCATGCATTATAACCCGTTCGCCTACATCCGCTCTGAACGTGACATTCTGAAGCTTGTAAATACCATCATTGCCAACACCAAAGGCGAGGGCGAAAAGTCGAATGAAGACTTTTGGGTCAAAGCTGAAAGACTCTACTACTGCGCTCTGATCGGCTACATCTGGTATGAAGCTCCTGAAGAAGAACAGAATTTCAGCACTCTGCTGGAATTCATTAATGCATCTGAAGCACGTGAAGATGATGAGAATTTCAAGAATGCTGTAGATTTGCTTTTTGAAGAACTGGAAGAAAAAGATGCAGATCATTTTGCAGTCAGACAATACAAAAAATATAAATTGGCTGCCGGAAAAACTGCGAAATCCATCTTAATTAGCTGCGGTGCCAGATTAGCACCATTCGACATAAAAGAACTGCGGGAATTAATGTCCTACGATGAAATGAATCTGGAACAGCTGGGGCGGGAAAAAACTGCGCTGTTCGTTATTATCTCAGATACAGATGATACTTTTAACTTTGTTGTCAGCATCCTGTATACGCAGCTGTTCAATCTTCTCTGCGATCTGGCAGATGACCAGTTTCATGGACATCTCCCAGTTCATGTCAGATGCCTGCTGGATGAATTTGCAAACATTGGACAGATACCCAAGTTTGATAAATTGATTGCGACCATACGAAGCCGGGAAATTTCCGCTTCTATTGTGCTCCAAAGCCAGAGTCAGCTGAAAACCATCTATAAAGACGCCGCCGACACCATCATCGGAAACTGTGATACAACATTGTTTTTAGGTGGTAAGGAAACCAGCACCTTAAAGGAAATGAGCGCAATACTCGGCAAAGAAACAATTGATCTATACAACACCAGCGATACTCGCGGCACCTCCCGAAGTTATGGAATGAATTATCAAAAAACAGGTCATGAACTAATGAGTCAGGATGAACTTGCCGTCATGGATGGCGGCAAATGTATATTACAGGTTCGTGGTGTCCGTCCCTTCTTTTCTGACAAATTTGATATTACCAAACATCCCCGTTACAAGGAACTCTCAGATTTTGACTCCTCCAATGAATTTCACATTGAAGAATACTTAAAACACAAGTTAGTGCTAAAACCTTCCGAACCATTTGATACTTATACAATACCTGAAACGGTAACCAAGTGTGATTAATATAAGAAGATACTGTGGTTTGATCAATCACCCGACTTTTGTCCACCATGGACAAAAGTTCATTTGGATTGCCTTTATTTTAAACTTCAAAATACGAGTTTCTTCTTATCCCATTATTTTTTCGTGAACCCCCTTTACAGCGATTTTGAGTGTAAGCATTATCTGCTAACGGCATTTTTCTGCTCATCACAGAAAACTCTGCCACTCTCAATTCCAAACTAAGGAGGTTCTTACCATGTCCGGCTTCATTTAGCCAGCTTCTGCTGGCATATTCTTTTCTTTCCGGGCACTCGCCCAATCAAATTACTGCTTATTTAAAAGCAGTCCTATCTCAACAAAAACATATTTAAAGAAAGCGAGGTACAAATATATGGATTTTTTCAACTCTGCCGTTGATGTTCTGCAGACGCTTGTCATTGCACTGGGTGCTGGCCTGGGTGTATGGGGTGCCGTCAACCTTTTGGAAGGATATGGCAATGACAATCCTGGCGCCAAGTCTCAGGGGATGAAACAGCTGATGGCCGGTGGTGGTGTGGCGCTGATTGGCACGACTCTGATTCCGCTGCTCTCTGGACTGTTTTAAGAATGTGAGGTGGATCAATGTTCGGGATACTCGATACCCTTGAAGAGTGGATCCGTAATTTGCTCATCAGCATAATTACCTCGAACTTGACCAACCTTTTCGACGATGTCAATACCAAGGTTGGCACTATCGCTACGGAAGTAGGGCAGACACCACAAGGTTGGAATTCCGGTATTTTCAACATGGTAAAATCCCTCTCTGACAATGTGATAGTGCCAATCGCTGGTTTAATCATTACCTTTGTTCTCTGCTATGAACTGATTACTGCGATTACAGAGAAAAACAACATGCACGATGTAGATACATTTATCTTTTTCAAGTATGTATTTAAAGCCTTCGTGGCTGTTTATCTTCTCTCCCACACTTTCGATATCACAATGGCAGTATTCGATGTCGCACAGACAGTAGTAAATCATGCAGGGGGATTGATTACCGACAATACAAGTATTGATATCACCACTACCATTGCCTCCATGCAGACAGAGATGGAGAGCATGGAATTAGGTGGTCTGGTTCAATTAACACTGGAAACATCCATTATCAGTCTGACACTCAAAATCATGTCCATCCTGATCACCGTAATTCTCTACGGAAGGATGATTGAAATATATTTGACCGTTTCCGTTGCACCGATCCCGTTTGCAACCATGACAAACAGGGAATGGGGAACCATCGGAACAAACTATTTCAAATCGCTCCTGGCACTTGGCTTCCAGGGATTCTTTATGATGGTCTGCGTGGCGATCTACGCCGTCCTGGTCAATGCCATGACCATTTCATCTGATATCCACATGGCATTGTTCAGCATTGCAGCATACACCGTCATCCTCTGTCTTTCCCTTTTGAAAACCAGCAGCCTTGCCCGCTCCATCTTCGGAGCACATTAAAAAGTGCGATTTGTTACAAACATAATACCTGCAAAAATCGAGGAGGTGATATCCAATGGCATATGTAAGTGTTCCAAAAGATTTGAGTAAAGTCAAATCCAAAGTTGCATTCAACCTGACCCAGCGACAGCTTATCTGCTTCGGAGCCGCTGCCGCAGTCGGGATTCCATTTTATATCTTAACCAAAGATACCCTTGGTACTTCGACCTCCGGTATCTTCATGGTTCTCATCATGCTTCCATTTTTCTTCCTTGCTATGTATGAAAAAGATGGCTTGCCTTTTGAGAAGATACTGGGAAATTTCATCCGTTTTTTACTCCATGAACAGGTGAGAACTTATCAGGTGGAAAACTTATACCGCCAGCTGGAAGAACTGGAAAGCACGGAAAAAACGGTTTCTTCCCAGTCTTCCTCAAAATCAAAAAAAGGAGGCATACACCGTTGAAACAGAAAAAAGCTGCGAAGCCGGCTGACACAAAAAAGAATAACCGCTTCTTCTCCCGGATGTTTCCCCGTGGACACAACCAGAAGAAAAAGAAAAGAGAAATTCCTTCGACACAAAAAAGTCTTCCTTACAAAGCCATGTACCGGGATGGCATTTGTCATGGGAAAGATGGTCGATATTCCAAAACGGTCCGCTTTTTTGACATCAACTATCAGTTGGCACAGAACGAAGATAAAGCAAGCATTTTTGAAAGCTGGTGCGACTTTCTCAACTATTTTGACTCATCCATTCATTTTCAGCTGTCCTTTATCAATCAGCATATCAACTTCACCGAATACCGGCAGATGATCGATATTCCATCCTGCGGAGACGATTTCGATGCAATTCGACAGGAATATACCCAGATGCTGCAGAACCAGCTGGCAAAAGGGAACAATGGGATGCAGAAAGTCAAGTACATCAGTTTTTCCATTGAATCTTCCAGTTATGAAGAAGCCAAATCGCGACTGGAACGAATTGAATCGGACATTCTCTCTAATTTCAAAATCCTGGGAGTCCGGGCCGAATGTGTTGACGGCTACCACCGATTGAAAATCATGCATGACACATTAAACTCTGATTCCCGTGAACCTTTCCTGTTCAGTTATGACCGCCTTCTGGAAAGCGGGCTTACCACCAAAGACTTCATCGCTCCAACATCTCTTGATTTCAGGAACGGACGGTATTTCCGCATGGGAGGCAGCATCGGAGCTGTTTCCTATCTGCAGATTCTGGCCCCTGAGCTGACAGACAAGCTGCTGGCACAATTCCTTGATATAGACAGCGACCTGGTCCTGACACTGCATATCCACTCTCTTGATCAGACAAAAGCGATCAAAAACGTCAAATCCAAAATCACTGACCTTGACCGGATGAAGATGGATGAACAGAAAAAAGCGGTCCGCTCCGGATATGACATGGATATTCTTCCTTCTGACCTGCAGACATTTGGTACAGAAGCAAAAAAACTGCTGGAGGATCTCCAAAGCCGGAACGAGCGCATGTTCCTTGTAACCATCATCCTCATGATGACCGCACCCACCCGCAAACAGTTAGAAAGCAACCTGTTCCGGGCCTCTTCCATTGCACAACAGGCAAACTGTAATCTGCGCCGACTGGATTACCGGCAGGAAGCCGGACTGATGAGCAGTCTTCCGCTTGCATCCAATCTGATCCCCATTGAACGCGGATTAACAACCAGTTCCACCGGCATTTTTATTCCATTTACTACCCAGGAACTTTTCCAGCATGGCGAATCCCTCTATTACGGATTAAATGCCCTTTCCAACAACATGATTATGGTAGACCGAAGACTTCTGAAGAATCCAAACGGCCTGATTTTAGGCACACCTGGAAGTGGTAAAAGTTTTTCGGCCAAACGTGAAATCACCAATGTCTTTCTCGTCTGCCCCAATGACTCTATCCTGATCTGTGATCCTGAAGCAGAGTATGCTGCATTAGTCCATGCTCTCCATGGGCAGGTCGTTAAAATTGCTGCCAACAGTGCAGACTACATCAACCCTTTGGACATTAACATGAACTACTCCGAAGATGATTCCCCTTTGCATTTAAAATCAGAATTCATTCTGTCCCTGTTTGAACTGATTATGGGGAAAAACGGAATTGAAGGAGAAGAACGTTCCATCATCGACCAGGCAATCCGAGCCGTTTATCAGCCATATCTGGAAGATCCCCGACAGGAAAATATGCCGATTCTGGAAGATTTATATAATTATCTTATTGCCTATGACCATCCCAAAGCCAAGAGGATCGCTACCACTCTGGATATCTACGTGCATGGCTCCCTAAACGTATTCAACCACCAGACAAACATCGATCTGGATAACCGTCTGGTATGTTTCGACATTAAAGATCTGGGAAAACAGCTGAAAAAGCTGGGAATGCTCATTATCCAGGATCAGGTGTGGGGACGGGTCACAGAAAACCGGTATTCCCATAAACATACCTGGTTCTACTGTGATGAATTCCATCTGCTTCTCAAAGAAGAACAGACCGCAACTTACTCTGTAGAAATATGGAAACGTTTTAGAAAATGGGGCGGAATTCCAACCGGAATTACTCAAAATGTAAAAGATTTGCTCTCTTCCCGCGAAATAGAGAACATATTTGAAAACAGCGACTTTATATACATGCTCAACCAGGCCAGCGGGGACCGGCAGATTCTCGCCAAAGCACTTAACATTTCCACTCATCAGCTCTCTTATGTGACCAACAGTTCTGAAGGAGAAGGACTTTTATTCTATGGAAACGTGATCATCCCGTTCCGCGACCATTTTCCGCATAACAACCTGTATCGCATTATGAGTACCAAATTAACTGAAAATGTCTGATCTGTACATCATGAAGGAGGATCCATCCATGAACCATTCTGAATTTGAAACTGAAAAAATGCACTATCTGGAACTGCTGCGGCTTCTGGATGCGTGTAATCCACATTTGATTGCCCTTGGCTATCCACCTTTCGACTCTTCTTATGAAGAATCTGAACCGGATGAAACAAACTGCGGAGACTGTGATTCCTGCAGCGACTGTCCAAGCTGTGGCAACTGTGCAGCTTGCGGCACCTGCAGAGAAGCAGACGACCATCCTTGCCCGGTTTTTAACACGCCTGAAGCACTCTCAACGGAAGATTATGTTGTACTGACTGCAGAGGATTTTAAGCTGTTGATGAATGACTGCCATTCGCTCTATAAAACAGTTCTCTTCCTCTACGACCAGCACCGCACAAAAGAATCCCTCTCAAATTCTTTGGCTCACCTTGCTGTAAAACTGAAAACTTCCGCTGAAGAATCTGAAAAAATCAATCAGGTCATCCAGTCTGCCAGAGAATCCATGAACCATTGGGACAACATGGAACTGACTCCCATTTCCCAGATATAAAATACGGCAGGGATTCCAGAACTTTTCCGGGATTCCTGCAAAATTCCAACGATAGGAGGTGAAAAAAAGCAATGAGTCGAAAACGCCATCGGTCGAAAAACAAATATATACAGAAAATGACCCATGACGGACTGGTACAAAAAATTACTGCCGATTCTGACAAAAGCGCAGGACCTTTTCAAGCTGCAGATCCATCTCATTCAGAAACTCCATTTAATAATGTAGGAACTCCCTCGAAAAATGATTCAGCCGAAAAATCTGTAGTTTTTACCCCAAAGGACAACCAGGTCAATCCACTGCATCGACAGTCCCAGAATCCTGCAGGTGTGAAAGAACAATCCGGAAAATTCCGAATGGGCAAAAATCCCCCGGAGAACCACTCAGCCGTTATCAGTCAACAGACGAAAACGGTGAAAACATCCCATAGCGCAACTTCAAATGCCGATACAAAGCCAAAAGATAACGGGATTATCATGGAACACCGAGTTGAGAAACCGGAAAATTCCATTACAGAGCGTGAACAGGATTTTACCCACCGCACCCCAAAAGAAACGCCTGTAAAACGAAATGCTGCTCAGGAAACCGCCAAAAAAAATCGTCAGCAGAGACTCTTTCGTGAAAAAGAGCCGGATGGACCGAACTTGTCGACCCGAAAGCAAAAAAAGGAAGTCGAATTCTCGGCTGCTTCCGCCGGTAAATCTGTAAATTCAAAAAAGTCCGGCAACAACACGAAAAATCAGGAAACAAAGGCATCCAATGCAAAGCAGCCAAACAGCAAAAAGCATTCCGATCAGGCACGGAGTCCGTCAAAGGAAAAATCAAATGCAAACCACGGGACCGCCTCCGAAAAAGCTGTTGATTGTTCCGAAACATCTACTGCAGAAAAACAGAAAAAAAACAAAAAAACAACTGGAAAAACACAGACTGAAAAGAAGTCCAAATCCCGTCTGCAATTTACTCCAGAAGAAGAAACCGGGAAACCCACGATGGCAGGTATGGTCAAATCCAGCACCAAAAAGACGACCGGACTTGCTGCCGGTGTCACTGCTGTGGCGATCCACGGTAAACTTCATGAATCGGAACAGGATAATTCTGCTGTAGAAGCAGCCCACAAGACTGAAATCCTGGCAGAACAAGGCATCCGGGAAACGAAAAATCTTCGAAAATCCAGCCGTCTCAGGGAGCAGAAAGTAAAACAGAAAAAAGAGTCTCATCTGCACCAGTCTCCGTATGAAACACAAAGAACATTTCATACGGGAGAACCATCCCCGGAACAGCATAATCCTGCAGGGAATAAGATGCTTAACCGTTTTTTCCAAAAACAACAGAATAAACATAGAGCAGCCCAGGCTGCTAAAGCATCCAAAGAAGGAGCTAAAGCTACTGAAAAGACGGCTGAAAGTACCGCTTCTACTGCAGAGCGTACCGCCGCTGCTGTGAAAGAATTTTTTGTCACACATAAAAAAGGCGGACTGATTCTGACTGCCCTGATTCTGCTGATTGTTTTCCTGATGACCCAATTACAATCCTGTTCTGTCATCGCATCCCAGACACTTGGCACCATTACCGCTTCGTCATGGCCTGCCGAAGATTCAGAAATTACCCAGGCTGATATGTATTACACCCAGCTGGAGGCTGACCTCCAGCATAAGATTGATACAATCAAAAGCCGGCACAGCGGCTGTGACGAGTACAACTATAACCTGGGCGAAATCGGGCATGACCCTGTTATTTTGATCAGTTACCTCTGTGCGAAGTACGGCAGCTTCACATTTAATCGTGAGATCAAACAGGAGCTAAACACACTGTTCTCATTGCAGTACCACCTGACAGAAGAAGTAATCAATGAAACCCGGACAATCACAAAGACCGTTCGTGTCGGAGAGTCTCTGGGAAGTGTTGTCACCAGCGGGTACTGCAACTGCAGCATCTGCTGTGGCCAATGGTCGGGCGGACCAACCGCCAGCGGTGTATACCCTCAGGCTGCACATACCATTGCAGTGGATGCGTCCAATCCATTCGTTCCCATGGGGACAAAGGTGATCATGAACGGCGTGGAATACACAGTTGAAGACACCGGTAATTTTGACCAGTATGGAGTGCAGTTTGATGTATATTACGATAACCATTCTGCAGCTTCCGCTCATGGACACCAGACCTGGGAAGCCTACATAGCTGACGATAACGGAATCCAGGAAGTAGAGGTAACAACAACCGAAAATGTAAAAGTCTGCTATGTTACCTTAACTTCTAAAAATCTCCAGTTTGTTGTCTCTGACCGTATGGATACCGACCAGAAAGACCTGTATGATATCTATACCTCCAGCAGAGGAAACCGGCAATTTCTCGGTTCTCCTTTTGAATATAACTGGCATGGTAATATCAGCAGCTATTTCGGCTACCGCACCTCTCCTACTGACGGAGATGTAGAACTTCACAAGGGTCTGGATATCGCCATGCCGGAAGGAACCGAAATCCTTTCCGTGCAGAATGGTACTGTACAGACTGCCGGATACAGCAGCAGCTATGGAAACTACATCGTAATAAAAAACGATAAGGGGTATGAAACACTTTATGCCCACTGCAAAACGCTCTACGTCAGTGCCGGACAGGAAGTGAAGTCCGGGGATGTCATCGCTGCAGTCGGATCTACCGGCAACTCTACCGGAAACCATCTGCACATTGAATTTCTGTACAAAGGAGATTACTACAATCCCTATTTCTATCTAAATACAGGAAGCAGCTCTATCTATGGCGGCGGTTCAGCCCTCACAACCGAAAAAGCCCGCAGGCTGTTTGAAGAAGCCGAAAAATATCTGGGTATGCCTTATGTCTGGGGCGGATCCAGTCCTTCAACCGGTTTCGACTGTTCCGGATTTGTAAGCTATGTCTTCACCAATTCAGGAGTCTACAACATGGGCAGATTGACCGCACAGGGTATTTACGATATCTGCACCCCGATCAGTGCTGCAGAAGCACAACCTGGTGACATCATTTTCTTCAAAGGAACTTATGATACACCCGGTGTTTCCCACGTAGGTATCTACGCCGGTAATGGACAAATGATCCATTGCGGAGATCCAATCCAGTATACATCCATTGAAACATCCTACTGGCAGTCCCATTTCTATGCATTTGGCCGTGTAGGAAACTAAGGAGGGAATCCATGAAACCACTCAAAAAAGTCCGAAACGAAATTCAGCGCAAAGAAGAGATTCTTGCAACCGTCCAGTCAGAACTGGAAGTACTGCGGGAACAGGAACGTCAGCTGGAAAACTCAGAGATGATTGCAGCAATCCGTAATGCCAAATTCTCTGCCGATGATATGCTGGCACTTGTTCAGGCAGTGAAAAAAGGCGGTACAGATCTGTCCGCCCTGATCCCTTTGGCAATAAATGCCACCACAACACCCACACCATTTTCCGAAAGCGAGGAGGAAAACCATGAAGTTGAAGAAGATTAAAACACTCTTGACTGCTCTTGCATGTGGCTGCCTGATGTTCGGGCTTTCTACCACAGCTTTTGCCTATACAGATGAAAACAGCAGCGAAACCGAAATCAGTTCCGAACCGGTCATTGACCGTTCCGATACTTCTTATTCTGAAGAAACAGGAACCAATCCATTTACTG
This sequence comes from Bariatricus sp. HCP28S3_D3, assembly GCF_052065755.1. NCBI lineage: Bacteria > Bacillati > Bacillota > Clostridia > Lachnospirales > Lachnospiraceae > Bariatricus > Bariatricus sp. HCP28S3_D3. The sequence continues at coordinate 33,140 of NZ_JBQHTK010000020.1, read as the reverse complement.
CTGATGGAAACGGAACACTTCAGGATGAAGCCAATTCCAGCCAGAATAAGCTTTTTTACACCGTAACAACCAAAAATAATAACACTTTTTTTCTTATTATCGACAAAGACCGTACCAGTGATAATGTATATATGCTGTCCATGATTGATGAAGCGGATCTGCAGGATTTCATTGAAGAGGAGGAAAACGATACCACTGATATATCCCAGTCCCAGGACAGCCCGGTCACATCCTTGGATACAGATGCCCCGGAATCGACAACGGAATCTGAAGAAACGACTTTCCCCAGTGAAACAGAAGAAGGCCCAACAGAAAAATCAGATTCCAAAAGTCCTCTGGGATACATTTTACTGATTTTTCTTGCCATCGGAGCCGTTGGTGCATACTACGTTCTGAAGATCCGTCCTGGAAAGGATATGGAAGACGAGGAAGATGAAACCGCTTACGGCGGAGAAGAGCAGCCGGACGATATCAATGATGCCATGGAGGAAGAGGCAGAAATGACTGAATCTGAAAAAGAGGATGCTCCGGAACTTTCAGAAGAAGGTACCAATTCCGATGGGAATATTCCATTCCAGGATTATCCGGAAATTGAAGAGGATGCCGATGAAAAGCAGTAAATAAATGTCAGGAATTCGATAAACCCTGACCCCAAAACGGGCGGTCGCACCATTTGATCGCCCGCTTTTACAGGAGGAATCAAATTATGCCATACCGTCTTATATTAGCTGAAAAACCCAGTGTTGCACAAAGCATCGCCAAAGTACTGCATGTTACCAACAAAAAAGAAGGATATCTCGAAGGTAACGGTTATCTGATCTCCTGGTGTATCGGACATCTGATCGGTCTTGCCAATGCAGAAACATACGATGAAAAATACATCAGCTGGAAAAAAGAAGACCTTCCCATTATCCCGAATCCATGGAAGCAGACTGTCTCCCCGGATAAAGCGAAACAGTTCCGTATTTTAAAAGAACTGTTAAACCGTAAAGATGTTACCGAAATCATCTGCGCTACCGATGCCGGACGGGAAGGAGAATTAATTTTCCGAAACGTCTATTACCAGGCAGGATGCAAAAAACCTTTTCTCCGTTTATGGATCAGCAGTATGGAAGATTCTGCTATACTGGATGGTTTTTCCCATCTGCATCCCGGTACGGATTATGATAATCTATACCGATCTGCACTCGCCCGTTCTCAGGCAGACTGGCTGGTCGGTATTAATGGCACCCGACTCTATACCAGCCTGTATGGTACACTGCTCCGGGTAGGTCGGGTACAGACTCCCGTTCTTGCCATGCTGGCAGAACGATCCGAACAGATTGCAAACTTTCAAAAACAGCCTTATTGGAATCTCCACCTGACTGCCGGAGCACTGACCGTACACCGGGAGAAAATTTTCAATAAAGAAGAAGCGGATCGCCTTTCCACACTTTGTCAGGGAAATCCCCTGGAAATCCGTTCAGTCAAACAGGAAGAGCGAACCGCAGCACCGCCCCGGCTTTATGATCTAACCACGTTACAGAGAGAAGCCAACCGTTATTTCGGATACACAGCCCAACAGGTTTTGGATACTGTACAGTCACTTTATGAAAAGAAGCTATGTACTTATCCCAGAACTGACAGCCAGTTTATCACAGAAGATATGGAATCATCCGTTTACCGTCTTGTAACAGAATGCCGCCGCATCTTTCCTTTTACAGCCGGTTCAAATCAGGACATCGATGTAAAACGCTGCATCAATAATAAGAAGGTCAGCGACCACCATGCCCTTATTCCTACCGCTGAAATTGCCAAGGCAGACCTTTCCCACTTGACAGCCCCGGAACGTAATATTCTGGAACAAATTGCCATGCGCCTGATCTGCGCCACCGGCAAAAAACATCGCTATCAGGAAACCAGCATTATTGCAGTTTGCAATGGCGAAGAGTTTACCGCAAAAGGAAAAACCATCCTTGACAATGGATGGAAAGAGACAGAGCAATGCTTTCGTAAAAAACTCAACAGTACGGAAAAGGAAAATGCAGAAGATCCGGAACCCCTGCCATTCGTTCAAAACGGGCAGAATATGGGGACTGCAGCGACACAGATTACAAATCACTTTACTTCTCCGCCCAAAGCTTACACGGAAGATACGCTCCTTGCCGCTATGGAAACAGCGGGAAATGACAATTTTGATAAGGACACAGAAAAGAAAGGACTGGGAACCCCCGCTACCAGAGCCGGGATTCTGGAAAAGCTCGTAAAGAGCGGTTATGTCACTCGAAAAGGGAAAAACCTGATTCCTACTCAGGAAGGAATGAATCTGGTTTCTGTCATGCCGGAGCCATTAAAATCTCCGATTATGACAGCAGAGTGGGAAAATACCCTGATGAAGATTGAACGGGGCGAGGTATCCGATGAAGCCTTTCTTTCCGGTATCATTCACATGGTAAACGAGCTGGTAACAGCGACTTCTGCACCATCACCGGAAAAGAAGCAGCTTTTTTCCACATCCACAAATTCCTCCGACTCCATTGGTGCCTGCCCCTGGTGCGGCTCACGTGTCCTGGACGGAAAATCCAGTTATTACTGTTCTGACCGGAACTGTGGATTCTGTCTTTGGAAAAAAAGCAGTTATCTGGAGAAGATGAAATGCTCTATGACAAAAAAACTGGCAACAGAACTTTTAAAAAACGGACATTCCCACATGAAAAACCTATACTCCGCCCGAACCGGAAAAATGTTTGACGCAGACCTTGTTCTGACAGAAACGGTGGATAAAAATGGTTCCCGTATCGCAAGTTTTCAACTGGAATTTCCCAACAGCAAAAGTAACCCCCGCTAATCTTCTTTTCTACTTTTGTCCACCGTGAACAAAAGTCAGTGAAATCAAAATTCCCTATCAATGCTGCAAATACATAATCACACAACTCACAGTCGGATTGATAAAGTCCGGCTGTTTTTATGCTTTTTTACGCTCCTGCGCCTATTACCGATTAGAAATATAAGGCATGATCTTTGCCGCTAAAAAAACGGTTTTTCACCGTAGAACAGGAGCGTAATGATATGAAACGAACACATCACTCCATTTCCCGGACATCAACCGGTTACCGGTTCGTTCCGGAGTCTGCTTTGGAGTTTACTTTCCGAACAGGTTCTTTAACCGAGTACCTTTGGTACGGACTGTGAGGCGGCCATGGCAAGTACCATAAAAAAAGTCAGTGAATTATCCGAACTGACTACATACAACATTACACGAACCCCGGAAAACTGGATGGGCTTTCTGGACACCGCTTCCAGAATCTACAAATATTCTTTCAATGAACAGATTTTGATTCATGCCCAGAAACCGGATGCAACCGCCTGCGCTTCCATTGAAATATGGAACAAAAAAATGCACCGCTGGGTCAATCGTGGTTCCACCGGCATCGCATTGATCGATGATACCGGTGCCCGACTCAGGCTTAAATACGTTTTTGATATTGCAGACACTCATCCCGGAAGAAACGGACGGATACCATTTCTCTGGGAAATGAAACCAGAATATACAAACGCAATTCTGGATCATCTGTCTGATACCTATAACCTTACAGAATCAGAATTGTCCTTGCCTGATGCCCTTCAGGCGATTGCTGCTTCTTCTGCCAGAGATGCAGCGGATGATTATTTTAATGATTTCCAATACGCGGTTCCCGGAAGTTTCCTTGAAGATCTGGATGAACTGAATCTGAAGGTCCGTTTCCGTGAACTGTTAACCAGCAGCATTCAATACACTTTGCTTCGCAGGTGCGGTTTTGATCCTGACGAATATATGAATGCTGAATCTTTCCTCAATATTTCTGAATTCGATACGCTTGCTACGGTCAGCCAGCTTGGTTTTGCAGCCAATGAAACCGTACGCCCGATCCTCGTTGACATAGGACGTGAAATTCGTTCCATTGAACACGAAAATTACAGGCAGAACCATCTTGCAAATCCAGGTAACGTATCTTATAATAATTTTATCACTTTAAAGCATGAAAGTTCAGAGAAAACAGGAGGAAACGATCATGAACAAAACCCTGACATACACCAAAACCGGCGATTATCTGATCCCGAATCTGATGATAGACGAACAGCCCAGCGAAATTCCAGGCAAATATGGGATGCTTCGCAAAACCTATCTGAAGGAGCATCGGGGCGGGACGTACCAGACACTTCTTCTGAGCGGCAAACTGACCGAACACCTTTTGGAGATCGACAGGACAGCCAATACCAGAATCGAACGAATCACGAACCAGCTGCTTCAATCGAATCCAGCTCCCGACAAAGCAACGAACCCACTGAGCTGGACAGCACACATGAATTCCCTGCATCAGATGGCAGAGGAAATCGTGCTGACCGAACTGGTTTACAATTAAGCAAGTCTGATACACGCAAAACCGAAGAACCGGCAGCGGAGGATGTCACATCTTCCGCTGCTTTTATTTTGCCGCAGTTTCCTTCTGCTGATGAACAGATGCAGGATCTTGGTGCTGAAAAAACACCCGTTATGCTGATAGAATCTGTTCCAGCTGAAGTCCTGGATGATTTGCTCACCGGAGGCAGCAACCATAAAAATAGCCAGCTTCGGATTGTCGCTCTTTATCTGGAAGATATTCCCGCTCCCAAACGGGCTGTTTTATTAGCGAAAGAATATGGTGAAAGTACAACCGGTATCCGTCTGGAAGGCACTGATTACGTTGCTGGTTTTAACCACAACGGTATTCAGCTTGCACTGGGAGATGATCTATACTCCGCCGGGGAAAAAGCATATGTCTCCTGGGAAGATGCCGAACACCGGATTCAGGAACTTCTGGATAGCGGACATTATGCTTCTCAGAGCATCATAGACAATGCCATGGAGCTTGAACGGGAAGAAACCGCTCTATCCATGCTGTATCTTTACCGCGATTTTGATTACGAAAACTTTTCTTTCGTTTATTTCGACCGGGAGGAAATTTCCGGAGGATATCCGGAAGCTACCGCGCATCTCGCAGAAAAACTCAAAAATCCAGATGAATTGCAACGCCAGATTGGGATACTGCAGCAATTTTATCAGGATTACCAACTGGACCACAGCATTCTCCGCTTTCACTATCACAAAATTCCGGAGCTGCTTGACCGTCTGGAACGGCTGAGTTTCGCAAACAGAATCTACCATACTTCCGATGATTTTCTGATGCCATCACATCAGCGGTATATCCCATTTAACCAGATACAGGATCACCTCTGCAATCGCAGCCGTGATACGAAACTCGGTATTTATTCCTGCTTCCTGCAGCATACTGATTCAAAAATCCGTTCCAATTATCTGCAGAATTCATATGGCATTATGGGCGGAACCTATCCTGCAACTCAGGGAAATGACTTTCTTTCCTTTGAATACAGCAGCCGCGGGTTAAAATACGCACTGGAATCTCCAGATGGCACCACGGACACGGTTACACTCAATTGGACAAAAGCAGCCCGACTGATCGAGTCACTGATCCAGACGGACCATTTTCTGACACAAGAAGAAAAGACGTATAAACCTGCCTTTGAAATCGAATATCTTGCCAGGGAAATTACCCATTTTCGTGCTGATATGCCAAAAGACATTCAGCTTCAGATGCCGATCCAGCTGGAAGGGAACTTTATTGATCAGGATCGCTATCAGCAGGATATCGTAAAAATCATGGAAGCACTGCTTCATCCGGAATTTGTTGCAGAACTGGTTGATTTCATGCAGAATTCCGTCAATCAGCTTCCGGAAGATTATCATACTCTCCCAAAAGATCAACGATATCTGCAGGATATTGAGGAATTTCAGAATGGGGAATTTACCCTGTTCCCTGAACAGACGGAAAATCCCATGGAACCTGTTGCTCCAAACGAATCTGAAAAAGAACTGTCAGAACCGGTATCCAATCAGGGAGAACTGCCCGTCCAGGAACTTCCTTCCAAAGATTACATACCGATTGGTGCAGAGCTTTCCATTGACGAGCGTCTGTTCCGTATAGATTCCATCGATTTGGAAACACAGAAAGTTTCCCTGATTGACCTGACCTTCCTGCAGGCAGTCGGTTTCCCGATTACACGAATAGAAAATTTACAGGATGTCCGCAGCCTTGTGGAAGAACAGCTCCTTTTCACATCAGAGTTTTCACAAGAATCCTTCATTCCTGCAGAACCCGAAACAGCCTTCCAAGATACCGGGCAGTCTCCGGTTATTCCCTCTAAGGAACCGGTCAATTTCCAGATTACAAATGAAGACCTGGGAGCCGGCGGACCGAAAGCCAAATTTCATGCCAACATGGAAGCCATCAAACTGCTCCAGACACTGAACTTTGAAGACCGTTCTGCAACACCAGAAGAACAGGAAATCCTGTCCCGCTATGTTGGCTGGGGCGGCCTCCCCATGGCCTTTGATGAGAACAATAAGAGCTGGGCTGATGAATATACACAGCTGAAAGAACTGCTCTCCCCGCCGGAATATGAAGCCGCACGTTCCTCAACTCTCAATGCCCATTACACCAGCCCGGCAGTCATCCGTGCAATGTATGAAATACTGGAAAATATGGGCTTTACTTCCGGCAACATTCTGGAACCATCCTGCGGAATTGGGAACTTTTTCGGATGTCTTCCGGAAACCATGCGGGACAGCCATCTATATGGTGTGGAACTGGATTCCCTTACCGGTCAGATTGCTAAACAGCTGTATCCAAAAGCAGACATTACCATAGACGGTTTTGAGCACACACATTTTCCTGATGATTTCTTCGACGTAGTTATCGGTAATGTTCCTTTTGGAGCCTACCAGATAGCAGATCGCAGTTATGACCGTTACAAGTTTCTGATTCATGATTATTTTATTGCAAAATCACTGGATCAGGTCCGCCCTGGCGGTGTGGTAGCCGTCATCACTTCCAGCGGTACACTGGATAAACAATCGTCTTCCGCCAGAGAATATCTGGCACAACGTGCAGATCTGCTGGGTGCCATTCGCCTGCCCAACAATGCTTTCCGGCAAAATGCAGGTACTGATGTTGTAGCAGACATCCTGTTCCTGCAAAAAAGAGACCGGGCACCGCTCAAAATGCCAGAGTGGGTCAGTCTCGGGAAAACTGCGGAGGGGTATACCGTCAACCAGTATTTCACCAGTCACCCGGAAATGGTCCTGGGAAGTTTTTCTACCGTAAGCACTCAATATGGCAAACAGGAAGTAACGGTCGTTCCTTTCCCGGATACCGATTTGGAACAGCAGTTAAAAGAAGCTGCTCTCCATATCCATGGCACAATTTCCAATCAGGTACTGGAAGACAGCGATCTGGATCTGCAGGTAAGCATTCCCGCCGATCCTTCTGTACAAAATTTCAGTTTCACAGTCCTAGACAACCATGTTTATTACCGTGAAAACTCAGTGATGAACCGGATGGATCTTCCTGCCGCAACTACAGAGCGCATCAAAGGTATGGTAGAGCTTCGGGACACAACCCGGATGCTTCTGAATATGCAGTTAGAAGATGCCGGCGACCATGAAATTCAGAAACAGATGGACTTGTTAAACCAGCAATATGACCGTTTCAGCGAAAAATTCGGCTTAATCAACAGTGCCGGTAATCGCCGTGCCTTCAGTCAGGATTCTTCCTATTACCTGCTCTCCTCTTTGGAAGTGGTGGACGAAGATGGTAAACTGGAGCGAAAAGCAGACATCTTTTCCAAAAGAACGATCCAAAAACCGGAACCGGTTACTTCCGTTGATACTGCTGTTGAAGCCTTATCTGTCTCCATGGGAGAAAAAGCCTGTGTTGATCTGGACTACATGTCAGAACTGTATGGGAAAAGTAAGGAAGAAATCTGCGAAGAATTGCATGGACTGATTTTCAAAGAGCCGATTTCGGAATGCTGGCAGACAGCAGATGAATACCTTTCCGGCAATGTGCGTGAAAAATTAAAGACTGCGATTACTTTCGCAGAAAATTATCCGGAGTTCGCCTCCAATGTAGCATATTTAAAACAGGTTCGGCCCAAAGAACTGACTGCAAGCGAAATTGGAGTGCGGCTGGGAGTCAACTGGATTGAACCGCAGCTGATCACACAATTTATGCAGGAACTGTTACATACTCCATGGTATCAGATCCATCGCGGCAAAATCGCGGTTCAATATGCAGAAAGTACCGGGGAATGGAACATCAAGGGTAAAAGTGTTGACTCCGGTAACATCACCGCAAATGTAACTTATGGTACTGAGCGTGCTTCTGCTTACCGTTTACTGGAAGATGCACTGAATCAGAGACAAACCAAAATTTATGACACCAAAATCGATGAAAACGGGAATGAACGCCGGGTAATCAACCGGAACCAGACTATTCTTGCACAGCAAAAACAGGATGCCATTAAACAGGCATTTAAAGACTGGATTTTTAAGGATCCAGAGCGTCGTGAAACACTGGTACAGCGTTACAATGAACGTTTTAACAGCATCCGCCCCAGAGAGTACGATGGAAGCCACCTGTCTTTTCCGGGTATGAATCCTGCCATCAAGCTCCGCCCGCACCAGAAAAATGTCATCGCTCATATCCTGTATGGCGGTAACTGCCTGGCCGCACATGCTGTCGGCGCCGGAAAAACATTCAGCTGCATCGCTGCCGCAATGGAAAGCAAACGTCTTGGTTTATGCAGGAAATCCCTTTTTGTTGTCCCCAACCATCTGCTTGAGCAGTGGGGTTCTGACATTCTTCGCCTTTATCCCAATGCCAAAGTGCTGGTTGCTACCAAAAAAGATTTTGAACCGTCCAATCGTAAAAAATTCTGTTCCCGCATCGCTACCGGCGATTACGACTGCATTGTGATCGGGCACACGCAATTTGAAAAGATTCCACTTTCACCGGAGCGCCAGAAAGCAATCCTGAAACAACAGATCACAGATGTAATCGAGGGAATTGAAGAAGTCAAAAACAACAATGGGGAAAACTTTACCATCAAACAGATGGAAGCCACCAAAAAAAGATTGGAAGCCCGGCTGACCAAATTAAATGAAGGAAAAACCAAGGATGATGTCGTAACGTTTGAAGAACTCGGCGTTGACCGGCTCTTTGTAGATGAAAGCCAAAACTTCAAAAATCTCTACACCTTTACCAAAATGAATAACATTGCCGGTATTTCTACCACAGATGCCCAGAAATCTTCAGATATGTATGCGAAATGCCAGTATATGGATGAAATTACCGGCGGACGCGGCATTACCTTTGCCACAGGCACACCGATTTCCAACAGCATGACGGAACTCTTTACACTCATGCGCTATCTGCAGTCAGATACGCTGCATCAAATGGGCTTACAACATTTCGATTCCTGGGCAGCCCAATTCGGAGAAACAACGACCGCTATTGAACTGGCACCGGAAGGAACCGGCTACCGTGCCAAAACACGATTTGCCAAATTTGTCAATCTTCCGGAACTGATGAGTGTGTGGAAAGAAACGGCAGACATTCAGACTGCAGACATGCTGAACCTGCCAACACCGACACCAATTTTTGAAAATATTGTTGTCCCTCCTTCCGATGCCCAGAAGGAAATGGTCGCTGCTTTGGGAGAACGTGCAGAAGCCATTCATAACGGTCTTGTTGATGCATCTGTAGACAATATGCTCTGTGTAACCAACGATGGACGGAAACTGGCACTGGATCAGCGTCTGATCAATCCTCTTCTTCCAGACGATCCCGGCAGCAAAGTCAATTCCTGTATAACAAAAACCTTTGAATTATGGGAAAAGACAGCTGAATCAAAACTTACACAGGTCATTTTCTGTGACCAATCCACGCCGAAGGGAGATGGTTCCTTTAATGTTTATGACGATATCAAACAAAAACTGATCTCCAGAGGTGTCCCGCCGGAAGAAATCGCTTTTATTCATGATGCTGATACGGATGCAAAAAAAGCATCCCTTTTTGCAAAAGTCCGTTCCGGTCAGGTACGGGTGATTCTTGGCTCCACCTCTAAAATGGGTGCAGGGACCAATATCCAGGATAAACTTGTTGCACTCCATCATCTGGATGTTCCCTGGCGTCCATCTGACGTAGAGCAACAGGAAGGCCGTATTCTCCGGCAGGGAAACCAGAATGAATCCGTCCATATCTTCCGCTACCTGACGGAAAGTACCTTTGATGCGTATATGTGGCAGATACTGGAGAATAAGCAGAAATTCATCGGTCAGGTCATGACCAGTAAATCCCCTGCCCGCTCCTGCGAAGATACAGATGAAGTATCCCTGAAATATGCAGAAGTAAAAGCTCTGGCCTCCGGCAATCCGCTGATTATGGAAAAGACCGAATTGGATATGCAGGTATCCAAGCTGCAGCTGATGAAAGCCAGTCATACCAGCCGGCACTATCAGCTGGAAGATCTTCTTCTGAAAAGCTACCCAAAACAGCTTTCCCAAACCACGGCACTGATTAACGGTCTGGAAAAAGATCAGGACACTGTAAAGGCAAATTTACCATCTGATGCAGAGCACTTCAAAATGACCATTACCGGAAAGGAATACACGGATCGAAAAGAAGCCGGAACCGCAATCATCGCTGCCTGCGCCGAACTGAAAACGGTCCATTCCGGCGGCACGATTGGGGAATATGCCGGATTTCCCATACAGGTACAGTTTGATTCCTTCACGCAGAAATTTAATCTGACATTAAAAGGAGAAGTCAGCCATATGACGGAAGTGGGTACCGATCCTTCCGGCAATATCAGCCGAATCAATCATGCATTAGGAAACATAAAAGTAAAAATAGAAACGGCAAATCAACGACTTCAAGACCTTCAAAACCAGATCGCTGAAGCCAGAGAAGAATTGGAACGTCCTTTTCCTCATGAAGAAGAACTGTCCCAGAAGCAGGCACGATTGAATGAAGTCAATGCCATGCTGGATATGGATATCAGCAGCGAAGAAGTTGTATCCGACCCCTCACCAACCAAATCTGCAGTGGATGCTGTTCCATCTTCCAATCATGAACATGCCAAACCACAAGCGGTATCTTCGGCAAAAGCCATATTTCCCCGTCAGGCATATGCCGACTCACCCAAAAAACATTCTGTCCTGGACAAACTCAGGGAAGCTCAAACATTGGCCAATGAACAGAAAAGCGCATCATCACACAAAAAAGAGCACTCTTTGTAAATTTCTTTCCCGCCGGATAGATCGGTATCCGGCGGATGAAAAAGGAGATTCTAGTTATGCCTCAGAATAACACCTCTTATGAAACACAGCAAAAACGGATTCGTGAAGTGACCGAGCGTCTGGAAGCAGGAATCAAAGATTTCCTCAGTTCCGAAAAATATCAGGATTATCTGAAAGTAATGTCCCGTTTTCACAACTACAGTTACAGCAATTCCATTCTCATTGCAATGCAGAAACCGGACGCTTCACTGGTAGCCGGTTACACCACCTGGGACAAAAAATTTGAACGCCATCCCAAAAAAGGATCTCACGGTATCAAAATATTCGCCCCGGCACCAGTAAAAACCAATACCTTTGTCGAACGCGAAAAAATAGATCCTGTCACCAAACTGCCCGTTTTAGACGAAAACGGAGATCCTGTCATGGAGAGCATTGCCGTCAAGCGGCCTGCATTTAAAGTCGTGACTGTGTTTGATGTATCAGATACCGAAGGCAAACCGCTTCCGGAACTGGATGTTCCCCAGCTGACTGGAGATGTGGAGCAATATGAGTTACTTATGGATGCGATCCGGCGCACTTCCACTGTCCCCATTGAATTTGAATCAATTACCAGTGGAGCTAATGGGTATTTCAGTCTTACAGAGAAACGAATCGCTATAAACGAGGGTATGAGCGAACTCCAGACTGTCAAAACTGCCATCCATGAATTAGCGCACTCCCGGCTGCACGACATTGATACCACAAAGCCTGTTCACAAACTTCCTGCTCAGAAAGATAAAGCGACAAAAGAAGTGGAAGCAGAAAGTATTGCCTTTGTCGTTTCCGAGCATTTTGGGCTGGATACCAGTGATTATTCTTTCGGTTACATAGGCACATGGTCTTCCGATCGTTCCTTACCGGAACTCAAAGCCTCTTTACAGACCATCCGCGATACATCGACATCCATTATTACTGACCTGGAAAAACATTTATCAGAACTTCAAATTGAACACTCATCGGAGCAAAACATGGACAAACCTTTTGATAAAACGAACTGGAGATGTTACATCATTCCAGATCTTATGACCTGGACCGGACAAAATACTGCAAAAGACAAAACTCCAATAGAATATTTTAATACTTTTGAAGAAGCAGCAAACCGCTTTCAGGAACTGCGCAGACAGCCTTACAATGCAGAATCTGCAGTCAATGAAAGCAATCATCTTCCTTACAGCCGTCTTACCTTTGGAATTCAACGGGAAGAGCCCCCCTCCGCTGCTGACCTTCTGCATGTACAAAACGGAAAAAATGTTTTACTGGAAGACTTTTCGAAAATGGATTTGCTTCGCTCTGACACTCAGGTGCTGGAAATTCTTTCCCGTTTAGGATCGGAAATCGGATTCGATCAGGTTCTTGTTCACCGGAACATGACCAATGAGGAAATGAAATCATTTACCCGAGATCACTTTTCTGACAAGCTGCAGCAAAGTGATCTTACTCCAATGCAACAGCAGCAATACATGAACACCTTTGATGAACTCTACGAGCAGGGACAGATGGATGCCCTGAAACCGTCTTCACACCAGCAATCCATTACGGAACTGCAGCCATTTTCTACATGGCAGAATCCATATTTTGAAATCAAAGACACCCCTCAACGCCTTGCTGCAGATATTGATACATTTGCCTATAACTTCGACCCTTACGAGTATGCGGACAACACAGCGGAAGAATCCACCTTTTCACAGGTTTTAGACAGCATTCTCAATCATGATGCATCGTACATAATCGATTGGCTGAAAGACATTGCAGAAGAAGATTCTGAATACAGTGCGTGCGCAGCCGAGCTGATTCAACGTCTGGAAGCCATGACAACGGAGCCCGAACAGGAAACGGTTCTGCAGATCGGTTCGCGCTATCTGCAGATTCAATCTGCCAGTGATGGTTCCTGGGATTACAGCATCTATGACCGAAATCTGCATCTACTGGATGGCGGTCAGATTGGCGACGAATCCATGACTTTCACAGAAGCCCGAAACGAGATTCTGAAATCCTGTGATTTTTCGATCAATGAACCACCGATCCGAATTGATCCAGATCATTTTTCTGAAATGCTGGATGCATACGAACACAATTTAAAATGCCCGCTTCATCCTCTGACCTTGGTAGAAGCACGTAAGCAGGGAACTATGGATGAATGGCGCATCTGCCACAATGCAAATGAAGCCTGTGCAGCTCAATTTACCAAAGAATACTCTCTTGCTTACCACAACCACCAGGTACCGGAATTTCTGGATAAAATGGTGGAACGGTATGGGATAGATCGCTGCAAATTTGTTCTTGCCGGAACCATACAGCTGGCTCCCCGGGACAAAAGGTACCATACAGAAATCCGGGAAGCTGCCAATCAGATCAGGATTCCCGGTGCCAGTGAAGATCCCAGTCATGATACGCGGCTGAACTACCTTGTCAACTGCCATCCTGTCATGATTGATGCCGCCTTCCGTGATCTGATGGCCATGGAAAAGGAAAAAAACAAAAATATTTCCCGGCAGGAAGATTCCATAAGCCCAAAACAGAACGATTCCAAAGAAAAACCTTCACCGAAAGGAGGGAAAAAAAGACGTTCTTCTGTTCTGAAGAAACTGAAAGCCAAACAGGCGGAGTTATCTTCCAACGATTCCTCTCCTAAAACGCCTGAAAAAGCAAAACCACAACTGTAGGCACAAAAACATAAAGGAGACATTGATGATGAACCATCCTGCAAAATCCCCAGCAGAATATGTTCTGCCATTTTCTATGGACTACACCGTAGAAGAAATTAATTTAATCTGTATTTATAACACCAGCAACCGTTACATTCTCATTACGGAGATAGAAGAAGCCTTATCTTACGTTGATGATCCGGAAATGCTTTCGCTTATGCAGAAAGTATTGGAAAAACTCTATACGACCCCGGATCAGCGCTTTTCAGAACTTCCTCTTTTTCCTGCTGAAGATGAGGATGAAACTATCGAAAGGAGTACATTATGAAACCTGAAACCACCACTTACCATCGTCCATCAATTCAAAAAGCATCTCACCACCGATTAGAAACCTACCAGCAGAAACTTCTTGCACTGTCATCTGCTAAAAACAAATCCCAAAATTCCAGTACTTCGAAAGGAGACAGATAAATATGATGAACCAGAAAGAATTTTTCGATTATGTAGCAAACCATCTCCCGGAACATCTTCCGGAAAACCTGTCCGATATCCGGATCACCCCACAGGATACGATCAAACACAATGATCAGACTCTGCACGGTATCATGTTTTCCGATGGAGACGCCTCCCCTATCGCTCCGGTCCTTTATTTAAACAACTTTTATGAAGCATATCAGGATGGTCAGCATCTTGAAGATGTCATGAACGATATTGCGGAATCCACCATTGCAACCTGCAGTATTGGTTTTCCATTCTCTCCTGAAGATACGAAAGCGTTCATTAGCAACTATGAAGCTGCGAAAGAACATCTCGCGATTCATCTTTGCGATACCAGTGAGAACATGGAACGACTGAAAGAATTGGTTCATACAGAACTTAGCGATTATTCCATGACTTACCACATTCAGATTCCGCAGAATGCAGATCCGGATCATGTCGCCAGTGTTACTGTCACAGAATCGCTCCTGAACTCCTGGGGCATTTCGAAAGATGAGCTTCATCAGGATGCATTACTTGTCCAGCAGGACAGTCATCCCATGCTTTGTGATCTGGAATCCGTAATGTTACAGACAATGGGCTTTGGATCAAAACCTGTAAATCTGTTGGAAGAACCTGCTGACACATCATACGATACTCCGTCTACTATGATGTATGTTCTGACCAACGCAGATAAAATGCATGGAGCTTCGTTAATCGCTCAAGAAGACATCCTCCAAAAAGCCTCCGATTGTCTCGGCGGAGATTATTATATCCTCCCTTCTTCGGTCCATGAACTTCTTCTCCTGCCTGCTTCTGGAGATCTCACTGCAAAAGATCTGGTTGACATGGTACAGCAAGTGAATGCCACGGAAGTCTCAGAAGAGGATCGTCTTTCAGACAAAGTACAGTTTTATAATAGTGAGACCGGCATACTGGAAAACGCCCTGGATCGACAGTTCCGCTTAGAACATGGTGATCTGCTTCCCCCTTCCCATTCATCTGATCAAATCTCATATGATATCTATCAGGTTCGATCCGATGATGATACCCGTGACTTCTGCTTCTCCAGTCTGAAAACACTGAAACATCTCCATCTGCAGGTTGACCCGTCAAATTATGAGAAAGTCTATTCCGGCTCCGTCCCTGCACTGGATGGAAACGGCAATCCGGCAGAGACCTCGGAAGTGCTGGAAAGTCTGTTTGAGAAATTCAATCTGAAACACCCTGCAGATTACCGTGGACGTTCCATGTCGGTCAGTGATGTCGTTGTTCTCCATGAAAACGGACGGGATACTGCCCATTTTTGCGACAGCATCGGTTTTGTAGAAGTTCCGCAGTTCTTCTCACCTCTTACCTCTGTTTCCCTTGAAACTGCCGGTCTGCATGTGGAAGGACATGATGGCACCTGGCACACCATTGAACAAAAAGAAATTCTGGGACATGACTTCTTTTTAATGGAACACGATGAATTTGGTTCCGATGTAGCAAATGTCGTTGTAGACAATTCAGGTAAACTGGTGGCAGAAAACCTTTGGGATGGATTCAATCAGGATATTGTACGTATGATTACAGAGGAACAGGGATTCCTTTCCGATAAAACTGCTGTCCAGACTGCTTCTCTGACAAATGACTCCGCAGCCGCCCCGGCTTCTCCAACAGAACGAAACTACCTGAAAGCTGCAGAAGAATATCAGGAAGAAAACTACGACTGTATTGATGGACGCATGAGCACCCAAAACAAACTTACTCCCGGGGATGATACCGAATCCCATCCGGAACAGCGGCCTTCCGTTCTTGGTAAACTGCGTGACAAACAGGCACAGGTTTCAACCAAAACTATAACTCCAAAACCTGAAAAAAGTCACACCCATGCTCCGTCTCTCGATTAAACATTTCTCTTTCGCTTAACAGCAACAGACCTCGGACAATGCCTTCGCACTGCTCCGAGGTCCTATATTTTCTTATCTATAATAGATCGTCCAAATACGAACGTGGAATTGTCCTGACGATGCCCCGTTTCCGGTCAAATTCATCATATAATGCTTCGATTTCTTTTTTCCTGTCCGCTACTCTCCTATTGTTATACAAATGATACATTGCCTGGATGGTAAATACATCATCTTTCGCAGTGATTGTTCCATCATCCATCATCTGAAACAGAATTGAAAATATCTTCGCTGTCTCGTCCATTTTATCGCCAGTAAAAATAATCTCTTTCCCTGCATATTCCAAACGGGCAACCATTGCCTCATCATCTATATTCAAAGATACTTTCCCGCCATGAATACCTGCCTCTTTAACCAGCAAATGATATAAAGATAATATTTTCTTTTTCTTCTCTTCGTCAAAAATACGTTCATATTGTGACAAAGTCAATTCCGCAACTTTCTTAATGAATTCCAGCTCTTCTGCCTTTTCAGCTTCATCTTGTGGACTATCCTCATAGTTCTCGCAGAATTCTTTCAACTCCTGCATTTCCGCTTCGTATTCTTTACTAAAATCTTCTTCCAGATACATTTCATCCCTCCAACACCAACCATATGACCTCATTTATCTTACTGTATATCTCGTCATTTTATTCTAAAACCGTAGATTACGGCTATAGATTATTATAATATTCCTGCGCCGTAGGTACAATATAAAAAATACATTTTTCAACAGAGGAGGGTTGATATGGAACTGGACTACAAATCAATTGGCAAGCGAATTAAAATTGCAAGAATTCAAGCCGACATCACACAGGAAACGTTATCAGAGCTTGTCTCAATTTCGCCCTCTCACATGAGCAACATCGAAACAGGCACAACACATGTCAGTCTGACCACTATTGTTGCAATCGCTAATGCGCTTCAAGTCACAGTTGATGATCTTCTCTGTGACAGTGTGATTCACTGTAAAGAACCTTTTCAAAATGAGATGGCTGCTTTGCTTAACAGCTGCGATGAATATGAAATACGCATTATCCGCGATACTGTAACTGCACTATTGGAAAGCCTTCGCCGTGATAAAAAACTTCGTAATAATCAACCTGTTTTATAGTCGGACGCTATATGACGCTTCCGGCTTTCTTATATCTTCATTTTCACATTATTCATATATAGATAATAGGTTATTGTATGATACATAGAAGACCTTTTCCGAAAGAGTCCAACGTCAATTCGGAACTCTTCCGGCGCCTTTTCTTGATTGGTTATTTGTTATCCAGAATCCGATATTCCTTCAAAAGCTCCAGCCGCTGGTTGCCAATGGACACTGCGCTGGACGCATCGTTATTCTGACCCTGTTTTGTTTCTTTCCTATATTTCAAAATCCGGGTACCCCAGGCAACTGGAAGCAGATACGGATGCTGCTTCAAATAAGGATACCGGCCTTCCATCTTCTTTAAAGATGGAAACAGGCTGGCAATCACACCATTTCTGGTTTTTTTGCCCTGCTTCTGGGAAGATACCGCATCCAAAGTAATATTGCTGCTGTGCTTCCGGCTCATGCTGCCGTCACCATAAATTCCAGCATCCAGCAGATCCATCAGAAGCATGATTTCATCCACCTGAATATTCTTCCATTCTATCGGATAGCACGCCTGATCCGGATCGAAAGTCAGGTACTTTTGACCAATCTGGAACAGAGCTGCAGCAAACAGATCTGCATGAATTTCCTGACACTGCTCCAGAATCAACATCCAGTCGATATCCCTGCCATAGGAATTCGCAAACAGGGTGATATCACAGATCTGTCGGATACCCACACCACTATGCAGAAAATGCTTGAAAGCATGACAAATCAGGTAGAATAAATGGTCTGTATATCCCATTGTTGTAATCGGAATGCCATCCACCGGCATCTCGATTGCCTGCTCATAAACTCGTTCAAAATAATGGTTTAACTCCCCGTAAGCATCCGAATCCGGCGGGAACAGGCTTTTGTGCAGTTCAATGTACAGCGGTGATCCTGGCTTCCCATAAGAAACTTCATACACCGCATGAATATCCTGATCCGGGTTGGAAAGCTGCATACCATATTCCAACATGGCCTTATGACACAACTCAAACTGTTCTCGAGGAATCAGCACATCCTCATCTCCGGAGATTCGATAATCCGGCTGCGGGTACAGGCTGCGGCATATAATCCCTTTCACCACCAAAGGTGTTACACCGGAAGACTGCAGATGCTGAAACAAACAATAAAATTCATTCGTTTTCATAGTTTGGAGCATTACAGAACGTACCGTATGCTGTTTGAAAGGAGCCAGATTTTGTAATCCAAGCGCCTGAGCTGCCGGGCAACGAAATACCGCCTCATAAATCATAGGGAGAACCTTATGTTTCTCCGCTGTCTGAAACAGGGCAAGCCATTCTTCCTTCGTCCACTCACTTTCCCAATCTACTGATTTTTGTTGTAGAGAGGCTTTTAACGCCTCCAGAAATAATTGATCCGTTTGCTTGATCTTCATCTTATCTCCCTTGTCCTACTTAGATGATTGTGGAACCAAATCCACCACAACAATCTCCGGTATATTATTAAACCGGGGAATATTTTCTGTGTTACCCAAACCACTGGACAGAACCAATACTTTATTACCCGTTTCGGAAGAAAAAATTCCTTTCAGCCTGCCGGGAAACCAACCCATATCCGGAGCATAGCCCCCACCGATCAATGGCAGAACTACTTGCCCTCCATGGAGATGCCCCGATAATACACAGTCCACATCCCACTCTTCCAGCCCTTCGTTGATCATCCAGCACACCGGGATATGACACATCAAAACCGTGTATAAGTCTGTACTCTGAAAGTCTGTCAGAAAAGCACACTCCTCCGGATCTGCTTCATCAGTTTCCAAATATTTCTCCGGCAGACAATATCCATAAATGCCGCCCAAGCGAAGCTGCTGACCATTGACTGTAATATCTTCGTACTGATATTCCAAAACCTCTGCTCCTACAGCCTGATACAATTCTATAATGTTGACACCAAAGTTATCCTGATATTCCATCTCATGATTTCCCAACGATATGTAGACTGGAGTAATGTCACATAAGGAAGAAATCAAATTTGCAGCAATGTCTGTTCTGGGCTCATCAGAATTCAACAGATCACCCGTAATCAGAATCAAGTCAGGCGACTGAGTTGCTACCCGGTCAATCAGCTCCTGATTATTCTCTCCAAACTCACTGTTATGCAGATCGGTCAGTTGTAAAATCCGGACCGGCGTATTAATTTTATCAGAGCTGATCTGATATGAAGAGTAGTTTAAAGAATATTTCGATTGATCAAGGTTCCGTCCCACCATAATGCCGATCAATAGCAGCACAATAATGACGAACGCCCATTTATGCCGCCGTAATGCTTGCATTAATTTATCCTCCATGATATTTTCTATGAAACCAAATGAAAGAATTTACTATTTTTTATTTTAAGTTAACATGATGTAGCAATGAAATTTATCTATAATTTTCATGCTAACCTATCCATCACACTACCTTGTAAACAACAAATTTCTATCTCACACATAGCAACCATTCAACAGGATGTATTTTCATTCTTTTTACCACATATAGCACAGCAATTGCCATATTCTCGTATGTTCTGTTGTCTTCCCTTCAAAAGAAATCTTTCACTTTCGTTGCTAGATTTCAAATTGTCTATCCAGTTTCTGAGATCACTCTATCTCTATTTCCCCTTTTTCGCATACGGCAAAACTCCCTATATAAGTAACCCACTCATGACAACACAATCAATAAATGAAACAGTTATGGTAAAAATAAGTCTTCCTGATACTCTTCTGTTGTCAATAATGAATTATATTCCATATAGTAATACTGATTCAACAATTCATAGTTGTTATCATTCACATCATACATAGAAAGCATGAACTCTTTATCTACACATATTCCATCACTTGTTCTTATTGGAAAACTTTCATGTAAATCTAAAATATTTTGACAAAATATGGACAATGGAATATCCGCCACATTTAATACCATCGGCATCAAATCCACCATACTTGTATAATCTAAATATGAAGAATATTTAACCTCAAAATTAGACCATATGACATATGGAACTGTTCTAGAATTAATGCTGTTATCTGCTATCAAATTGTCTTCTTTTGGCGACAGAGATGATATAAAAGCTGGTGCATGATCGCCAACCATACAGATAATCACATCTCTATCAACCTTTTCATAATACTCTGTCAATTTTTTAAACGCTTCTGCTGATAGCCTAATGCTACTTAGATATTCATTAATATCATCCGTTAAATCTCCAAAATCCTCATTTACGTGTACAGTATCTAAAGAACCCTCATTCTGTTCGTAACAACATGATTTTGAAATGTCAACAAATAAATGAACTGCGGATTTTCATTTGCGCTTTCATAATAATCTATTAAATCATTATAATTATCCACATCCAGCCATGAACGATTTCCATTATCGGATATATAAGAAAATGCATCCGGCCCTAAATAAATATTGTCAAATCCAATTGCCGGATATACACTATTTCTCGAATAATTTATTTCACCACCACAATGCATTCCCGTTGTCGTATACCCAATCTGTTCAAGATATTGGACAACACTTCTTTCTTCTAATTCCCGCTCCAAATATGTAAATGGTGCATATCCTTCAAGAAGATTCATTGATTTTGAGAACAATAATTCAAACTCTGAGTTATTGGTTCCACCGCCTACATTCGGAGTAATTGCATATCCATATTCGGCACCCTTGATAGAATAAAAATCTTCAAGATAATCAACATCTGTCGTCAAAGAAGTATAATAACTAAGATCACAAAATGATTCATTTAGTACCACTATAATATCTGGTAAGTTTTCGGTCTCTCTATTCTCCGATATCTCGGTTCTTGTAATTTTTGCAACCTCATATCCCTCTGGTTCAATAATCGGATTCGCCGATCCCATAAGATCATCAACCACACATACCATAAACCCTTTATAAGTCACACTATCCTTCCAAGCAACCCATCCATTTCCAGTTCCTACAAAATTTACAAACATCAAATAAATAGTACACCCACTAATCACCAGTACCCCACTTCTCATTAATAAAGATTTCCAACATGGAAAAACATTCGTAGGTGAAATATATTTAACTAAGACTTCCCATACCCAAAATGGGCTTCGCACCTTGAAAATTCAATATTTCAGCTAACAAAATAGCGATTTCGCAGTCCCTGGATGGAGTGCATTACGCAGATATTCTGGCAGTCTGGATTCAAAATCAGCAATAAAGGCAGAAAGCTGCTCGTCACTCAGCTTCAGGATTTCCTGAAGGCTCGCCATTAAGGCATCCATCAGGATGCCAAGTGATCTGCTGAAAGTAATATCTGCCATTTCATCAACAAGGAAAAAGAATAGCTCTCCCAGCGTTCTCTGGTCTTCGTTCCGCCGTTGTTCCGTTGCGAGTAGCATATATCTGGTAAACACAATTGCTACGTGAGCAGTTAGTGCATCATAAGATAAACTGTGACACTCTCCTATCAGGTTGAGCATGGACTTACAGGTTTTGAAGAAAACTTCAATCTGCCAGCGTTTTCCATAAATTCGAATGATTTCTTCTTCACTAAGAGACGTATCAGTGCAGATAAAAGCAAGCCAATCCTTACGATTAGCCTTATTTCGAACACATACGATTTTTGCAGGGATTAAATTTTCTTTTCCTACCATGACATCAACAGAAAGAAGATATTTGGATCTGCCACGACGCTTTTTGTTCTTAGAATAGATTTCCTTGATATTAAGCTGCTCGTCATTGTAGGTATACTTGATCCGACTGCTTTTCTTGATCATGGCAATCACATCCATTCCTTTGCGCTTGATTGCTGTAATCTGAGCAGGATTAGAGAACCAGGAGTCGAAAAGAACGTATTCCGCAGATAATCCAGCAGAAACGGCTGTATCAAGCAGTGTCAGCATTGCTTCAGGAGCCTTGGTCTGGGCAAGTTTGCGACGTTTTCCGGCGAGAGTTCTCTTATCAAATGCTTTTACCGGGCCTATGATGTTTGATTCCTTTGATGAAGCAAGAAGACAGCTATTAACAGGAATAAGCGTATTTCCATCGCTCCAGCTAAGTGTCAGCATACGGTATCCCTTTTTGTAATTCATACCAGTATGGTCAAAGACTTTAGAACCCAGTTCAGTTTTTTTACAACTGGTACGATTGAAAAGACTGTCATCAATGATGAATACATTCTTACGAGAGTCATCGGTAAGATCCTTGATCTCATTGTTAACGATGTCTGCGGCAAGGAGTGACGTAAAACGAAGCCAGTTTGTCTTAGCAGAATTCAGAAAGCGATAGAAGGTATTTTTAGAGAAATCTTCCTTGAAAGAACCAGTACGCTGCTGCATATACATACTTCTTCCGATGAAGATGTTTCCGAGTTTGTATTTCAGAAGAGAAATGGAAGGAACACCTTTCTCCTTGGTCCCATTACATTGCTTCAGTAACTTTCCAATATGATGCTTTGCAAAAAATTTCTGAATACAATCAAGTAAAGCTACCTCATCAGTATGGTTCTGTGCTAAAATGGACATGGCATAAATCTCCTTTTCTATTTTGGTTTCTGGACAATTCCATTATACCAAAGGATTGTATTTATGCCTTTTTTTATTGGCTGAAATATTGAATTTTCAAGGTTCAGCACACCTTATTGGTGTGGGAAGTTTGAGTATTTAAAAATATATTCCAATTCTGCCATCAAAATAATTATCGAAAAAATCATTACAATTGAAAGGTGATAATCATAAGTTGCTATAACTTCAAATGCTGTTTCTGTATTATTAACCAACTCGCTAATATAAAGTGGGCTTCCGTGGAACAGAATAACGTAATAATTGGCAATACTCCAAATGCAAACTATAATGGATGTCACACATAATGAAATTCTCCATTTCTGCAAAAAAAGTATCATTACCATATTCACAGCTAATACAATCAGAATATTCAAAAAGACCATTGAAACATCCTGCCGCAGAATCATTTTCAATGATTCTAATGAACTATACTGCAATGATAGGTACTGCAGTATAAAGATTAACAAAATAAAAAAATAATTATATAAATATTCTTTATTTCCTACAATTTTCTCTGCAAACTTGCTTATTTTTGATACAACCCAATTGACTGTTCCAATTGCCATTGCACCTAATGTACCCGCCACCAGCCACAAAAATACACTTGATGACAATCCCCAAGTCCCCGCAATAACAGCAACCATACTGGAAGGAATCCACCGTGTATGAAAATCGTATGCCAACAAAATAATTATAATCAAATCAATAGAAAAAAATTTTTTCTGAATATATTGTCCCCACTGAAGTCTATCATAGAAAATAAATACTACTATCGACAAAAGCATTCCACATGCTAAATATGAAACTATTTCAGAAAACACTTCTGGTGTTATCAAAACACAAATGGATAAAATGCTACATAATATATGTACTACTCTAACCAAACTTTTCTTCATAATTTAAACCCATTTCTAATCTTTCTCACTCATCACAATCTGTGTTCCATCCACTAATGTATAACCTTCCACGGATGTAGTCCCGATATACTCTCCCACAAGTTCCGGTCATTCGAATTCTTCCGCAATCATCCGCTTCCAGTTTCTAATCAAAGTTGCTAGCAAATACTTTACATGCTAACAATTTTCGAGAATGTCAGCTATTTTCTTACATGCAAATCCATCTCCATACGGATTGCTTGCATTACTCATTTGTAAATAACTAGTCTGATCCTCTAATAATGTCTTGAAGTTCTGATAAATGACATCTTCATCAGTACCAACCAATTTAAGTGTACCTGCAGCTATTCCCTCAGGTCTTTCTGTTGTATCACGCATAACAAGTACAGGTTTCCCTAAAGACGGAGCTTCTTCTTGTATTCCACCTGAATCAGTTAAAATCAAGTAACTACGGCTTAATAAATTATGAAAATCCAATACTTCTAAAGGTTCTATGATATGTATACGATCATCATCCCCCAGTATTTCATTAGCCGTCTCTCGGACAACTGGATTCATATGAATAGGATAAATCGCTTTTACATCCGGATGTTCATCCATTACACGACGAATCGCACGAAACATATGACGCATAGGCTCTCCTAGATTTTCTCTTCTATGCGCAGTAATCAGAATCAAACGACTTCCTTCAGCCCACTCTAATTCCGGATGATAATAATCTTCCCGTACAGTAGTTTTCAATGCATCAATTGCAGTATTACCAGTTACATAAATTGAACTCTCATTCTTTCCTTCCTTCAAAAGATTTTCCTTTGAGAGCTGTGTAGGAGCGAAATTATATTTACTAATAATACTTACAGCCTGACGGTTAAACTCCTCTGGATATGGAGAGTAAATATTATAAGTACGAAGTCCAGCTTCCACATGTCCCACCGGAATCTGCAGATAAAAACAAGCAAGTGCAGTCACAAAAGTAGTCGATGTATCGCCATGTACTAGTACAACATCTGGTTTTACCTCCTCTAAAACATCTTTTATTCGACTAAGAATATTAGTTGTAATATCAAATAATGTCTGCTTTTCTTTCATAATTGAAAGATCATAGTCTGGAACAACAGAAAATGCCTCTAACACTTGATCTAACATCTGTCGATGTTGACCTGTTACACATACTATTGTTTGTATCGAAGACCTGCTTTTCAGTTCATTAACTAATGGACACATTTTTATTGCCTCTGGTCTTGTACCAAAAACTAACATAATTTTTTTCATTTTAATCTCCATTCCGCCGCCTTCGGCTGGCGGCACAAATAGTAATGAAAGTGTTTCAACTCTCTACGTTATGCTGTAAAATAATTTGCAAGAAGCTACACTACAAAGCACGGGAGGAGGAGTTGTAACAACTTTCTTCATTTTAGACAGCATTTTAATCAGTGTAAGTTCTGCCTTTTCAAGCACAAATAAGTGGCATCACGAATCCGTACACTAAGAATTGTTTAAACGCCTTAGTTTAATTGTGTGGCAGTTCAGTCAATGGCTTCTTATCTTTTACGAAAGGAGTCTGACTATGAAAGTTACTTATCAAACCTGTTGTGGTGTCGATGTTCACAAATCGTTTCTCGTTGCCACAATCGTCAAAACCACCGGTGGTGTTGAGCCCTCTTACCAAAAGAAGCGCTTTTCCACTTTTAACAATTCAATTCTTGAATTCAAGAATTGGCTTCTCGACAACGATTGCCATGATGTCTGTATGGAATCCACAGGTAAATACTGGGTTCCTGTCTTTAATCTTCTGGAAGATGAAATCAATGTTGTCATTGCCAATCCTAAATGGGTAAAGGCTGTGAAAGGCAACAAAGATGATACCAAAGATTCTAAATGGATTGGAGATTTGTTCCGTCTTGGACTTGTCAAAGGCAGCTATATTCCCTGCAAGAAAGTCCGTATTCTCAGAGAATACACTCGCTATCGTTACAAGCTTGTTTCCTGCCGTTCCAGTGAAAAGAATCGATATCAGAATGCTCTTACCGTTTGTAATGTTGCATTAGATTCTGTTGTTTCTGATATCTTTGGGAAGTCATCCACATCCATTATCGACTATCTGCTTGAGCAATCGGGTACATCCATTAACCACGAAGAAATCGCATCTAAGCTTCTTAGGAGCCTCAAATCCAAAGAAGCTGCTGTTATAGAATCCGTCGAAGGATATCAGATGACTGATGCCCAAAAATATCGTATGCGCCTCGTCCGCGCACATATGGATTATATCACAGCTGAAATCAACGATGTTGATAAAATGATAGAAAATATGATTTCTTCTAATCCTGATTTTGAAAATGCTATCCAGTTTCTCTGTACCATTCCGGGTGTCAAACGTGCTAGTGCAATCACTATCATCTCCGAAATCGGTACTGATATGTCTCAGTTCTCAAGTTCCAAGCGCTTATGTTGCTGGGCTGGCTTAACACCAGGATGCAACGAAACCGGTGGTAAGAAGAAATCTGTTCGGATTATGCGTGCCGGAGTCTACCTCAAACCTGCATTAGTACAGTGTGCTCATGCAGCCGTAAAATCCGACAAATCTCCTTACTACAAAAAGAAATACGATTCACTTGTTAAACGTCGTGGCAAGAAAAGAGCCATTATCGCTATTGCTCGTATGATTCTTACTGCCATTTACCAGATGCTGTCTACTGGTGAGCAGTGGAATCCGAGCGATCTTTACAAAATCGATATGCCTGCACCTCTACTTGAAAAACAAAAGGCAAAGGCTATCAAACAAGCCAAGAAGCTATTACAACGAGAAGGATTATTTCCTCCTGATGAACCATTCGCTTCTTAATCTGACTTTCTAACTCTATAACACTTCAAAAAGTTGCCTGCCTTAGACAGCTTATTTAAGTGCGCCAATTTATGGCTATCCTCTACTTTCTTTCACACTATCTCCTCATTAATTACAATTTCACCAAACAAATTTTAACCCCGATTTATTAGTTTTCTAATAATAGCTGCAAACTTGCTTCTAATCGAATATATTAGCAATTCTTTCTTTCTCTTTCGTTTTGCTTTATTTATAATTCTATTATAATTTGAAAATTGTGTATCATCTTCAAATCCTACTCTCAGATTGCCTAGTTTAAACAAGTATTCCTGCTCTCTTCTATCAGGAATATTCTCAATTAAAACACCTTCGTTTATATTCGGGGCATACAACCCCGCTTCAAATAGCTTTTTTTTCTTTAGTTCAGCAAAATAAACATTCTCTGCTCGATCTTCTACAGCCTCTGCTTTTGCAATTATATCATAAGAAATTGATCTATATTCAATAGCCGCACTACATTCATCCCATGCTGACAGCCCTCGTTTTGATCGAATAATGATCGAATTGCTTCCTAATTCAGAAGAATCAATTTGAGTATAATTATCTCCCAATGCAATATCTGCATTAATAGCCAATTTATCTATACAATATAAACAACGTTCTGGTTGAAAGAAGTCTTTTGCATCTGTTCTAAATGATTTATCCTTATATTCAATACTGCCATCTTCGAAAAAAAATTTTAGATTGCCTGGCCACCCACCACTCTCTTTATTTTTGAAATGAAACCCTGTCAATTTCTTATCTTTGTTCAATGTTGCAAAATAATTTACAAGATTATACTGAAAATTTCTTTCACAAAAAAGTCCTATTAAAAGATAATTCTCCCTTACCAGCTGATATTTATCAATTACAGACAGAATTCCTTGAAGAGCGCATGGTACTGCAATGACTATTACTTTAGCATCTCTGTTTGACAATATATAATCTACAGTTTTTTCATGCGAAACTGGAAGATATCGTGATTTTGGGGTCTTCCACCCCAACTTCTCCTGCTGAGAAAAAGTCTCACTTGTGTAGTACTCCGTTGATAAAAAAACATCATATGTATAATTATCTACGCAAAAAGCACAATCATACACTTTACGATTTAGTAATTCTCCAACAAGTGTTGTGACTATCCCCCCCGACGCGCCAATATGTCGTATCTGCGCGTTTCTACTCCACGCATTATAACAGGTTACAACATTCCCTTTAATAGCCTCTAAAGGAGTTTTAGAAATACCATGACTTGAATAATATTGATGATAACCTGGACATATATCAGCACATACGCCACAATTTATACACTTGTCTTTCTCAATCGTAGGGATAAACATTCCATCTTTTTTCTGATACATTATTGCTCCAGTTTTACACACCGATTTACATATTCCACACGAACAACAAAGTCCATTCTTACAGTTTTCATACACAGTCATTTTCATCAACGACACATCCTTTGTATATACTTATTTATTAAAACTTCCCATACCCCAAATAGGATTCGTATCTTGAAGTTTCTTAGCGGTCGTACATAGAGCGAAACTTTATGCCGCGAAAGGTTTTTTACATGAGTAGCACATGATAGGCTTATTGCCTGGCAAACCCGTCCATTGCGTTGATCTACCGCATTTGCCATAAGTCATGTGCGATGGAGGCTCATGTCAAGAACACCATGAAATAATGTTTCGCGGCTAGCCGTGTTATGGTTTGCATTCCGGCCGTTGCAAAACGCATTTGCAACCGCCAGAGACCGCAGAATGCAGATTACGTCCATTCCATTTGACTTGATACCCATTATGGCTGGATTAGCAAACCAGGAATTAAAAAGGACATAATCAGCAAATAATCCAGCTACAGCTGCAGTATCCACCAAAGTCATCATAACCTATGGTGCTTTCGTTTGAACCAGTTTCCGATGTTTTCCGGCAGACGTTTTTTTATCAAATGCTTTCGTTGGGACAATAATATTGAATTTCTTAGAAGAAACCCAAAAACAGCTGTTTACAAGGATCAGGGTAGATGTGTGGGACGTTTGAGTTATTTATTATTATATTTTTAGTAATCTATTCTTTATAAATAATATAGTGCCTTTACACTCTTCCTCTTTGTGGTTAAATATATAAAACAAAATATTAGGAACTATAAGACAAATAATTCCTTTAATAAAAAAACCTAATATTCCATCTATGCAGAAACTACATAGATAGAATGTTATACCTCCCGCAACTATCATAGTAAACAAATACCTAAGCATTTTTAAATAATATTTTTTACTAGAGCATTGGAAAATATATTTAAAAACAGTATAATTTTCCCACGGTATTGAAATCATTAAAGAAAACACTGTAGAAAGAATAATTCCGGATACTCCAATATATTGAACTAAAATAATATTCAGTACCAAGTTAACAACCATACATACATATGGCCGAAACCGATCTTCCCACCAAATTCCTGCTGCGTCTTTATACACAACTGGAATCTTTCTAATTTGATAAATATAGAAATATAATCCAAATTGAAGAACGATGCCAAACGGGAACATCAAACGTTCTCCAACCCAAATTTTCATAAATGGTTGATATAAACAAACAAGACATACAGCGCACCATCCAACCATCCAAGAATTCATGAAAGAAAATTTCAAAAAATCCAAATAATTCTTTTCTCTGGTTTCTATTGCTAAACTATTTCCTAGGCCTGCAGTCATTGATGTATAAATAATTCCAAGGAACGCAAACAAAGAATTCATGATCAAATAATAATTGCCATATATTGCAATTACTGTTAAACCTAAGAAAGCAGACATTACAATATTATCAGCAGCATTTAAAACTACTGTGTTTAATTTTGTGCCAACAAGTGCTTTCACCTTTTTCGAAATACTTTGTTTTAACTCATCATTAACTTCTCCCTTAGGTTTATACTGTGGAAATTGCTTATGTACTAGAAAAGCACGCACTAAATTTGTAATGATAGTAAATACCGGTAGCCATATTACATATGAATAATAGTTTTGTGTAATAACTAAGCTTCCCAACATAAACACATAGGATAAAGGTACAATAACCAAGGAGATTTTACTGTTAATATCACCCCTCTGAAATGCCAGTACTATTGCGTTATTGTATGCAAAAACCCAATAGCTTAACACTGCATTCAGTAGATAGACAATATATAACAAATATAGATTAACCGAGCTCGGTAAATCATCATTAACAATGATGTGAAGCATTGGAACTACTGCAATCCCGCAAACCATAACAATGACACCGATAATTCGATATAACCTTTTATATAAATTGAGTAGTGCATTTATGGTCTTCGAATCATTTTCAGCAATTGGTTTATACATACTGTATACCATTGCTGAACCAATTCCTAATTCTGCTAAACTTAAAAAACTAAGTACTGAAGTAAACAAACTACTTAATCCAAGGAATTTTTCTCCGAGTACATATATAATCACAGTTCTTGAAATAAATGGTAAAATGATATTTGCCAACTTCTCTGCAAAACCAAAAAGCACATTCCGTATTGTATTTTTTGTTCTAGCTATTTTCATTATTTCACACTCACTTATCAGATTATCACATCATCAAAAACGTTTCTTTTCTGTATTACCTTAAGTGAATCACGAATCTCAACACTTTCACATTGCCATTCCATCAACATTATTTGTATGGCATCAATTATACAATTTACATCCACGGCTTCTCGCATATCAAAAAAGAACTTTTGTTGATTTAATTCTTCTAATAATTCCTGATACTTCACTGCCCATCCCAATGCTATGCATGGTACTCCGTTTTTTAATGCATGTACAATGGCATGGAACCTAGATCCAATTACAAATTGAAAATTTTTCACAATTTCATTAAACTCTATGCAACTATAGTCTTGATCTAAAAAAATAACTTTCTGATTATTTTGGAACAAATCCTTGAGTGTTATACAAATATTTCTATCTATAGAAGAGTGGTACATCAAATATACGTACTTTCCCTCCCGAAGAAGATACCCAATAATTTCTTTATAAATATTTTCCATATCATTGGGTGAAAATTCATAGACTTTACTGTTTGGAATAATACATACACTATTGTCCACGATCATCAGGCGAGAATATGATTTTTTTTCTCGAAAAACTATTCCGTAATCAATCTCCTTATTATTAAGTACAATATCTGGTTTCAAACATACATTTGATAATTTGTATTTATTTATTAGGCATTCTAATCCCTCTTTTTCTCTAGCACATATGTTTTTTATAACCGGAAACAATCGTCTTATTCTATTGTCAATATTTCTTCCTGTTTCCCCGGTAAAGTCAAATGGTCCAAAAGATTGAGGCATTAAATAAACAGGAATATCATATTCTATCGCATATTCAATATTATCCAAAAAATCAGAGCATATTTTCTCACTCCAATTAGATCCTAATGCGTATCCACTTATATCAATTAACAAATCTGTGTTCGAATATATTTTATGGGCTGTTGAATACTCTTTATGATTTCTAATAAAACACAGAAATTTCAAAAAAAGGTTATGTTGTGCATGAGCAAATTTGATAGGATTCCATCCAAGAAATTCAAAATTAAACTGATTTTTGAATTCCATTGAAAGAGATGCCGCACTCGGTAAATACACATATACACAATGATTTGGAAAACGTTTTTTCATTTCATATACCGAAATATATGTCATTGCTTCAGCGCCCTTATTGTCAAATCCCCCACCTGTAATAATAATATTCTTCAAACTATCTCTTCCTTTTTACTATGATTTTACATTTACGAAGTATTTTTGCAATTTTAATTTCCCAAAGAGGTGCTCCAATATATTCTGATATCAGCTCATCACTTAAATGGTGATTATGATCACAATAAAATGAATAATACATTTTGAACTTTTCAACCCATGAATAGTTCATAAATTCAGCCATCTCTCGTAACCATAATCCATGTCCTTGTGGGCGTTTTATAAATCGCTTATTTCCCGATGCAGTTAATCCATCTGGCTGATATTCATAAACCCATATTATATCGTCATAAATTCTAACCAAATACCCATCATGAGCCATTCTATTCCAGGTGACAGCCGGCGTAATAAAATTTTCTCCAGCAAATTCCGGATATTTGTATTCCTTTTGAATATCCGTATAAAATACCCATGCTCTTTCGCCATCAATCGGATGATTACAATATTGAGGATACCGTTCCAGCAAACTAGCATCACGATATTCTTTTGGCCACGGTGCATTAGGCGTTTCAGTTTCGCTTGTTCCAAGATTTCCTACCACACCACAGAATTTTCTATCCTTCGGAAGCGTTTCTTCCCATCTTGCCACTTTCTCTAACGCATCATCTGTCAGATAGTCATCACTATCAACATTAAAAAACAAACGCCCCTGTGCACGATCCACACCGTAATTAATCGCCCTGCATTTTCCGCCATTTTCTTTTTTATAATAGCGAATAGGAAATGCATTGTTTTCCAACTGCCACTTTTCAATCAAAGAGCTCGTATCATCTGTAGAACCATCATCTACAATAAGCCACTCAAAATCACAATATGTTTGGCGCTGAAGCGAACGATACAACTGCTCAATTATATATGCACGATTATACGTTGGCGTAAACACAGTAATATTATATTTATATGCCGATGTACAATTAGTCGAGTTCATAAATACCTCTTCTTCACTTTTTTCTTATTACATATCCATAATTTTCTTTTAAGACATTGCGCACGTCTCTCCATTCTTCTTCGTCCAGATTTTGCCACTCTCTCCATGGACGGGTAAACTGTGCATATGTATCCATTGCTTTTATGTTCTGTGCAGCGAACTCATCTATACTCTTTATATATCTTGCTGGATTACCCGCATATACTGTCCTTGCAGGAACATCACCTGTTACAACGCTTCCTGCTCCAATAACAGCATAATCACCAATTCTAGTATTGCATAAAATAATAGCTCCATGACCAATAAAAACATGGCTACCGATGTCCACTCTTCCAATCTTACAAGCACCATCTGTAATATATCCCATACTTGCATCATGTGCTAATATTTTTACATCTGAAGAAATTGTGACATAATCGCCTATGGTAATCAAGCCAGGGTAAATAGAGTCAAATGGATACTCAGTAAAGATATCAACATGCTCTCCTATACGCAAACCTCTGCTTTTTAACACTTCTAATTCAGCACATGAGGCATTACCCCCCCCAGCCCGTCCAGAAACTCCATTTTTAGGCATAAAATTAGCCCCTTTCTTTCATTGTGTCATTGAAAACTGAATAAAACTCACACATTTGAAAGATAGGGGCTATACTCCCACCATCAGTTCCATCATTTTTTGAAATCCGAGAAGGTTTTTTGCCCTCTCTATATTATATCCAAGGCAAAAGAGCGCAAACTCCCCCGTGACCTTCCTAAGACCCCGCAGGA
>NZ_JBQHTK010000019.1:0-62292 GCF_052065755.1 Bariatricus sp. HCP28S3_D3 | reverse complement strand
TGCCGTATTATCGCTGTCAATCTGCCATTAGCTCCCAGACTGCGCGGTCGATTCTTTAAAGGACGGAAAAATAATTTGTCGTTTGCGTCTCCCTCAATTCGCTGTCCAACACTTAGTACATACATGCTCTCGTTGGGCATTGATGCATTTGTACCGAACAGTTTTAATTGCAAAAGTTATAGACCGATTCTTTACATTCCTACAAAAGAAGAAGTAACAGCTTTATTAAAGGAGATGAACCTGCTTACATCGCACAACACGATTCAAAAAAGACTTACAAAGGAATGTAAAATACTTTTTTTACTGTATTTCTGTTGTGGCTTACGACTTTCTGAGGGGCGTCTTCTAAAGAAGCAGAATGTGAATTTAGAAACAGGAGTTATTACAATCCTTGATTCCAAGGGGCAAAAAGATCGTTTAGTATATCTTCCTCCAGATGGAGTAGATGTAATTTCGGATTATATGTCTAAAATGAATGAAAATTTACCACAGACACCATGGATGTTTCCAGGTAATAATCCTGAAAAGCCAATCTCTTGCAGTGGAGTTGAAGCCACTTTTAATAGATACTGGGATAGAATTTCAAACTCCGAAAATCTCAAAAAACATCCAACACCGCACTGCTTAAGGCATGCTTTTGTTGTAGAGCGTT
Organism: Bariatricus sp. HCP28S3_D3; assembly: GCF_052065755.1. Classification (NCBI taxonomy): domain Bacteria; kingdom Bacillati; phylum Bacillota; class Clostridia; order Lachnospirales; family Lachnospiraceae; genus Bariatricus; species Bariatricus sp. HCP28S3_D3. Next base: position 61,640 of record NZ_JBQHTK010000019.1, on the reverse strand, counting down.
TAAATGAATGGATGCTTAACGGCATAGATACTAATAAAATGCTTCCATACCTTAGTCGTTATCTTGGTCATACAAGTCCTGATGAAACTTACTATTACTATCACCTTGTAGATAAAGCATTTGATGTAATCAGAAAGAAAGATGTTACATCTGATAATGTAATTCCGGAGGTGCTGCCATATGAAGAATAAGATAACAACGGAGCAATTATTTTTTTCCCGAACCTGGAATTTCCTAAACCACTACCTTGTAAAACAAGCTGGCCGCAGTCCTGAAACGGTGGAATCCTATAGAGATTCATTAACTATTTTTAAGAATTATCTTGTTGAAGAAGCTAATAAATCCATTGCAACTTTTCAGTATGCAGACTGTACTAAAGAATGCATCTACAACTATAGAGAATACTTGCTTAGTAAGGGCTATAAACCATCTACTGTTAATGTCCGTGTAGCTGCAATACGTTCCTACCTCTTTTACTCAGCTGATATGGATGTATCAATCCAATCAATTGCTTTGGCGATATCACAGATAACGCCTTGCAAAACCACAAAAGAAGAAAAAAGAATTATATCTAACGAAGGACTTACAGCACTGTTCGACGCACCGCCTAATACAAAGTTTGGATTGCGTGACAGGGTAATACTTATCCTTTTGTATGACACAGCGGTAAGAATTAGTGAGTTGCTTAACATCCGTTTAGGTGACATTGCTCTAAATACTAAATATCCGAGTATTTTTATAACAGGAAAAGGTAATAAAGAGCGCACAATTCAACTAACGGATAAGGCTACAGAGCATTTGAAAGAGTATCTACGCGTGTATCATAAAAATCAATCACCGGACAATTACCTTTTTTCAACAACCATAAAAGGTCACACTGACAGAATGTCAGTAGCAAATGTTCAGCGTGTTATTAAAAAATACTCTGCAATTGTGCGTGATTCAGGAATTGATCTGCCAAAATCTGTGCATTGCCATATGTTCCGAAGGACACGAGCCACAAATCTATATCAGGATGGAGTTGCAATTGAGCTCGTTTCTACAGTACTTGGACATGCAAGAACCGATACAACAAAGAGTTATTATGCAAAACCATCTGTAGAACAGTTGAGAGCTGCTATGGAATCAGTTCCAACACCCGTGGAATCAGAATCACCTTTATGGGTCGGCAATGAGGATGAAATGGCACGTATGTGCGGATTGCGATAATAACATAACCTTTTATTTCTGGGGGATATCCAAAAACGATATCCCTATTTTTGACACTAATAATGCTTATCTTTTTACACAGAAAGTGAGGAAAATATGGATAATATACCAATTAATCAACATTTAAGAAACATGAGTATAACGCTTCTACTTCTTTGGTCAGCCGGTCCTTTTCAATGCCCTGTTCTGCCATCAGATCCTTATCATGAAGTCTTGCATGTCCGGTTTCATGGATTGCTGTTTTAATGGTTTGGCTGTCGCTCATCCCCTTTTGAATTACAATCTCTTTATCGACCGAATGATAATATCCTTTTGCTTCGCCTTCGATCTCATCGAATCGAATCGGAACAGGAGAGACCTCTGTGATTGCTTTCATAAACAACTCATAATCAGCAACCGCCTCCGTTAATTCCTCAGGAGCCAGTGTTTCAATGGGCTCTCCATCCGTCTGACTGATGTGGAAAACGGTCGTTGGCTTAAAACGCGGGATGAGCACTTCAACTTCCTCTGTCTTTGGTTTTCCATTCCCGTCAAGAAGTGGCTTGTTATTTTGATCCAGAATTTCCTGTTCCCTTTTTCTCTTGATCGGGGCAGGAGCGAGGATTGTGATTCCTTTTTCCCCTTTTTTTACCTGTCTGCCCATTGACTGCCAGTTTCGGTATCCGGTAACAAGTGTTGCATCCGGTCTCTGCATCGCAATCAAAAGGGTATTATTAAACGAATACCGATGAAATTTGGATATCGTTTGCAGATACTGGGCATATTTATCACCGGTAAAGATATTCTCTACACCTGTTTCCAGAGATTTCAGGATACTATTCATATCCTTTCCTGCGACAGGGAGTGGGATAGTAGCGGACTGAACTGCTACAAAATTATTTTCTCTGTTCATTTGAACTCCTTTCCAAAACCCCGCCGGTTTTGGTTCCGGCGGGGCTTTCTTATACACATATTTTTAAAGTGACATATCATTTGCTTTATGCTTCGGCTTATGTACCGGCTGAGACTTATTGGGTTCTTTCTTGTCAGGCATTGTCTGTTCCTTTCCCTTTGCTTTCTGGCGTTCCTCAAAAGCTGTTGCCTTTTCAAAAATCTTGTCTCTGGTATCATAGTGATACACTTCATCTGCCAGCTTTTCTGCCGGTTGTACCTCTGTGTTATTTACAGCCACTACCATGGCTTTTAACTCGTGAGAAGTCATCCCTCCATCATCAGGAAGAACCAGCATTTCATGTACGGAAGAAGGTAATATATAATAATCACCCTTTAATTGTTCTCCGATCAGATCCATATATCCAGGATAAAAAAGAACTGCAGCACCATCCATCGTCTGTTCATTCGTAACAATAGTAAGTGGGACTGCCATATCCTGAGACATCCCTTTAATCATCATTTCAATCTCCTGTTCCGGCACACCGGCAACCCGCATGTCACGTCTTGCCATGTTCTCCATCATTGTATTCAATGAATCTATATGGGCAGGAAATAATCTGGGACTGCTATTCAGTGCATCAATATGAAGCTGTTCTTTTGAAACACCAAAAAGTTTCATCATATCATTGTTCACAATCGAAGATGCAATTCCTCCTGCTCCGGACTCAATTAACACATGATAGGTAATTGCCAGGTTTTCTACTCTTGTATGAGGAACGTTAGACAACATTTCCTGGTTTCAATCTGCATCAGATACTCTGATAAACAGATTGTGTTTTGCAAAATCATAATCTGTGAAAAGCCCCATATGAACAGACATCGGTGTCATCTGTACCACCTCTGCCATCTGTTCCATAATCTGATCCAAATCAAAACGCCCCGCCTGTAACTGTTCATAGAACATATTCAGATTGAGAGTCGGTGAAATATTCTGGTTTTCGTTTCTTACTGTCATTCCCAGATAACTTTCATTCAGTTTTTCATGGGGATAGAGATCAACAATGGCGTTTTCATACTCCATTGGAAGATAATCTTTGATTGTTTCTTTTACGTTTTCTACAAATTTTTCAAATTCCATATTTTTCATCCTTTCCTATTTCATTTTTCTATTTCTTCTTGCCTTTTCCAGAAGGCTTTTTACTCGGAAACTCCAGAGAAAAATTTACACGGTCTTTACTGGCATCCATGATCAGATCCGCTTCAAAATACATATTTTTCTTGGCAGAATACAGATCCTTCACCCGGACTTTTCCACTTTTTAAAAGTTCTGCAGCCATACGTTTATCGATGGTTTTCAGCATCCGCTCCAGATATTTTGTTTCTTTCCAGAGGGCAAAACGACATTCCCTGTTACTGCAGTAGAAGTTTTTTTTCCCTTCATACACCAGACTTCCGCATACCGGACAGGTTCCAATGCTTTCCCTTGTCTGGAATCTTCTGGTTTCTTCCTCCGGAATCGTGTCACATCCATTCAGCATCATAGTGAGCATATTCTTAATTCCAGTCATAAATCTGTCTGGGGTGATCTTGCCTTTTTCCATTTCAAGAAGCTGATTTTCCCATTCCGCAGTCATGCTGGCTGATTTCAAAAAATCGGGCAGAATCTCAATCAGCACCTTTCCATCTTCTGTAGGAATGATCTGTTTTCCCTTACGGACGGCATACTGGGAATGTACCAGTTTTTCAATGATTCCTGCTCTGGTTGCAGGAGTACCCAGTCCCTTTTTCTCCGTATCCTCATCAAACTGCTTATTCCCGGCTGTCTCCATAGCCGCAAGCAGAGTATCTTCACTGTACTGTTTCGGTGGGGAAGTGAAATGCTCTGATTTATCAGCTGACACATTGTAAAAGATCTGTCCGGGAGCCAGATCAGAAAACCGGTCTGTCTCCACATTTTCGGGATTTTCCATTGTCAGCCCTTCTTTGTTCTTGAAACACTCTTCATAAAGCTTCCATCCCATCTGCTTTACCGCTTTCTTTTTTGCAGAAAACAGCTCGTTCTGGCACTTCACGGTAATATCGGTTTCTGTGAAAATATGATCTTTTTCAGTGGCTTCCACCATACGGACACAGATGAGGAACAATACCCTCTGTTCCCAATCCTTTAACTGTGACAGATCATAATCTGTCAATTCCACAGTGGGAATAATTGCATGATGATCGGATACCTTCCGGTTATTCAGGACAAGCCTGATATTCGGCTTTTCCGGCTGATCAAAGGGACCTGTCAGCTGATACTTTTCATGAATTCTCCGAATCACATTTCCTGCAGTTACCTCCATATCCTCCGTCAGATACTGGCTGTCAGTTCTCGGATAGGTGATCAGTTTCTGCTCATACAGAGACTGTGCTGCATTTAACGTCTGCTGGGCAGTCATCCCATAATGCCGGTTCGCTTCCCTCTGCAAAGTAGTCAGATCATAAAGCTTCGGTGGTCTTACAGTCTTATCTGTTGATCGGATTTCTTCCACAACAGCATCGCTTCCCTGACAAAGAACTCTCAGCTTTTCTGCTTCCTTTTCATCAAAGATTTTCTGTCTTTCTACCTGCAGACCATCCAGATCCAACTCCACATTGAAATACTTTTCCTTTTGGAATGAGGAAACAGCCCTGTCCCTGTCTACCAGCATGGCAAGCGTTGGTGTCTGGACACGCCCCACAGCCAGCTTCTTATAATATTTACTGGTGTAAGCTCTGGTTGCGTTCATTCCTACCAGCCAGTCTGCCTGGGCTCTGCATACCGCAGCATCAGCAAGGGTTTCATATGCAGACGCATCTTTCATTTGAGAAAATCCCTCACGGATGGCTTCATCTTCCATAGAACTGATCCACAATCTTTTTACCGGTTTTCTGCTTTGGGAAAGATCATAGACTCTCTTGAAAATCAGCTCGCCTTCCCGTCCTGCATCACAGGCATTTACTACATAGTCGATATCCGGACGGTTCAGCAACTTCTTTAACACATAGAACTGATCCTTCTTGTCCTTTGACACTGCCAGTTTCCACTCCTGCGGAATAATGGGCAGATCCTCATAGTTCCATCTGCTGAATTTCTCGTCATAAGCATCCGGAGCCACATATTCAGCAAGATGTCCAAGACACCAGCTGACGATACAATCCTTTCCTTCCAGATATCCGTCTTCACGTTTCTGTGCGCCGATCACATCCGCAATGGATCTGGCTACGCTTGGTTTTTCTGTAATCACTAAATACATATTCTTACAACTCCTTTCACTTATATGGGAGCTGCGTTGCCCTTATACAACATCAGCTTCCACCTTTTTGGATTTATTCCTGTGATTCGACTTTCTCTTCCGGATTGTCTGATTCCTCATCCTCATTGATGGTCTCCAGCCCGTCATCCATTTCCAGACCTTCGTTTTCAGAATCATCATCTTCCTGCTTCGGTTTGTAGATCTTGAAGTAGTAATAGCCTGCAATCCCTGCTACAGCCAGAAGCAGGATCACAAACAGACCAGAATTTGTTGCTGTTTTATCCGGTTTATCTGCCTGTGTTTCTTCTTCAACAACCATGCTGCTTTCCGTATCGTCTGTATGCTCATCCTCCAGGACTACCGAAGGGGCAGTCTCTAAAGTCTGCTGCTGATCCTCATCCAGAAATTCTTTCAGGTCATTTTCATCAATCTGAGACAGCATGTACACGTTATTCGTAGTAGCTGCCCGGTCGATTACGATATAAAACGTATTGTTATTCTTTGTTTTAATCGTCAAGAATTCCTTACTGGAATCATCGGTAATGTCATCCCTTATCTCTCCGTTACCAGGAACAGAGAACGGATCGCCATTTTCCTCGGTATGAGTATCCTCAACCACCGGTTCCTCCGTTTCTGTTGTTGATTTCTCCTGAGCAGCTTCTGTACCCTGATCCACATAGGCAAACGCAGTAGCCTGACTTCCAAAAAGCATCATTGCTGCTGTCAAAAGCATCACCAGTTTTTTATTCAGTTTCTTCCATTTAATTTCATTCCACGGATACTTTTGATCATTTCGTTATTTTCTTCCTCTTTCAGAGCTGACCGGACACCTTTCAGGTACATTTCCAGATCAGCGATCTTTTTTTCGGTCTTTTCAATCTCATCCAGATACTTTTTAATCTTCCGATTCAAATTTTCACCTTCCTTCTTTTTTATTTTTAAGGCAGTCTTCCAAAGCACATAAAATGCTGCTGCCAGTAGGATGTATTGATATTCGCATACTGGATCGGATCCCCGCAGTGGATCATCATTCCATCACCAACGTAAATTCCCACATGGCTGGCACCGCTTGTATTATAGGTTCCCTAGAAAAAGATCAGATCTCCTGGCTTTGCCTGTGACGGCGGAACATAAGTACAAAGGCCACGAAGCCCATCTGCAGTCCGTCGTCCATAATTCCATCCATTTCCACAATGATTGACTACCCAGGATACAAATCCGGAACAGTCGAAGCTGGTGCTCGGTGAAGATCCGCCCCATACATAGGGATATCCCAGATATTTTTCTGCTTCCCGGATTATTCTTGCAAACCGTTCATCTGACAGTGCTTCCGGCGGGATCTCATAACTCATACCGCCTCCGGCTCCGGTAATCCGGTTTACATCCCACAAATAATCCCGGTTGCCCAGTGTGGTATTTAATGCATCATACAGAATTTCCTGTTCCTCTGTCAGATTTGCCCTTGCCACTGCATCAAAATTCGTATTCGTGAGAGTGACATAGAGGACTCTCTGTGTAGTCGTGGTAGTAACCTCCACCTCCCGGCTGCCATTATCATCCGCCAGAAATGCTTCCCAGGTCTGATGTCCATGTGCACTGGCCGCAGAATGGCTGTCGTAATACACATCAAAAGCAACTCCATATCTGGCAAAATTTCCGGTATCCTCTACCGTATATTCCACACCGTTCATGATCACTTTTGTCCCCATGGGTACGATTGGATTGTTTGCATCAACAGCAATGGTATGGTTTGCAGTCGGATATGCACCGCTGGCTGTCGGCCCGCCGGACCACCTGCCACAGCAGATAGAACAGTTGCAATATCCGCTGGTGACTACATTTCCCAGTGATTCTCCCACACGGACAGTTATTGTTTCTGTGACTGTTTCCGTTCTTCCATGGGTAGACAGATGGTATTGTGCCTGGAAAAGATCCTGCAGCTCATCCCTTATATCCTCATAGGTTTATCCGCCATACTTTGCAGTCAGGTATGAAGTCAGATGATACGGATTATGCCCGATTTCACTGACGTTGTACTGATAGGAATCGTAATCCGGATAAATGGATTCCATATTGTTAATCTGCCGGTTTAATGCCTCCTCCATGGCAGCATAAGCATTTTCTGCCGCATAGATATCTGCATCTGTGCTGGGATAGGTTGTCATACCGATCACGGAAGCTCCACCCTGAATCGAAGCACTGCAGCTTCCCAAAGAAACTGCAATCAGCATAAAAATGAGCGAAAAAATGCCGATACCAAGAAACACGGTACGGTTTCGCCTTACGATTTCTTTTAAAGCAATCTTGGCTTTTACCGTCATGTTCTCGACACCGGCAATCGTTGTTTCTCCCCCGAGACTTCCTGCTGTTTTTCCAGCTCTGGCAGCCCGGTAGGCATCTTTATATTTTTTCTCTGGAAGAAGCGGTTTAAGAAACGCTTCTTTTCTGCATTTTGCACTGAATCCCTGGCAGTTCGGTCTGCTGCTTCCTTCGCAGCATCAAACTTCAATCTGGAAGCCTCCCCGATTTTTCCTGTTCTTCTGTCAGTCTCTTTCGAGCACGTTTCTTCTTTACTTGATCTTTCTGATCCGAGATACCGGATACTTCCGGAATCTGTTCCTGAGAACGAAGCTTTCCCTGATACCGGCTGTCCTTTTTTCTATGATTCTTTCACTATTTGCTTTTAAAAAAGTTCTTGCAGGTCTTTCTTCAGATGCAATATCCGAAGACATTCTTAATTCCTGCACATACCTTCTCATGCGTCGGTTATCAGTTCTTCCGGAACTGTCCGACAGCCTTTTGCCGGGAGCTGCATTTTTCTCATCCCGCTCCTTACTGTCAAGTTCAGGTTCATCCCGGCTTTTCTGGCCGATTTTCTTCACAGAACCATCCCGGAGTGTTTCTTCTGTCAGACCTTCTCTTGTCATTTTAGAAAAGATCTTGTCTTTCGCTGTATATTCTTTTCCTGCCATCTTTCCTCCTTTCCATCGAAAAAGACATAAGAAAAAGGCCATCTATCGTCTTTACGGTAAATGACCTTTCCTAAGAATCCCATTTTCAATTAAATCATTTTGTTTTCATAATCCTGAAATTCATGAAAAATATTATCTACAAACACAATATCCTCAACAATTCGATACAGCATAAAATACCTATGTGAAAGAAAATTTATCCTTCGATACCCCAGTTCTTTTAATCGAGGATTATCACACGGCTTCAAACTTCCTGCAACACTTTTAAGGCTCCGAATAGTAGTCTCAAAATCATCCAAAACATTTTTCGCCGCCTGATCACTTTTTTTCACAGTAAGCAAATATCTGATGTATTGATTTAAATCTTCTTCTGCATCTGCTGTTATTACTACTTTATATTCCATACTTTTCCCTCATATCAGCAATAACCGCATCCGCAGATCGATAATTACCCTTTGATGCAGATACTCTTGATTTCTCCAGTTTCTCCAACATCATTTCTTCAGACATGTCAGCATATGGATTATGCTCCACCCGTTTTATCTCAAATGGGAAACCGTTATTTGCAACAGCTTGTGTCAAAAACATCCGAATTGCAGAAGTAGTATCTGTGCCAAGATCTTTAAACAACTGGTCTGACTTACTCTTTAACTCATCATCAACACGTACTTGAATTGTACTAGCCATTCATTATTCCTCCATTTCTTTTCGATTATCTATTATTATAATACCTGATCATTACTATTTCAATTCATTTGTAATGTTTTTGCATTTTATATCATCCGAATTATTTTAGAATCTACTTTCCCCAACAAAAAAGCACCCCCTCCTCTAGCATTCTCTGCTAAGATCATGGACGCTTTTTTCTTTCAAACCGTTCCCTGCGGGAATCGAACCCACAACTAGTGCTTAGGAGTAGACCCGATTCGACATCGGCAAGTGACACCTGATACTAAAAAATGCTTGGAAATACAGGCTTTTTCAGTATTTCCAATCCCATCTGATACCATGCTGTGATAGCTGATTCAGAGGGATTTTACAACGTCCAACTGGCTCTAAATTAGCAAGCCGTTCGATTTTTGGCGGACGTTTTGAATACAAGAAAATGTCACTATGTATCTGCTCGTTATGCGGAATGATAGGAAATCCAGTTCATTCTCGTGTGGGACCGCTGGTGTCACACGACACCAATTTAAGTCTGTTTAATATATCATTTCAAACCGAATTTTTCAACCAGAATTATTGAGAATTTCAAAGGTTTTTTCAGACTTTATGATTGTATGTAATGCAGACCTGCCGAAGCAGGTCTAATTTTTACCGAAGCATTCGTTCACGATCTTCGGCACCAACCATGTAAGCACCTTTAGCGAGAGCATCTCTTGCCATAATCTCCGCAACCTCAACTCTGTCAAATAATCTCCATAACCGCTTTTCTTCTGGTGTCAGCTGGTGGCTTCTGTCAAACAGATGATTTAATCCAAGCCCTTCAATAAGAGCATTCTTTGCAGCTGAATACTCCTTAGCCCGTTCTTCGTATTCGTCATTACGCTGTGATGATAATTTCTCAATGTCATCAGCTCTCATGCGCTCATAGTATTCATCCATGAACTCCATGTTCATCTAATTCACCTCTTAAAACAAAAAAACAAGGACAGACCCTCTTACAGCTTTATCAGCTATGTAAAAGGGTCTGTCCTTGTTTCGTTATAGATTCTTTGCCAGCGTTTTCAGGAGTGCGCTCATTTCCGGGTTCTGTAAGAGTCTCATCAGAAGTGCCGTATCATCGTCCTGTGTGACTTCTGGCACCTTTTGTACCGGTTCAGGGGTTGCAGTCCTACCAGAATAGAAAGCTGCTTCCAGACGTTCTGCATTCAGTCTGCGGTCATCGTCGATGATGTGGGAATAAACATCTGCTACCATCTTGACTTGTGCGTGACCTGAATCGCCCTGAACGGATTTCATATCGCCGCCATTCAGCTTCAGCTTGTAGGTGATACTGGAGTGGCGAAGACTATGGAAAACTACTTTTGGAAGTCCATTCTCCTCGATCAACTTATTGAAAGCACGGTTGATAACCTGACCCTCAATCGGCTTGCCGTTGGAAGAACAGAATACTAAATTGAAGTCTGTAAACTCGTCACCGAAAAGGTCTTTCAGCTCTTCGATGTCAGCCTTACGTTGAACCAGCATTTCTGCCACAGTCTTCGGGAGAAATACCTTGCGGACACTGGTTTTGGTTTTAGGTGTTTTGAGTACCAGTGCGGTGTGGGTGCTTGCAAAGGTGGGTGGGAATTTGAACAGAATATCTTTGCCGTTAAGATCTGCCATCGCTTCACGATTTACTCGTTGCAATTCTTTCTCAACGAAGATACTTGCCTGACCAAGGGGTGACTTTTAAAACACCGATTTTTGTACGTTTTTTCAAAACTTTTTTCAAAAAGTTGAAAGTTTGTAGCGTTGCACAAAAACGCCCTTCACTTGGTAGGCATTTTGAAAGCCTGAAAAAACGACTTTTTTTGAAACTTTTTTATTTTCGTTTAAATTGCACAACAAAAAAAGCCGTCACATAGACAGCACAAATAGCGGGAGGACATTTCATCCTCTCGCACAGTTTGCACTGAAACTATGTAACGGCTTAAACTTTAAGCTCTGATTGCCCGTATGTTACTAACCGAGTATCGGACTATACTTTTTCGGTCAGATAATATGTGTTGGCATGCAGCCAATAAGTAAAAAATATGTGTTTCAGTTTGTATTCAGTTGTAAGGCAAATACATTATTTACCAATTTACTATTATAAAGAACATTTGTTTATTTGTCAATAACCTTCCCGAAAAAGAAAAGATGGTGTCGTTTTTTTCGATACCACCTAAAAAAATCAACAATTTAGAGTATGTGATTTAAACAGAAAATAATAATTCAGTTATCTTTCTACACAAGTTTTAGACAGCATTATTAAATTTCTTTCTGACAAATATTTTACATAAAAATTCGATACATATATTTTTAGAGTATTTTTAGTATTTTAAGTAAAATAGATATGTAGATTATTGATTTTTTGTTTTAGAAATGTTATTATAATAATGGTAGTTTATCGTATTTTGTAATTATATTTCTCGAAAGGTATTGATGATATGAAAAATAAAAACACAATAATTATCACTGAAGAAATGATAAATTCGGACCCATACGGTTATACATATAAAGAAATTTGTGATTGCGTTGGAGAAAAAAAAGCTCGATCGCTTATGCATGCCCTTTATAAGGAAAAGCCCCAAAAGAAATATCAAACAATGAGCATTAATGATATTTATAATGGCGGTGACACAAGAAAATACTCTTTCAAATTAAAGGATGGTTACTGCGTTGAAACTGTTTGCATAAAGAGAAAAACAGGTGTAACTGTATGTGTTAGTACAATGGTAGGATGTCCTGTCGGTTGTATTTTTTGTGCATCTGGAAGTAATGGATTTATAAGAAATTTAACTCCTTCCGAAATTGTGCAACAAGTAACATTACTGAAGGAAAAAGTCAACAGAATTGTATATATGGGAATGGGTGAACCATTTTTTAATTATGATAATGTAATTAAGTCAATTCATATACTAAGAGATAGAAATGGGCTTAATTTCCCCACAGATGGAATTAATATTTCGACAGTAGGTCCTTTAGAACAATTAAAAAAAATAAGAGAAGAACATCTGAAGATACAACTCACCCTCTCTCTTCATGCAACAAATCAAAGAACAAGAGATATAATTATACCTCACATGAAAGGTTATGACATAAATAAGATTGTTGAATCTGTTTTATCATATTCGGAAAGACATAACAGAAAAGTAACAATTGCTTATTTATTGATTCCTGGTCTAAATGATAAAGCAACTGATGTACGTCAATTAGGAAGATGGTTTCGTGAGAAAAATGTTTTGATAAATCTTTTGCAATATAATGATACCGCAAATTGCAATATTAACAGGCCAAACAAACAACAATTAGTTGCATTTAAATTGCGACTTGAAGCGGCTGGTTTAGAAGTAAAAATGAGAGAATCACGAGGTAATAACATCAAAGCTGCCTGCGGTCAGTTGGTTAGTAACACAAACGAGAAGAATAAGCAACACAATTCAATGGGGAAGGATTTAGGTTTTCACAATCGTTCAAAAAGCAAGAAAGAGAATCCTAAAAGCAAGCACAAAAATACATTTTCTAAAATTAATTACAAAACAAAACACTAAATTAACCGTATTTTGTTTGTGATGCATAGGCGATCTGTTTTTTTGTCTATCAACAATTAGAGTTACAAGGAATCTATTATGGAATATAAATGTTTATCCGATTTTTTGTTTAATCTCTGTCCGAGATAAGTATTGGTGAATAAAAATATTCCTATAGGTAGGATAATTATCGACAAAGAAATTTTCTCTGGAGTGGGAAAAGCAGACCAAAGTATGCTATAATGCAATAAAATAGTTATACAAACTTGAATTTGAGGAGGTGATAAGATGACAGCATATATGAGATTAAGATAATACCGCGAGTTGTGTTGCGGTACATCCGTATTACATAACTCGCTTTCGGGCAAGAATGTAATAATGGAGGATGTCATGAATAAAATTATTAGATTTAATGACAGCGAAAAGCTTTTTCGTTGTCCAATATGTAAACGAAAGTTAAAGATGGTAGGCAATAGTTTGCTGTGTAGTAATAAGCATTGTTTCGATATTTCTAAATTAGGATATGTGAATTTTGCATTAAATCAAAAGCAATCTAAGCATTATAGCAGAACTTCTTTTGAAAGCAGAATGGATATTTTAGAAAAGGGATACTATTCACATATTCTTACGGAGATAACACATATATTGAGCAAGCTTGAAAACATAACAACTATTCTTGATGTCGGATGTGGTGAAGGATATTATTCTAGAAAAATCAAAGAACTATTTCAAGCAGATATAGTTGCTTTTGATATTTCAAAAGATGCCATTTCCCTTGCTTCAAAAAGAGACGGTAGTAAGTCTATAAAGTGGTTTGTGGGTGATTTGGAAAATATGCCAATTAGAGACCACTCAGTAGACTGTATACTGGACATATTTACACCAGCTAATTATTTGGAGTTCAATAGAGTTCTGACGGATAGCGGCTATATTGTAAAGGTTATTCCTGGGAATAAACATCTGATGGAGTTCAGAAACATTGCAAAAGAACATTTGAAAAATCAAGAGTATTCCAATGAGAATGTGATTAACTTATTCAAGAAGCAGTATTCTGTTATTTACCAAAAAAGAGTTTCAGAATCATATGAAATGCCGTTAGAGGATATTAAAATTTTTGCAGACATGACCCCACTGCTCTTCCATGTAGATAAAACTGAGATTGATTTCAAAAAGCTAAAAACTTTGACGATTGATGCAGAGATATTTGTGGGAAGTCTATAACGCTTGAAACTTTCAGTTTGACGGAGCAACAAATTCCAATTTGTTGAACTGAATAGCACATACTGACCGATAGGAACAAGGATGAAATATACCTTGTTCCTTTTCGTTTACCCAGGGCATTCATAGAAAATGAATAAACAGGTCAGTTATGCATACCAACACTTATCTCGGACAGAGACTTTGTTTATTGACGCAAGTACCATATGTAATGCCAACATTCCTTTCTTTTTAGGAAAGTGTATTCATGGTTCTATGTATTTGTGCCCGGCGCTATTAATTGCATTAGGAAAATTTGAATATTATGGTTCTGGAGGTTGTCAAATTGGTGATTCGATAGATTCACATAATAGACCATTTTCTCATATTGCTTCAGTGATTGAATGTTTTAATCACAAAATAAGTATAGAATCTAATAGAATAATAGGTAATTTTGGTGACAATAGCGATATAACCGAGTTAGATATAAAAAATTTTTCATACTCTAGCGAAGATTTGAGTGGACCGCTTGTAGGAGGGGCCACTAAAACGGCATTACTTTTATCTGTTAACAAACAAAAATTTATCATAAAAAATCCATATTTAAAAACGGATGTCTATGATATGATTGATTTTTTGCGCTTAATAGGTAAAAAAATTGACATCTCTGATAATTCTATTGTCTGCAGTGGAAATGTTATGGCTTGACCAACTTGTTTCATCGACTGTCCGCAGATGCAAACGAACCGTCCGTGATGACAACAGCGCACTTGTTTTGGTTCTGCCCTATGCAACAGCAGAATATCGCTACAACGAGCAATCGTTCCATGAGTATTATGATGAGATTGAGATCTGCGCTGAATCCGCAGAAAAGCATTTCAAGTCAGCCCATCAAACCAGAAATCGCTCTATGGTTGACCGTTCAGACTTGGTTGTTTTTTGTGTGGAACACAACTCAGGCGGAGCTTACCAAACCTTGCAATACGCAAAGAAAGCAAATGCCAATATCATCAACTTGCCAGATGTAACCCGTTGACCCTCACACTCTTTTTCAAAGAAGGATGAACATGAACAAAAAGAAAATCTTACTTATTGTCTTTGCTGTAATTATCGTTGCGGTTGGCATTGTCGCTGCCGTAGTTTCACAGAAAGAGAAAGAAATAGACCCGGAAGAATTTCTGGAACGCTTTGAGCAAGCCGCAGAAGAAGTCCTGGGCGAAGATATTAAGCAGGTTTCCAAAACAGAGCTTGTCGCTACTCTTACCTACGGTCACGAAACCGACAAGGACAATAACATCTATTATAGAATTTTGAAAACTACATACGGTGAAGCCGGTGATCCATCCTCTGTTACCGGACTGAACACCGATGCCCTGAATGTACTTTTCCCGGTTGATATGATGGACAGTTGCGAAGAAATGATGATTCAGGACTGGCACGGCGCACTCTATAAAAAGGATGACACTGCTTTTCTGTGTTGGACGGTTGATCCCGAAGTCAGTTATGTTCTGGAATACACTCCGAGCAAAATGCCTGACTCCGAAATTATTAAAATGGCTGAAAGTGCAGCACCTATAGAGGACGAATAAGTAACAGCCACGGCTATGCTCTGGAGCGAGTATTTGCCGTGGCTTTCTTAATATTTTATGAACTACACCCACACATATTGACATTCTCGATTATCGAGATATAATAAAGGTAGATAATACTCGATATTCGAGAATTGGAGGTGAACCGTGTGGCAAGAGCAAAATTTCAAACGCTGACAGAGCAGATGTTCTACACCTTGCTTTGTCTGAAAGAAGAATGTTACGGCATGGATATTCTGGATAGAGTTCCTGCCATGACAAACCAACGAGTCAATGTTGGCTCCGGTACACTATATACTCTGCTTGAACAATTTCTGGAAGCCGAGATGATTCGGGAAACAAAAGTTGAAGGCCGCCGTCGCAGCTATATCCTCACGGATAAGGGCAGAGAAATGTTAGAAAAAGAATGTGCCAGACTGACAGCGCAGCTGGCTGATTATCATTTGATTTTTGGGAAGGAGGAAGTCTAATGAAAAACACGAAACGCAGAATTGAGCCATTATCCTTTTTTGACCATACCGGGATTAGTGGACATCTTGAAAGGATGGCAGCAAAAGGATGGATGATTGAAAAAATCATAAATACGGGCTGGGTCTATCGTCGCATTGAGCCAAAGAATATTCATTTTGCAGTTTCCTATTTTCCAAAGGCATCTGAATTCGACCCGGAACCTTCCGAAGAACAGAAAATGTTCCATGACTTCTGCGCTCATACCGGATGGCAGCTTGCCTGCACCTCTGCACAGTTACAGATTTTTTACAATGAGCGTGAAAATCCTATTCCGATTGAAACAGACCCTGAATTAGAGTTGCAGGCAATCCATGCTTCCGCAAAGAAAGGATTTATTCCTCAATATATTGCTCTGCTTGCTATTGCTCTATTGAACGGAGCTATGTGGATCAGTAATTTGCTTGGCGATCCGATTGACTTACTTTCAACTCCGACAAAGTTGTTCACCGGTTTTGCGTGGTTACTCTTAGCTATTCTTTGTATCGTAGAATTGGTTTGCTATTTCCGATGGCACTCCAAAGCAAAGGTTGCAGCTGAACATGGTGAATTTCTGAAGGTGCCAAGCACATCAAAATTCCAAAAGGTTGTGTTGATTCTTATAATTGGTGGAGCAATCTTCTGGGGCGTGAATTACATCATTTGCGGCGATACCTTGCAGAGATGGATTGCAATTCTGATGTGTATTTATATGCCATCCCTCTTTGTGATCGTCAATGCCACAAAGGAGTTCCTGAAACGCAGGAAGGCATCCAGAGGTGTTAACCGAACAGTGACCATGCTCACCAGTTTCGTTGTTGCGTTTGCCATGATGGGTGCAATTACCTTTGGAACGCTCTATGCTTCTAACCACGGATTCTTTGCAGACAAAAACGAAGAAACCTATGAGCATAGGGGGATGACTTGGGTCATTCATCAAGATGAACTTCCTCTTGTGGTTGAAGATCTCGTGGATATTGATTTTGATGGTTATATCAAAGAACGCCGTGGTAATGTGTCGCTACTACTCGGTCAGCTTGTTATGCGTCAGCACCCTCGCTACGATGCTGAAAACTACAGGGATATTCCTCAGCTTGAATACACCATGACCATTATAAATGTTCCGTCGCTGTATGAAATGTGCAAAAAACAGACGATAGACAAAAAGGATGAAACCGACAATACTGATATTCCTGAAGGTTTTAAGCGTGTGTACTTGGAACAAGACCCAACGCCATGGAAAGCTAACGAAGTATATCGTCTGGCATACCAGGACAGCGGCTCTTTGAATAGCTATCTTTTGTGTTACGATGATAGAATCATCGAGATCAGCTTTGATTGGGAGCCTACCGAAGCACAAATGTCTATTGTTGCTGAAAAGCTGAGTGGAAACTGATTATGTCGCAGGAGGTATTGATATGAAAACAAAACGAATCTGCCCAAAGTGCAACAGCACAGATATTCTCATGGTTCCGGGAAAAGCCGGAGCATACGGTGTAGGAAACAATATTCAGGTAGGCTGGAGCAACTTCTCCGCTGTTCTGGTGAATAGATATGTCTGCTGTGATTGTGGCTATTCTGAGGAATGGATCGACAAAGAAGATATTGCAGCATTGAAGAAAAAGTACAAATAATTGCAAGTGCAGTGTCGCACCTGAAATGCACCCTATAAGTGCGTGATAGTTGGTGGTAGCAACGAGTGGTTTTTGCTACGATATAAGCACAACAAACCACGAAAGGAGAAGCATTATGAAAACTACATTGTTTATGGCCTTGATTGCGCTACCACTCTTTTTCTTAACCATTGGAGGAGTTGTTTATCTTTTTATATTGCTTTGCAGAGCATTAAAAAAATACATCTCATCCTCTGACTCCCGCAAGGAATCGGCAATCATTAAAAAGTCCCTGGGAGAAGTTTTGAAAAATCATCGCACTAAGAATAAGATGACACAGGAATTTGTTGCTGAAGCTGTTGGCGTCAGCAGACAGTCTGTATCCAAATGGGAGCAAGGTATTTCAGATCCCAGCACTTCTAACCTATTCGCTTTGGCAAAACTATTCGGTGTTTCTGTCGAAGAACTACTGAAAGAAGTTGAATAAGAAATACGAATAATCAAACTCACATGAATGGTGGTGCATGAAATGCTAAAAAGAGGCCTTTGGAATTTTGAAGTAGAAATAGATGAATCTGCAACAGCAGAATGGTATTTGACAAGCGAACCCTGGAGCTGCGATTGTGGTGACTGCCGAAATTTCATAGAGTTATGCAACCGCAATAATCTTCCCGAAGCAGTTCATGCAATACTGAGCGAACTGAATATCTCAACGGAGAAAGCCACCTATGTATGTGAGATCATACCCCAAAACGATGGACACTTATACCAGTTCAGCTATCGTATTGCCGGTCGAATTCTGAATGAAGATACCGCAAAAAGTACGGTTACGGATTGGGGCGAAATACGGTGCTGCCATGAACCATATCCGTATGGAGCGCCGGGGTTCCCGACACCTCATTTCGATCTGGAGTTTTGGGTAACGCTTCCCTGGGTGTTAGAGGAAAAGGAATAGACTGGAGGTAGCCATGATTAGAACCATATTTGATAAAATAAATCCACCCTACAGCTTACACGACATGAATGTAATCGCATTTGAAATTGATGGAAATACCATTACCATGAGAACGCAGTCTGGCATGATAAAAACCGCAAATTTGTCATCTCAGGTTGATGGTTATGTAGAATTTCACGACGTAGACTTCGACTTCTGCTATGCTTACATTTACAATGGATTCTATGGGAATGTAGGAACATTCTCCGGAGAAAAGATGTTCCTGAAAGACTTCATAAACAATTTTGAAAACGCAGGTTTTTCAATCATGGATGAAAACTACGGCTACAACCGTGTTTGCTACACTGGTTTCCTTTCAAAAGGTGGAACGATGGGTGAATGTACTATTGAGATCTACCACAAAGGAGACATGGTTTTCGTTGATGAAACCGAATATACCGGCATGAAAGAAGTCATTCTCAGCCATGACAGTGAAGCAACGATCTACTTGGTTCCTGCGGAAGTTGCTGCCGATCTTGATAAATACTGTTGGGACTTTGCCGCTAATTGGGTATGGCATGGTCCTGAGAATGGTAAATTTTTGAAGCACTTTGGTGACAATCAACTTGGTGCATTTTTTGGCGCACCTGACTTCATTGATTATCTGAACAAGTGGGCATTTCCTGATTATAAATCTAAGCTCGTCAGAGGTCTTGGCTGCTATGATTACGAGATACCTGAGGAATATCAAAGATACCCACGATACAACTTCTGATTGTTTCTGAAAGACATGGAGGTGATTGATATGAGTAAGATTACTCACTTTGTGAAAAGACACAAAAAGCTGTTTACGGCAATGACACTTATATTTTTTGTACTTCTTGGCGGCGCAGCATTTCCGATATACAACTTGACTAAGGAGTGGTCAATCACCCTTACTCTCTCGATCTTAGTGTCGGCCATCGGTTATAGCGGTATGCTCGGTGTCACTGAAATAGCGCTTTTTCCAAACGCAAAAATATATCATATTATTCCTCTAAATTTGGTATTGACTCTGCTAAGTATGGGGTGCCGCTATCTTTTAGAATACGGCGAAGTATCTGTCGGTTCAGGTAAATGGTAAGTGTACCATGCATCATTCTCATCACTTAGATATATGACTTGGATATATTCGGTATGAAGATCAACCAGTACGATTCCGTGTGGGCTGTTATACCAAATAGAAAGATCCTTATCATCTTCTGAGTAAGAGTAATTACCGGTCATCTCTTGGGTGCGAAGTCCCGCAATATATTCAGTCAACGCTTCAGCGTCCACATTGTCGATACCATTCGTATATTGTCCTCCAGTCACTGTAATATCATCAGCTACAAACTCGGTCAGATTGTGGTTGCGGAAAATGGTCGTTACTCCTGTATCCTCTCCATAAGCCAAAGAAACATATCCGCAGGTCATGCAGAGAATGAAGAAGGTCAATCCAACAATTAACGCACCCGTGCGACGCTTTTTAGGTTTGACTATGGCTTTCAGTCTGTATCGCATGGAGGAAGCCGATGCTGAAAGGCAAGTAGAAAAACCAGTATCGTTCCCGGCAGCACTAAGAATCAGATTTGCATACTGATTTCTGGTGCTTTCATCCGCTTCCAGAAGAACTGTTTCGTCACAACTTAACTCCATATCTTCTGCGCTCTTTTTCATGGCTACCCACATAAGAGGATTGAACCAACACATTGCGGTGCAAAACATCATAAAGAATTTTGCCCAGCTGTCCTCTCTGCAAATGTGAATCAGCTCATGTCTGAAGATCAAGCGCAGCTCATCCAAAGAATAGCTTTTCTTTGGCAAAATAATTCTTGTGCTACGTCTATACAATCCGATTGTCAATGGCGTTGATACATTATCCGACATTACAAGTTGGAACTTTGGTTTGTGTACTGCTGTTTCCTCAAGCTCGTTTTGGAAAAGCGCCAATACCTCTGAATCTGTCACCGGCACAGCATTCTTCAGTATCTTCCTACGAAATGCCAAATGTCTTATGATATTCCATCCGAAGACCGCTATGAAACCAGTCAGCCAAATTAAGGCAAGAACTTTAATCAGGCTGCTTGATACATGAAGTGTGAACAGTGGCTTTGGGATCTCCATATAGCTTTGCTGCGTTATATACAGATAGTTTGGCAATAACCATAGCATCGCACAGGCACGAGCGCTGATATGCTTCCTTAAAAACGGCAATACCATGATAAGAACAACATAGTAAAGGCTTATGTGCAAGAAAATATCGAAGCACATGGTCAATGCCATTTTCATTGTTGGTGCTGTGCCGTAAAATTTCAAGCCAAGGAGAACCAATGCCAAAATGAACGCTGGAAGTAAAGCACCATGAATAAGGGGAAGATACTTCTGTCCTCCTTCAGTTGATGATTCAGAGCCGATTTCTCCGTCGTATCTGGTGAACACTACCCAAGCAAACGCAAGGCTAAAAGCGCCTGCAAATAATCCTTTAATTAAGAGGTCTGTACTCATAGTTCGCCCCTTTCCAGAAGGGTACGCAGTTCCGCAATCTCGTCTTTGGTCAGACCGCTATCACAAAGAGCGTTTGCAAAGACCGATAGACTTCCACCACAGAGCTTTTCAAAGAAATTCTTGCTTTGAGATGCAAGATAATCTTCCTGGGAAATGCACGGGGTATAGTAACTCCTGCGTCCATTCTTTTCAATCGAAATAAAGCCCTTTTCACTTAATCTGGTAAGCAAAGTCAGCAAAGTTGTCATAGCCATAGGATGCGTCTTAAACAAGATTTCCTCAATATCCGTTCTTGCAACGGGAGCCGTACAAGCCCAGATCGCCTGCATTACTTCTTGTTCGGCATCGGGCAAACGGCGAATCATATCCTTCATCTCATCACTCCTCTACATTTGTAGTGTTAATTTTATTCTACAACCGTAGAGTAACTTTGTCAATACGGTACGCCAGTTCTGCTTTCCTGAGTTTCTTAATTCTTTATGAACTCTTACCTGACGCATTGACTTTTGCTGTCTAATGGTGTAGACTATAATCAAAGTCTAACCGTGTAGACAAGGAGGTTATGAATATGGAAATTCCGAAGATCCACGAAAGTGAATATCGTTTTTGTTTGATTATGTGGGAGCGTGAACCGGTCACTGCTGTTGAGCTTGTAAAGCTGTGCCAGGATCAGCTCGGATGGAAAAGAACTACGACCTATACCGTTATCAAGCGTCTTGGTGAGCGTGGTGTGCTGAAGAATGACAACGGCACAGTCACTTCTCTCGTCTCCAAGGATGAAGCCCAAGCGTGTGAAATCGACGAACTGGTTGAGAAGAAATTTGAAGGATCTCTGCCTGCCTTTATCGCTGCTTTTACAAAGCATCAGGATATGTCTGAAGATGACCTTGATGAGGTGCAGCGTATGATCGACCGCATCAGGAAAGGAGGTTCGCAATGAACGAACTCTTTTTGAAAATTATCAATATGAGCATATCGGCAAGCTGGCTTGTCCTGGCTGTGTTGATTCTCAGATTCGTTCTGAAGAAAGCTCCCAAGTGGGTCAATGTTCTACTTTGGGGTATTGTGGCTGTCAGATTGATCTGTCCGTTTTCTTTCGAGAGCGCATTGAGCCTTATCCCAAGTTCAGAAACAATTGACCTGCTGAAAAGCGGGAGGATAGACAATACCCTGCTGTGTGAGCTGGCGGCGCACCCGGATTTCCCCCGGCTGATGGCTGACCTTGAAATCTATGTGAACGGAACGGCACTGAAACAGGCGCAGGGTGCAAACGCCATAGTGGACACGATGAGCGCAACTGTTATAAAAAAGCATAATCCTGGCATGAGTGATACGCAGTTAAGACAGCTTATCACCGCCCATATTGATGAGGACGAGTTTTGCCGCTATGTGATACAACGGGACATAAACGGGATTGCCCTTGCTCTGCGGGAAACACACAAGGACGATTTTTTCAGCGTCCCAGAGGATAACCCGCTAAAAGAAATGCTGGAAACTGCTGGTGAAATCGTCAGCCAGGACAGCGACACGGAACAAGCGTACTTGGCGTTTATCTGCAAACGGCTCAAGCTGAATTTTAGGAAGCTGTCAGTAGAAGAACGGAAGTGGCTGAAAAAGATTGCGGAAAAATCCGACTTGCTGAAGAATCCAAAACCGCAGAGAGGACGAAGATAAAAAATGCCTGAACGGCGGTTCTGGTTTTTCAGAACCACCATCCAGGCATTTTGTTTAGTAATAGAAAAAGGTGCAGTTGATTATTGCGTATTGTCAATCTCTCTCAAACCGGGTAGTAAAAATACGGCAAGCGCAACGATGATAATGCCAATTCCGCAAATGACAAACCATTTCTCAACTCCCAGCCGCTCCGCCAGAGGCCCGGAAATGACAAGGCCAAACGGCATGGCGAGGGAAGCGGCGCTTGTCAGTAGAGAAAAAACTCTCCCCAGATATTCTGGTTTGACCGTTTCTTGAAAAATCGCATTTTGCACACCGTAAAATGGAGCGGAAATTCCCATAACAGTACAGCACACAACAAAGACAAGAAATGCGTCTGGCGGCAAAAGCCCGGAGAGCATAATGCTAACGCCCATCAGGAGAACGGAAAGACCGATGGTGTACCGCCGTTTCTTAAAACCGCCCCAAATGCTCAGAATGACTCCGCCAAGCAGCATACCAACCGCAAAAGCAATTTCAGCGGCAGAGGCATGGGCCGGTGTTCCTTTGAAGTATGACATACAGATGAGAGGAAAAAGCGTACTGATTGGCATATAAAAGAACATATAAATTACACCAATCCAGAGCAGAGCAAAGAGGCCCCTGTTTTGCTTTAATACCACATACCCCTCTTTCATATCCTGTAAAAACTGTTGTCTTTTCGTTTCTGGACATAGTTCAGGCGTTGGTATGGACGAAATCGCAACAGTCACACAGGCAAGGATTGCACCCACAATATCTAACAATATAATTGCATTAAGAGGCCAAACAGCATATAAAAACGCTGCGGCAGCTGGACTGATAATCGCACTTACTGCTTGCATGGTCTGCGTGTAACCAGCGCATTTTGTAAGTTCCTCTTTTGGCACAATCATAGGTGTTGCTGCGCTGAATGCTGGAGAATGAAAAGCAGTTCCCGCACTTCGGATTAACAGGACAACCATAATAGACCATACGGGCAATTCCATGTAAAACGCCACCAGCGCCAGAATACCGCCAGCGGCGGCAATTATCAAATCCGCACCAATCATTACGCTTTTACGGCTGTGCCGGTCAACAAAAGCACCTGCAAACGGGCCTAAACAGGCTTGCGGCAAAAATCCAATCAGTGTTGCCGCCGTCAATATGATTGCAGAATTAGTTTTCGCAACCAAATAAAAGATAATGGCCATTTGCAAAATACCGCTGCTAATAAAGGATATTGCTTGTCCGGCAAGAAGTGTAAAATAAGTTTTTCTCCATGAATTGTTGTTTTGGGTCATAATGCGAACCTCCTTTTTTATTGCATTGTTCCTTTGTTTCTGCAATAAAAAGCAGGCGTTGTCCCACAGAGAGGGCAGACGCCTGCATAACAACAAAGCACGAAAAAACACCACGATACAGTTCAAAGACTGCTCGTGTCAAACCTACGTGTTCCTTTGCATACGCACGCAAAAAAAGCCCACCATCATGTGGAAAGGTACTTCTACTTTTTATTGCTTATTAGCGTACACAAATTAACACACGTAAGCCTCCTTCCAATCTCAAACTGTCGCACAGTATAACACACATCCGATAGACTTGTCAACCATTTTTAACCTTGTTTTCCATCTTGTTTTTCCATCTCTTACGGGCAGTAGCAAAGCCAGGCGAGCCAGTCAACGGTCAAGATGAACGGCGCTTTCAGCGCCGCCGTTGACAGTCTCGCCCGTCTTTGCTAATGGGTAATCAAGGCGGGAAAGCCATTTTAGGGCTTTCCCGCCCATTTCAATTTTGGGAGAAGAAAGGCCCCAAAATGAACGAGTGCGGCCAAACACTTTTAGGGATTGGCCACCTTGTCCACCCATCCAGCGGGGCGGCGGGGAACGGTCAAGGCCGGGCGTCAGCCCATTCATTTCAGCCTTGACGGTTTCCTGCCGTCCTGCTACTTTTCCCGGAGTGTGGCCACACATCTGGTCACGGTGTCCAGAGCTTTGGGACTTTTTGTCCCATAGGCCGGGGGCGGAGGACGAGGGACGGGGGCTTTCATAATACGCCCTGTCTGCTGCTGAAATCAGCCCTTTGTTTCCGGCTTACCAGCCCCAAACAAAGCCCTGCTTTCCTGCCGCGTCAAATGCCCTTGCCCTCCCCGGCGGCAACGGTATTTTCAGGGCAACGCCGACAGAGCGTATAACACACTACACTTTGCTCCGCAAAGTCGTGTGCCAAATGGGGCGCTGCCCCCTTTGGAAACCCCCGCAACAAACAGGTGCTATGCACCCAGCCGGGAGCATAGCGCCGTTTGTTGTCAGCAGCCCGTTTCACGGTCTGCGTGTAGTTCCTTGTAAACTGACCTAACAAGTATCTCAAATATCCTGCTAAAAAGCATATCTTTATTACTCGCCCAAACATCTTGTAATTAAATGATTTTTGCTTCGTTGCATTTTGAAGTTTTTTCAATTTTTTATTTATTTTTTCGTAGGCTTCTGCATTGTTAGGAGTTGTAACTTACCAGTTTTCTGTCATCTCAATATATACCTTCAACAAATAATCTAAACTGGCTTTTTCATCTAATTTACGCAGTATATTATTTTCTCTGAGAATAAAGTTAAAACTAAAAAAATATCCCTCCTTAGTAAAATCACAAAAAGAAGGTGATACCTGCCTGCAATGTTTTAAATCTGTTTTTTGCATAGAACTGACTACTTCATTCCACTCATTAAAATCTAAGATGTATGGATATAAGACAAACGAAACGACATCGTTTGGTTTTTTTGTGTCCGCTATACAATAGTCGCTACACATAAACCATTTTGTAACTTCAGGATACTTTTGAAGGAAATTCTTAAATTGATGAATTGCAGATTTGTTGACTGTTGTATCTATACATATAAACATATTATCCATACTATCGACCCTCTATCTTCAAAGTTTATGTTTCTGACTATAATAATACAAGGAATGTCCCACATATACAATCCTTTTGTGTTGCGATTGCTTTCATTGTTCTATGTAAAGGCAACCTGAAGGCTGCCCCAGGCATCGTGCCTGTTACGGATTAGATCGGCTCGTTGTCCTCCTCATCAGCAGAGAAATCAACATCATCATCGTCCTCAAATTCCTCGCTGTAGCCGTAATCCTCGTCATCGCCTACATAATCAGCATCAGGATCAGGCTTTGCAGCTTTGTTTTCCTTCTTCTTTTCCTGCAACTTCTTAAAGGCGAAGAAACCACCGCCGCCAGCAAGGGCAAGCAGAGCAAGGATAGCCGGAATCATATTGGTCTTAGGCTTCTCCTCAGGCGCAGGCTCTGTGACCTCAGGCTCCGTTTCCGTCTCGGTCGGTTCTGGAGTGGTCTCAACCACAGGTTCGGTATACTTGGCAGCTTCTTCCTCGCTCATCAGCATCAGAAGGTCGGCCTCGTCCACCTGATTCAAGAAGTGAACGGTCTCGTTTCCTTCATCGTCACGGTCGATGATGATATAAAAGTAATTGCCGTTCTTTGTGACCGCAGTAATGAACTGTTTACCGGTTTTGTCAGAAGAGCCGACATCATCAACCAGTGTCAGATTGCCATCGGGAGTGAGGGCAGATTCACTGGCATCTGCGCCGGTGTCCATATTCTGCATGAACATATTCATGAACATCATAAGCAGCGCCATATCCATTTCGCTGTTCTGCTCGGCTTCCTCAATCAGCTCCAGATAGTCGCTGTGGACATAGCCATTCTTTTCAGGAACTGTGATCTGATACCAGTCGCCATCAACTCCGATCACCTTTACTTCCTCGCCGGGGCGAAGCTGGTCGATGATCTCATAATTCATGCCTGCACCGGTACGCACATTCAGCTGGGAACCGTTCGTGACCACCTTGCCGGTTCCCATGCCATCGTCCTCGGTTTTCTCGGCATCATACTTCCAGTCCTCGCCATTGAAGGAGAACACCACCGTACCATCTTCATCCACAGATACGCTGTACGGTACTTCTTCCGTTTCCTGCTCCGTGGTTTCCGCAGGGGCAGTTTCCACGGTTTCGGCACTGGAAGCCGCTGTCTCATCCGTATAGGCGAGAGCGGTTGTCGAAAACACGCTCATGCAAAGCACAGCCGCCAGAAAAGCGGCACACAGTCTTTTAATCTTCATTCTGCATCTCCTCCTCATTCATAGCGTTGATTGTCTCAGGCTTCGGAGCCATATCCGCAGCAAACATACGGAGAAGCTCAGAAAGCTGGTCAGGGGTCAGGTTCGCAGCATGAACCATTTCATGGATTTCGGAGTTTTCCTCCTCACGGTATCTGCGTTCCAGGTCTTTTACTCTGGCATCCCATTCAGCCCGTTTCCTGCGGGCTTTCTCAAGGTCTGCACCGATTCTGTCTAATTTGGCACCCAATAGAATGTCCTCCTTAATTTTGGATTCTGCCGAAGCAGTAAAAATGCTGTTGCCAGTAACTTGTTTCAATCGAAGCATAAGAGATCGGGTTTCCACAGTGAATCATCATCCCATTGCCGACATAAATACCAACATGCGATGCACCGGAGGTATCATAGGTGTCTTGGAAGAAGATGAGGTCTCCCGGCCTTGCAGAGCTTCGAGGGATAATATCACATACACCCATCAAACCGTTTGCGGTCAATCTGCCAACGCTCCAGCCATTGCCGCAGTTATTGATGACCCACGAAACAAAACCGGAGCAGTCAAAGGAAGTGGAGGGACTGCTTCCACCCCAGACATACGGGTATCCCAGATACTTCTCAGCTTCCCGGATCATGTTGGCAAAGCGGGTATCCGTCAGAGCTTCGCCCGGAATATCATAGTCGGTGTATTCGCCGGTGACTGCATAAATGTCGTCCCCGAAGATGTCCGGGCGGTTCCCGCTTGTCTGGAGGAGTACACGGTATCGCTCCAATTCATCCTCTGTCAGACCGGAGCTTCCGATCACACGGTTCAATCCCTTGTTTACCAGCTTCACATTCAGGATATAATACTCATACTCAACCTCAACTTCGTACTCGTATTCCTCCGTCGTGGTCTCGCCGGTTTCCGGGTCTGTGGATGTCGAGGTGCCGGTACGGGTCTCTGTACGGGTTCGGATTTCCACTTCTTCTGTCAAAATTAACTCATACTGCTGATCGAACAGCCACCGCAGAGTGCTTTGCACTTCTTCACGGGCGTAATCCTCAAACTTCACAGTCAGATATGCCGCCAGCTCATAGGGATTGTGGTTGATCTCATCAAGGTCATAACGGTATTCATCGTAACCGCTGTGAGTGCGCTCGATGTTGTTGATCTGATTTCTCAGGGCAGCTTCCATCGCCTTATAATCATTGTCTGCCCCGATGATGTCCTCGTCCTCGGCAGTAAAGGAAGTCCCCAGAATCACCTGCGTCCCTCCCTGAAACATGGCAGTGCAGGACGAGAACATACTGCAAATAAGCATAAAAAGCAGTCCCGCCGCCAGAACAAGCAGAATGACTTTGGAGTGCGTGGTGCAAAACTCCGTGGCTCTTTCTGTGATTGTCTTGGCTCCCTGGGCTGCTTTTTCCGCACCCTTGGCAGCTGTTGTCTTTGCCGTACTGTTACCGGCTTTGGCAGCTGCATATTCTTTCTTGATTGCCTGTTTCTGCTGCCAGCGGGAAAACGGGTTGGAACCTGCATTGGGATTATCCTTCTTGAACTTTTCATAAAGGGCATCCACATTGGCTTTGTCTGACTTTTGCACCAACTTATCGGCCTTATCATGGGCTTTCAGTTTGTGGCTGTAGATGGCGTGATCGACGGTGTAGGCAGTGGATTCCACTGCCTTTGTCGTTTCCTGTGCGGACTGAACACCGACATTATCATCTTCATACTCCGATACCGCCCGATGCACCTTGGATGTGAGGGTCACAGCCGTACCACGGGTAGCAAGCTGTTTTGCCGAAGATGGGCGATCCGTAGCCACGCTGTTGTCCGCCTTGCCGAAACGGAGCTTTGCCTTCCGGGAACCGGCAGCATCCGTTTCCTGACGTAGTTTGGTTGCCTTCTTTTTGGAAGCCAGCTTATCTACCGCTTTTTCTGCTTTATCAGCCGCCTTATCCGCACGGTCAGCAGCCTTCTTCACTTTAGAATCCGCAAGGTCATCTTCGGTGAAACGGAGTCGTGTCGGTTTCTTCGCCATGCCTTACGCCTCCTTTGTTGCCACCACCTCATTCAGCTTCGTGGTCATAATGCGGTAGAGTTCCGTATCGGTCGGGAACCGGTCAATAAACGGCAGGATTACATTGCCATAGAACAGGAGTCCTTCGCCCTCACCGGAATTGGTCACATAGGACAGCTGGTGGGGAGAGATATTCAGACGCTTCGCCAGAATCCCTCTGTCCTCGCTTGCCTGATTCAGCATATAAATGAAGTCAGAGTTTTCGAGGATATTGGCAATCTCAGGGGAACGAAGCAGGTCTTTGACATTCTGCGTGATGCCGGTGGGCAGGCCGCCCCATTTACGGAATCGCTTCCAGATTTCTACGGAATAGGTTGCTGTCTGCTCCTCCTTCAGAAGCAGATGGAACTCGTCAATGTAGTATCTGGTGGATTTACCGGCACTTCGGTTGGCTGTCACACGCCCCCAAACCTGATCCTGAACAATCAGCATACCGATTTTCTTCAGCTGATTGCCCAGCTCCTTGATGTCATAGCAGACCAGACGGTTATTGATGTCCACATTGGTTCGATTGTTGAACAGCTTCAAAGAACCCTTCACATAGATTTCCAGTGCAGTCGCCACATGATGGGCTTCTTTCTCGTCCTGTTTGAGAAGTGCGTTATACAAGTCCTCAAGGACAGGCATATTTTCAGGAACCGGATTGTCAAAATATCTCTGGTAAATCTGATGCACACAACGGTCAATAACTGTCTTTTCAATGGGCTGCAAGCCGTCCTTACTTCCCATGATCAACTCGCAGAGGGAAAGAATGAAGTCTGCTTTCAGGGCAACAGGGTTATCATCCTCAGAGTAGTTGATATTGATGTCCATGGGATTGATATAGTTGGTACTGGAAGAACTGATCTTGATTACCTGACCTTCAAACTTGTGAACCAGCGCCGCATATTCTGCTTCCGGGTCGCAGATGATAATGTCATCATCCGTCACGAGGAACGCATTGGTGATCTCACGCTTTGCGGAAAAGGACTTACCGGAACCAGGCGTACCAAGGATAAGCCCATTGGGATTCTTCAGCTTCTTTCTGTCCACCATAATCAGGTTGTTGGACAAGGCATTCAGACCGTAATACAGACTTTCGGCACCATTCTGGAACAGTTCCTGTGTGGTGAACGGCACAAAAATAGCCGTGGAACTGGTCGTCAGGCCACGACGAATCTCGATCAGATTCTGTGCCAGCGGCAGACTGCTCATCAATCCCTGTTCCTGCTGAAAATCCAGTCGGCGCAGGTTGCAGTTGTGCTTCTGGGCGATACTCTGTGCCTGGAACACATTGTTTTCCAGCTCCTGTTCGGTGCGGCCGGTGTTCATCACAAGAAATGTCACCATGAACATTCGCTCGTTCTGGCTCTGCAATTCTTTCAGAAGTGCTTTTGCATCTTTGCCGTAGGTGGCAAGGTCAGAAGGAATAATGTCCATGTCATAACCGGAACGGACTGCTTTTTTCTGCTCCTCGATCTTGGAACGGTCAAGCTCCGTGATGGTTCGCTTGATGGTCTTGATGGCCGCCGTCTGGTCTACCGACTGGATGTGCATGGTCACGATCTGGCTGGACTCCATATCCAGAAAATCAGCCAGCATCCGGTCGGAAAGGTCAGAAGCGATAATTTGCAGATAGGACATTGAACCGTAGATGCTGCCCATCTGGAAGGTACGGCTGTTCTTAAAGGCAAACGCTGTCGGCGCAATAAAGTCCTTTACGGACAGCCCGGACTCCACAAGATACTTCCAGTCAAAGAAGAACTTATCATTGTCACCCATGTGGAACATGGAGTGCATCAGACGAAGCCGTTCCTTGCCATTCATCGTGGATGCCATCACACCCAAACGGCGGAAGTTGTTGAGCAGGTCATTTTCGATATGGTTCAGTCTCGGTTTTGCCTGACGCATGGACTCTGCTTCGATGCCGAAGGTCAGGTATTTGGTCTTGGTCAGACCGTTATTGCCCTGAGAAAGCTGCTTTTTCAGGATCTGACTGTACTCGGCACGGGAAGCATTGAAGCTGTCCTTTCGGAACGGGATACGGATGCTCTTTTCAAAGCTCTCCGCATCGGTACTCATGTTCATAAAGGACAGCTCAAACTGAACAGAGCTGTCGAAGAAATTCAGGAAACTGCACCACTCATCGAAAATGGCGGTTTTATCCTCCTGCTGTGCCAGCTGATAGTTGATGTCCTGAAACTGAATGGTCTTGGTGTAGTAGCTGTCTGTGACCCGGCAGATACCGTCCGGGAACATCCTCTGAAAGGGAATGGACTGCTGGGCGGTCTGGGGAATCCCATTGTCTTTCTTTGCCCGTTCTACAACAGCCTTAATTTCTCTCTGCTGCTTTCGATTCAGATTTGCAGGCATTTTTATTTCCCTTGCCTGCGGTTTCTTCTTGAAAAACAATTCGCTCAACCTCCTTTTCAAGTTGATATTGACGCACCAGAGCGTCGTAATAGTTGTTCGTCTGATAAGGTCGAACCTTGGGACGAATAAATTTTGCCTGAATGAAATGTCCTGCAATGACTTCCAGCGGCTGACCGTCCTTTTCGTACATAGCCAGAAAGAACAGGGGAAGCATGACAATCATCATGGTCAGTGCCGCAAGGCTTACATTTCCTGTTCCTTTGACCAAAAAGAAAATCGGCACCCCAATGAGTGCCGCAGAGCCGAAACAGATCAGCTGTCGTTTTGTCAGATTGAAGAACACCTTTGTTTTTACCCTCGTCAGGTCACGGGGTACGGGGATATATGCTGCCACGAAAAACCTCCTTCCTTAGTGGGCAGAGAACACGCCCTTTGCAAGAGAACCGGTCTTAAAGAGGGTGAAGCACAGAAGAACCGTGTATCCCATGACACCCCAGATAGAAGCGATAATGTCCTCGCTGAAAGCGACCGACTGCACCAGCACCGCATAGATGCCGACACAGATCATAATCAGGAACCCCTGGAACCCGATTGCAAAAAGTGACCTCAGATAGTTCTGTCCAACGCTGCTCTGTTCTCTGTTCCCGAAGGTAGCAAAAGGAATCGGAGCAAGGCTGACCATGAGATAAATCTCAATCATTCGTCCGTAAACAATAACGAAGATCACGATTGCCAATGCCGACATTGTGACCTGAACAATCAGGGATTGCAGGAACAGCCCTAATAGCGGACCGAGATCCATTGCCATCAGCGTATCTTCCATCGTTTCCAGCGCTGCCGCATCTATGGCTGTGTCTCCCGCAATGATACCGGCGCTGGCATTGATAACGTGCTGTGCCACATCGAACACAGCCATTGTGATATTGAATGTGTTTGTGATTAACATGACCGCAACGAAGGTCTTGAACACCCACTTGAAAAAAATCCATGTCTCAAAATTCGCCAGATTGTTGTGGTCAATAATCATTTGAATCAGCTCGTAACAGGCGATAAATGTCAGTATCAAGCCTGCTATCGGGATAATCACTGACTCGGAGATGTTGCGTACCATGGCAAAGACACCCGGCGAGAAATTCGCCGGGGTCATGCCAACGGAGGTTGCTATCTCGCCAACCTGGTTGTTGACGGACTCAAACATCCCCGACAGATTTCCCATGATGCCTGAAACGAGCATTTCTTTCAGCCAGTCTGTTATCTGTTGGAGTATGCTGTCCAAAGGCGATTACCTCCTTTTTTACGGATTAACCAAAGAGACCGGAAAGCAAGGGTACAAGAGTAGTTCCGATGAGGGCGACACCGCCGCCTGCCATGAGCTGCTTCATCCCCAATTAGGTGTAAAAACTCTGCTCGATGGCGGGCGGCGGCGT
The DNA here is from genome assembly GCF_052065755.1 of Bariatricus sp. HCP28S3_D3. Taxonomy (NCBI): domain Bacteria; kingdom Bacillati; phylum Bacillota; class Clostridia; order Lachnospirales; family Lachnospiraceae; genus Bariatricus; species Bariatricus sp. HCP28S3_D3. Next base: position 29,104 of record NZ_JBQHTK010000019.1, on the reverse strand, counting down.
ACAAAAAATCTATATGGTGTTGTTAAGAGAACCGTCCCGGCGGGACAGGTCAGGCAGTGACCTGTTCCACCTCCGGGATGGGTTTGAGATTAAAATGAATTTCGATAGAAATGTGTCTTGTTTTATCTTCGTCAATGCGCTCATGCACAACGATTTCTTTGATTAAGCGGTTGAGGGTGGCTGCGTCCAGCTCTGTGATGTTGGCGTATTCCTGAATGGCTTCCACCCATTGTTTTGCATCATTGGCAAGCTGGACTTCATCGGACAGCCGCTTTCTGCCCTCGGACACTTTTGTTTTAAGCTCCGTCTGCTCGGTCTGTGTCTTTTCCAGCATGGTGTTGAAATTCTGCTCACTGATACGCCCTGCAATCATATCCTCATAAAGCCGCATGACCATTTTGTCCAGAACCTCAATCCGTTCCTCGTCCCTTGTAAGGGAGCGTTCCATTGCTTCCCGCTGTTCCCGCTGCTCGGCTTCACAGGTATTGGTCAGGCGGTCGGCAACCGCTTCCCCGTCCATCAGGGCAGCTCTGGCACATTCCCGGATTTTCCGCAGCACATGGCTGTAAAGGGTGTCATAATCAATCCGGTGCTGGGTGCAGTGGTTCTTTCCAAAGGCATTGTAGGTCTTGCAGGAGTAAATCCGCTGGGGATGTTTAGCGTTTGTGTAGCGTACCGTCAGCGACTTCCCACACTCGCCGCATTTTAACAGTCCGGCAAACAGGCTGATTTCATTGGTCTGCCCCGGACGCTGGCGGGATTTCAGCTTGTTCTGCACAATGTCAAAGCTCATGCTGTCAATCAGCGGTTCATGCTGTCCCTCCACCACAATCCAGTCCTCCGGCTTCTTTTCCCCAATCGTGCCGATTTTGAAGCGGTAGTCCTTTTTCTGGGAAGCAATCGCCCCGGTGTAGACGGGATTCATCAAAAGGTCTTTGATAACGGAGAAGTCCCACATATACCGCCCGTTTTCTGGGTCTTTCTTTTCCCATTTGGTGCGGGTATTGCGAAGCCCCCGTTCCCGGTTCCACCATGTAGGGCAGGGGATTTTTTCTTTCTCCAGCCGTCTGCGGATATAGTTCGGACCATGACCGTTCAGGGCATATCCGAAAATCAGCCGCACAATCGGGGCGGTTTCCTCGTCAATGAGCAGATGGTTTTTGTCCTCCGGGTCTTTCCGATACCCAAACGGGGCAAGACACCCGGTAAACTGTCCTTTCTGCGCTTTCAGAAGATAAGAGGAATGGACTTTCTTGGAAATATCCTTGCTGTACATCTCGTTCAGGATATTCTTGAACGGGGCAATGTCGTTGTTATCCCGCAGGGTGTCGATGCCGTCATTCATGGCGATATAGCGGACACCGTTTCTTGGGAAAAAGTCCTCAATCAAATGCCCGGTTTGCAGATAATTACGCCCCAGTCGGCTGAGGTCTTTCGTGATGACAAGGTTGATCTGCCTGCGCTCAATGGCTCTCAACATTCTCTGTAGGTCAGGACGCTCCATGTTAAGACCTGTGAAGCCATCGTCCTGATAGACTGCCACAACCTCCCATCCCTGCTTTTCGCAGTATTTTTCCAGCATATCACGCTGGTTTGCGATACTGGCACTTTCGCCTTGCAGGTCATCGTCCTTTGACAGCCTGCAATAGACCGCCGCACGATAACCCCCGGCAAGTGCCGAACCGATTGTTCTGTATTCCATTTCGTTCATCATAGCCATTTACCCACACAATCCAGACGGTATCTGGCTCTTTTGAACCTCATCTTCATTATAGCCTATATCTTTCTTTTTAGCAAGATATTCTTTTGCATTTGTCTTTCCGTATTTCTGGGAAATCAGGCTGACGAACACATCAGTGGCGTCAAGCTCCCCGTCAAATACAGTGGTCACATGAATCTCTGTTTTGTTTTTTGCCATAGGCAGTTATCCTCCATACATGAAAATAGCCAGACAGAGGGTGTCGGCAACGAAGTCCGGCAACGGACTTCAAAAGACCTTGCAAACAATCTCAATCTGGCGATGGTTACTATTTATACTTTTCTTTTATTTTTTTGTTGTTTTGGTTGTTATAAGGGAGAAAAGCCCGGAAATAAGGGGTTTTTCCCGGCAACCGGCTCGGCAACGGGATAACAACAGGGGGTGCAACGGGCTGTCCTTTTCAGAATGGAAGCTCCATCTGTTCTGTGACCTCCACAAAACCGTCCATCGTTTTTTCAGACGGGTTGCCGGAGTCCGTTGCCGGGTTTTCACGCTCCCAGCCCTTTTGTCTGCCATATTCGGAAAACATTCTTGGGTTTGGGAAGTACCGCCAGCTGGAAATGCACTGGTTCATAATCTCGTTGATTTCCCGGATTTCCCATTGCTTCGGCTCGTCAAAAGCATGGTTCAAGGCTTCCTTATAGAGCTGCTTGGAGCAGACCATGCTCCCGGTGTATTTATCAAGATACGCCTGTATCATCCCGGCTTTGGTGTCCTCCGGCATAAAATCCCGCTGGTGTTCTTTGAGATACCGCTGCATGGCGGGGCTGAAAGCCAGCTTGAACCTGCCGCTTTTATAAATCTCCATCGCTTCCGCCCACATCTGCCCGATATAGGCTCTGGAAGCGGCTTCATCCTCCAAAATGTGAACTTCCGCCTGCTCCGGGTACACCATGACCGGGATAAAGCGGCGGTTGCCGGAACGGTCAAGGGGCAGGAAGTCAAGGGCATTGGAAGTGCCGCCAAACACGCACTGACGGGGGCGGTCTGCCGGGTGGGTTTCATAAGGTATCTTGTAGACCTCTTTCTGCCGGCTTAAAAATGACTTGATTTCCTCAATGCTCTTGGCGTTGGCGGTTGCCATCATTTCCGACATTTCAATAATCCAGTGACCTTGCAGCTTGCGGTACACATTGTCATCGTCCAGCTTCCGCAAATCATCGGAGAACCACTCGTCCCGGACTGCCAGCAGCCGGAAGAAGGTGGACTTTCCAGCCCCCTGACCGCCTACCAGACAGAGCATGATTTCAAACTTGCACCCCGGCTGAAAGGCTCGTGAGATTGCACCCAGCAGGAACAGCTTCAACGCTTCATAGGTGTAATCGTCTGCGTCAGCCCCCAGAAAGTGCCGCAGGCAGAAGCGGATTCGCTCTGTCCCGTCCCACACAAGGGTATTGAGATAGTCCCGGATGGGATGGTACTTGTTTTCATTCGCCACAATCCCGATGGCGTTATCAATCTTTTTCTCATTGGTAAGCCCGTAGGTTTCTTCCAGATAAAGAAGCAGATACTTCATGTCCGTATCGTTCAGGGCGGTGCTTTCTCTGTGAAAACCGATGGGCTTTATGATGTCCTTGCGGTCAGTCAGGATGTTGTATGCGATAGCCCCTGAAAGCAGAGGGTCACGTTGGAATACGGTCAGGCAGTTCCGTATGCTCTGACGGACACCGCCTTTCTCGGTGGTTTCCAGCCCCGCCTTGATTTCCTCAACGCTCTGGGGCGGCTGCATGGCGTTCATAGTGTTTTTTAGTTCTTGCTGCGTCTGCGGCTGCAAGTTCTGCCATTCGCTGTTCAAGCTGTATCACATCCTTTCCGTAGTCCGTAATCAAATCCGCTTTTTCCTCTGTTTCCCCGAACAGCAGCACATCCAGCAGATATTCCACTTGGGCTTGCTTCTGTAAGGCTTCCACAAACCGGGGATGAAAGGCTTCCTCCGGGGAGTGCGGGGCGTAGTCCGTTCTCCATGCCATCAGCAGATGGAGATAATCGGCAAGAATACGGAAGCAGCGATTCTTTGCTTCCTGAAACTGTTCCTCCGGGGATTTCTGCCGGGTCTTGGGCTTTTTTACCTTTCCCGGCGGTTTCCAGTCCTCATAGGAAAGCCCGAAGTCCTGTGCCAGCTGTACGGCGGCTTCTTTCTTTCCCAGCCCATACAGGGCGGCGGCAAAATCAATCACATCCCCATCCGCACCGCAGCCGAAGCAATGGTAACGCCGATCCAGCTTCATGCTTGGGGTTTTATCGTTATGGAACGGGCAGCAAGCCATCCCGTTCCGACCTACATGGATTCCATAATACTCCGCAGCCTGTCTTGTTGTGACGGACTGCTTCACAGCTTCGAATACATTCAAATCTATCCCTCCTTGAAAATAAGAAAAGCACCTGACATTCTCTAATTGAAAATGGCAAGTGCCTGTTAAAGTTCCATATCCTGTTGTCTGTGTTTCTCCTGTGCCGGGGCGGTTCTTTGTGCTTTTTTCTCGTCAGTCTTATCCTGCAAGACTTCTTTGATGGGCTGCTTCTTGGGCGGCTCTTTGCTTTCCTCTGTGCCGGGTGTGGCTTTCCGTACCCAGTAGCGGATGTCCCGCAGCTTCTTCAAATCCTCCTGTACCTCGGTCAGTGGTACTTTCAGCTCTGCGATTTCGCTGAGAAGCGTTTCCTGCTCCTGTTGCAACTCATTTTTCGTTTTATCCTTATCGTCCGGGTGCTTGGCAAGGTAGTCAGCGGCTTTCTCATACCGGGCAACCTCCGGGTGTTCCTGTTTGAATTTCCCCTTTATTTTCTTAAAAAATATCTTCTGGTACTTCTCATAGACAGCCTTACATTCCTTGCAGTCTGTCCGGCTGGCAAGAATCCCGTCAATCACTTTGCTCCGGGCTTCCTTTGGCTTCATCTGATTGCGGTAATCTGCGGCTGATTTCCCGGAAGATTCCAGAAACGCTTCTAAGTCCTCCACAGTGGAAAGCCCCTTTTGCCGGAGATAGGACAGGGCTTCGCTGACTGCCTTTAAGTCCTGTGAAGTTCCCCGGTTCTGTCCAGCCCTTGTCCAGTCCTTCCGTTCTTCCTTTCGTATCTCCATATACTTCATCAGCAGATTGGGAAGAAGTGTCGCTTCCTCCGCCGCCTTTTGTGCAAGCAGCTCCTTCCGTTTTTCTCCCAGCTCGGTAATCCAGCCTTTGAGGTTTTGGATAAGCTGCCGGATGGACTTCATCAGGCGGTTGGCGGCTCTGATTTCCCGGTTCAGGTTGCCGATATTCGTCTGGATACCTCGCTTTTCCATCTGCCGGACAGCAGTCCCCTCATGGACAGTGGGGACTATATCAAGCCCCTGTCTGGCATAGGAACGCAAGTCCACACGCTCCGGGCGGTCATTGGCGTCCAGATAGCGGTTCTGGATAACCTCCCATTCATGCCGCCAGATTTCACAATACTTCTGGTCGTTCCAGTCCACCGTATCCTCCTTGTGGCTTTTCCACCTGCCGGACGGCAGCTTTATCCGTTCCCCATTCTCGTCAAGGTCATAAACCTTGCGGCTCTTGGGAAGCCATTTTCCATGTTCATCCATTGCCCGCATGGTCAGCAGGACATGGGCGTGGGGATTGTGTCCCGGCGGATGGGGGTCATGGATGGCAAAATCAGCAATCATGCCTTTGGAAACAAACTGCTGTTCACAAAACTCCCGTACAAGGACAGCGTACTGGTCGGGCGGTATCTCTCTGGGAATGGTAAGCACCCACCGCCTTGCAAGCTGGGAGTTCCATTGCTTTTCCACCGCTTCGGCGGCATTCCATAAAGTATTGCGGTCTGCATATTCCTGTGGAGCATTTGCCGGGAGCAGGATTTCATTGTGGACGATACCACGCTTTTCCGGGTAGTGCTTTACTTGCTGGTCGTATTCACAGAACAGCTTTTCGCCGCTTTGGTAAGCAGCGGCGGCAACCGCAGACTGCCGCTGGCTGCGCTGAACAATCGTGATTTCGTTGTGTGGACAAGGCATTTCGTGTCCCTCCTTTCGCTAATTGGTGGATGGGGTGGCGTTTTACCACCTCATTTTGGGCAGAAAAAAAGCAGGAGACCTTTTTCAGATTTCCTGCTCGGTGTGCCACTGTGTGAGCGGCGGGTATTTAGTTGTAAAAGTTCGGGACAAGTTGACCCGATGTAAAGCTAACAAACTGGAATTGCACCAAAACAATCTAAGACAACAACGCTGCCCTACTTGCGATTTTTTCTTGTACTGCGGAAACAGTTTCTTGAATGGAATAAGTGGTCGTATCTATAACATTCGATTCATATATTCCCAGATTGCAAAATTGCTCCCACATGGTTTCTACCAATTCGATATTTGTCTTTCGGTCTAACTTTGAGCGTTCAACAGCTCGCTTCAAGGTTTCTTCCTTACTTGCCCTTAAAATAATATAATGCACCTCATAATGTTCCCGAACAAGACTTTGCCACGGCTTTAAAAACCACGGTCCGATAATACCGTCAACAATTACATCATATCCACCACGAGCATATCGCTTCGCAGCTTCTAAAAACGCTTCAATGACAATCAAATTTTGCTCATTTGATTCTGGCAAATGCGGTGGTATTGCCCCTTTACTCAAATAATGATAAAAGTCATCTGTGTGCATATGCACAGACTTTTCCAAATCTGATTCTTTTGCAACAGCAGATGCCGTTGTAGTTTTTCCTGTCCCCGGCGCACCTGTGATTACAATAATTCTACCTTGATTCATCTATATTTTACCTCCACAAATTACGATTTTCTTAATTCTACAAACTGGAATTTGAGTCTCTGTAAAGCTGGAATTAACCCATACAATTATTTTAATTTAGAGGTTCTTACGCAATTATCCGTATTTTGTAATTTTTCAATACTGGAATGCCAGTGTAAATCAGCATTCTCCATTTTTATTAAAGCGAAAAACGTAAAATTGCGGAAGAACCAATTTAGATATTCACAATTTTACTTGCCACAGTATCTCGAAAAACACTGTCATGTTCTACCAGGAGCATGGTCGGGGCAAACTCCGTTATGAGTTGTTCAATCTGCATACGTGAGTACACATCAATAAAGTTGAGCGGTTCATCCCATACATACAAGTGTGCCTTTTCACAAAGGCTTTTCGCAATTAGGACTTTCTTCTTTTGCCCGCCAGAAAAGTCTTTAATATCCTTTTCAAACTGTACACGCTCAAAGTCCATTTTCCTAAGAATTGCCTTGAACAAACTTTCATCAAGGTTGTTTTCTTCTGCAAACTCGGAAAGGGTTCCACATAAATACGATGTATCCTGTGGCACATAAGAAATTACAAGCCCAGAGCCAAGTGTTACTGTACCCGTATAATCTATGGACTGCCCGACTACCAACTTTAACAGGCTACTTTTGCCACTGCCGTTCTTTCCATCAAGCACAATGCGTTCTCCCTGTCTTATTTCAAACGAAACGGGTTCACAAACTGAAATGCCATCATAATAAACTACTACATTCGATAATGATGCAAGCAAATCTGTATGGTAATTAAGCGGTTGTATCTTGAGGGCTTCTGCGGTTTCCATATTTTTCAGCAATGCTGATTTTTGTTCGATTGTCTGTTGTTGTCTCGCTTCTATAGATTTTGAACGCTTCATCATTTTGGCGGCTTTATGACCGACATAACCTTTATCTGCTGCCCCAATTTTGGAAGCTTCTACACGTTCAGACCATACTGCAGCGCGTTTTGCCGACTGCTGTAATCGTCTGATGTCCTTTTGCAAACGTTCGTTCTGAGCCAGTTCAAATTCTTGCTGTCGCTCAAAATTTGACATCCATGATGAAAAGTTTCCTCTTTGCACTTCGATATTCGCTCGGTTAATCGATAGAATATAGTCAACACAATCGTCAAGAAAGCGACGATCGTGAGAAACTAAGATGAATCCCTTTTTCTTTTTCAGATATGCCGCCACACTTTTTCTCGCTTTGGCATCCAAATGGTTGGTAGGTTCATCAATCAGTAGGAAATGCCCTTCATTAAGAAAAAGAGCGGCAATCAAAACCTTTGTCTGCTCTCCGTTGGAAAGTGTTTCAAAAGGTCGCCAAAGCACATCGACATCAACATCAAGATAAGAAAGTTCTCGCATAAGTTCCCATTCTTCCGCAAGTGGGCAAATCTCCTGCAATATATCCTCTGTAATACGATTCTTATCTGAAACGGGATAAGGAAAATAATCAAACTGTACGGATGATAGGATTTTTCCACTATACTCATATTTCCCAAGCAGAAGATTCAGAAAGGTTGTTTTACCTCGTCCGTTTCTGCCCACAAAACCAAGCTTCCAATCGGTATCAACCTGGAAACTGACATTTTCAAAAACATTATCATAACTTGTCGGATATGAAAACGTAAGGTTTTCAATTTTAATCATTGACATAAATATTATCCTCCTTTGCATGTCATACGATACAAAGTCGGTTTGGTGAATGTTTACTACGTATAGATTTCACCAAAAGGAACCGACACTATACGGAGTGAATCATGTGTAACTATCTGTTCTGCACTATTCATAAAGCACCTCCAAAACAAAATAAGAGCCACAAGAAAGTTTATCCTTGCAGCTCGTCATAGCATAAAATAACACCACTAAGCAAAAGTGGCAACAGCACTATATTGAGTAAGATAGACATATAACTTTCTTGCAATAGACACAATAATGCCAAAGTATAGCACTACCGCATATTTTGATTTTATTTGCAAGAAAAGTTAATCATCTTCCCACCTCTTTCTAAATTTCAAAATATTATACCATAAATCGCAGGCAAATACAAGTGGTTATAAAAATTTAACAAATCGCTTATAATACAATCATATAACTTTACGCATTCCTTACTGACCGTAAAATTCCGATTTATTGCTGACTTTATTATACTTTATTGCCTATCGAAAAGATAGCATATTTTATGAAACTTGTCGGCTGGGAACAGCTTGCAACGCAAGGTGTCCCCAGATGACAAGTCCACAAAAGGGTAGCTGGCGGTAGCCAGCGCAGGGGAAGCGTAGCGTCCCCTGTATGATTTGGAGCAGACCATGACTGCGAAAAATCACAGCCCTCCGGCAAGGAGCCTTCGGAGAACGCAATGCACCAACCTTTGGGTGGTGTATAATTGCGCCCTTAGTAAACTAAGGGGTTTCCGGCTTCTCACGTTCCAGCAGTTTCTTCAATAGTTCCTGCGTGTCCTGCCTGTGAAAAATGAGTGTCAACAACAGCATGACATCATCATCTGTCAGGCGTTCCGGCTCTTGCAGAAAACTTTCCAGCATACCGCCACGAGTACAGAGCCGGTGTGTCCGTTCTTTTCGGGTAAGCTGCTTTAGCTGGTGCTGCAATGCCTTTTCATCATTGATGGCTTTCCGCAGTTTCTTTTCACTCTTTTCCAACTCTCGGTTGAGCTTTTCCAGCTTTGAGGTATCAGGCAAGGGCAGCGTCCTCCTTTCCCGGTATCAGCACATAAATCCTGTTTGGTTCTCCAACGCCCTGACGCACTCGCATGATCAGTCCGGCGGTTTCCAGTTCATTCAGAGAACGCTTGACCGTCATGGGGCTGCGGGACAGGACTGCGGCAATGGCTGTGACAGGGAAGCAGATAAACAGGATTCCGTTCTCGTCCTCCTGTCCGTTGGATAGCATAGCGTCCAACATCCGGCAGTACATGACCTTTGCGGTGCTGCTGACTGGAAATCCTGTCAACGCTCTGGGAAAGGGCATACAGGGCGGCAACGGTGTGCCTATCGTCATAAATTCAAAATTCATTCGGTGTGTTCCTCCTTTTTCTTTGCTCTTTTGGATAAATAACGGGGGCAGTCAACCACAACCGCCCGGAAGCTCTGCTTGCACCCATGCTTGCATTTCCGGCATAATTCGTTGTAAGTGACACGCCCCCGGTCATTGAGGTAAAAAGAAAGCTCATGCTTCCTCTTTTTGCTCATTCTCGGCATATTGCGTTTCCTCCCGTTTTAGTGTATAGTTTCGGGGCGATTTTCGGCAAAATTACGGTCATAGAGCCGTCTAAAATCTCCAGAAGTATCAGCAATAGGGTAGACTATCCCCCTATCAGATTGTCGTGTTTCGGTATCATTTCGGTATCAGTTCGCCAGTTCTCCCCGGTGTCGTTCCTCCCCTGAATCTCACAGCGGCGTATTGCTCCCTTTGGTACGCTCGTTTCGGTCAGGGTTCCTCCATATCCCTGCCAAAAGTCATGGCGCTACATCGCCGGGGAAGCATATCCCACACAGGCTGGTCATTCGATTGGAATAATCCATCGATGAACTACCTGTATCATAGAACATTTTTGTGCCCTGTGCCGTATGTCCACAAAGTAGGAATTAAGGGTAAAAATCAGAAATTTCCACGATTGCGGAAAGTATGATATAATCCAGTTAAGCGGCAGTAATGAAACCGCCGGAAAGGAGCGTGCGCCCATGAAAGGAGCGACAAGCATACAGGAACGCCTTTGGGAACTCCGCAAGGACAAAGGCTTAAATCTGGAAGAATTATCAGAGCTGACGGGCATTTCCAAATCAGCTCTTGGCAGTTATGAAAAAGAGGATTATAAGGAAATCAATCATGGCAACCTTATCACGCTGGCAGACTTCTATGGGGTTTCCGTTGATTATCTGCTGTGCCGGACAGAGAACCGGGAGCAGATCAACACGCCACTAACAGAGCTGCATTTGAATGATGAGATGGTGGCACTTCTGAAAGGCGGTCGGATTAACAACCGTCTGCTCTGTGAGCTTGCCACTCATAAGGACTTTATCAAGTTTCTTGCGGACATTGAGATTTATGTAGATGGGATTGCCACCATGCAGATTCAAAACCTCAACGCCCTTGTCGATACTGTCCGGCATGAAATCATTGAACGGTATCGCCCCGGCGAAGACGACCCGCATTTGAAAGTGCTGCAAGCCGCCCATATCAGCGATGATGAATATTTCAGCCACATGGTTCTTGATGACCTCAATCTCATTATCCGGGATATTCGGGAAGCCCACAAAAAGGACAGCGAGAGTGCGCCCCAGACCACCGTTGCCGATGAATTGAAAGAAAATTTGGAAGCGGTTGAAAATTTCAAGGGCAGTCGGGATGAAAAGCTGGTTGTCCTTTACTGCAAGCAGCTCGGCATCAACTATAAAAATCTGTCAGACGAAGAATTTCGCTGGCTCATTCGGATTCTACAAAAATCAAAGAAAACAGGAACTCCTATCAGTCAAAGGAAAAAACGGTAAAGAAAAACCGCTGTTGCATGGTTGTGTTTGCTTCCATGTAGCAGCGGTTGGTGCTATACTTATTCAGTTAAAATTTCAAAGCGATAAAGTGGAATTTATCTTAGAAATTACAGCAATGTTATTTTGATAAACTTTCAAGAATTGAAATATCATGCTTATCTTTATCTCTTAATTCATAACCTGAATGGAAAACTCTTTGGCCTTTTAAGGATATACAAGGAATTGTTTTTCCTTCAAAAAAAGCACTACCAAAGTAATCTTTTTCAAACTCATACCAGCCACCCTCTAAATCAGCTTGTTTTGAAGTTCCGTCCTCACTTAAAACGAACGGGTGAATGTCTAAGTAACCAAGTTCATCACTATATAACTCTATTCTAACCGGTTTCCAGTCTGTATCAATTTTATAGCCCAGATTCAAAAGCACATTTAACAATTTTTCCGTATGTTGAGCATCAAAATTTATATCTATATCTCTATGAATTCTTGTTTGTTTACCAGCTAAAATATCTACACCCCATCCGCCATCCAACCAGTATGTAATTCCAGTATTTTCGAATAATTCTATTACTTTCATTAAATCTTCTTTTGTTGTTATTTCTTTTCTACCCATACAAAGTCTCCTTTACAACTTCTAATTTGTAATAATCATTCTACCATACCGTTATGAATAAATCATCTCATGTAAAACAATTTCTTCTGCCCGGTTGTGAATGTTATTGCAACGCTGCACCCATTCCATTTGACGGGTACGCTTCAATTCCTCGGTCACGCCCTCGGCAGCTTTCATCTGCTCCATGATGGTGTCTAACCGTTTCTGTGCCTGTTCGTTCAGGTCTGCAAGATATGTCCACAATTCCCCGGTCAGGGTCAATGTGTGTAATCTGGCTGGGCAGACTTCTCTTAAATATTCCCGGTGCATCCGTCCGTACTTTCCGATGGGGCGGTGTTCCTCCGGCAACTTCAAGTCCGGGATGTAGTAATCTCCAACAAGGATATAATCAATTCCGTTTTCTTTTATTCTTGGTTTCAATTCGCTCATGTTCCTTACCTCCTGTGGAAGCAGGCTCGTCTGGTACTAACTCAATCACATCGGTAATCTCACAATTCAGCGTTTCGCAGATACGGGCTAATGTATCCATGCTGATGTGCTTTCCCTCTTTGCTCATGTTGGCAATCATATTTGTTGTCATACCAGCGGCAAGCCTTAAATCCTCTTTTCTCATATCACGCTCTAACAGTGTGTGCCAGAGTGGTTTATAGCTGATGTGCATATTGTTTTCCTGCCTTTCTATCCATACCACCGGAGCGGCTGCCCCGGCAGGAACTTTTCTCTTATTATAGCACCAATCTTGTGAAATCACAATTTATTCTTGTAGCCTGCCGCTGATACCGTCTGGATTGGCTTTTCCTTTCTTTTTGTTCCCTTTAATTAGCCATGAACTGCTTCATGCCCTGGGACTTTACTGATGTGCGATAAAGAAGTAATAGAAGTGTAAAAAATTTTGCCGTTCCTATCCGGCACTTGCGCATTGTGTCGGATAGGTCGGGCGGTTATTCCGGCAAGTCAATCTTGCCGACAAAGCTGTAATAAATCTCAATGTCCTGTCTGCGGGTGCCGTTCTCGTCATAGCTGCACTCATGCACGACGATTTTCTCAATCATCTCTCGCAAGAGGGTGGGGGTAAGTTCCTCAAAGGCAAGGTACTTTCGGACGATACCCATAAACTTTTCCGCGTTGACGGTGGCGGCCTGCGATTTGTCCAGTTCCTCCTGCAAAGCGGCGGCGCGGTCTTTCAGTTCCCGCTGTTCCTGCTCATAGTCTGCCGACAGTTCCATGAAACGCTCGTCGCTGATTTTGCCGTTCACATTGTCCTCATACAGCCGCTTGATAATGCGGCTCACTTCGGCAATGCGCTCCTGCGCCTGTTCAAGCTGCTTCGTGGCTGCGGCGGTCTTTCTCTTGCCGCCGATCTCGTTCTGCTGGATAAGCAGCTTCACAAACCGGCTCTCATGCTTGGCTGCGTATTCGGTCACTTGCCGGAGATTTGCCAGGACACCAGCGGTCAACAGGTCGGTGCGGATAAAGTGCGCCGTACAGTTCCGGGTGCGTTTCTTGTAGCTGCCGCAAATGTAACAGTCCTGCTTGCGGTCTTTGTTCTGATACCGCTGCTGATACAGCACATGGCCGCAGTCTGCGCAGAACAAAATCCCGGAGAACAGCCCCACTTCATCGTAGCGGTTGGGGCGCTTGCGCTGCTTGCGGAGTTCCTGCACCCGTTCCCATGTTTCACGGTCAATAATCGGCTCATGGTGGTTCTCGAAAATCGCCTGTTTCTCAATGGGGTTCTCTACGCTGTGCTTGGTCTTGTAAGAGGGCTTTTCCGTCTTGAAGTTCACCAGACAGCCGGTGTATTCCCGGTTTTCAAGGATATGCACCACGGTGTTGGTCGCCCATTTGCACTCATAGCCGGGGTGATAACGGCGGGTGCTTCCTGTCCGCTGATATTCCAGCGTCCCCGGCGTGGGGATTTGCTGCTCGGTCAGCATACGGGCAATCTTGGTCGGGCCGTTCCCGGCAAGGCAAAGCTTGTAAATCTGCTGTACCACCGGGGCGGCTTCCTCGTCAATGATGAAGTTTTCGTCCTCGTCCATGAGATAGCCATAAACCGGCTTGCTGGTAACAGGCTTGCCGCTCATGCCTTTTGATTTTTTAACTGCCTTGATTTTCTTGCTCGTATCTCTCACCAGCCATTCGTTGAACAGATTTCGCAGCGGGGTAAAATCGTTGTCCATGCCGCCGTTTGCGCTGTCCACATTGTCGTTGACAGCGATAAACCGCACACCCTTTTGAGGGAACAGCATTTCCGTGTAAAACCCCACTTGCAGGTAATTTCGCCCCAACCTCGACATATCCTTGACGATAACGGTTCCCACTTTCCCGGCTTCAATGTCTGCAAGCATAGACTGAAAGCCCGGCCTTTGGAAATTTGCCCCGGAATAACCGTCGTCGGTGTACCAGCGCAGATTGGTAAAGCCGTTCTGTTTTGCGTAGGCTTCGAGTATCCTTTTCTGGTTCGATATGGAATTGCTCTCGCCTTGCAATTCGTCCTCATGGGACAATCTCGGATAAAGGGCGGTAATTAGGTTTTGGGTGGCTTGTCTTAACATAAAATCCTCCGTTTCCGACAGCCAGCCCCACTATTCCGTAGCTTTATTGTACCACGGAACAGCGGGGGCTGTATAGCGGTAAAAGCGTCAAAACTGCTTCTTTATAGCCTATAAAAAATGACGATTTTTATTTCACGGCTTCTCGTTGTAAATATGGTGGTAGAAAAATTCAAATTCGTATGCTATACTTGTTTTATTACAAAATCTCGGCTTGTTTGAAGGAGTAGCACTTATGAAAAGAAGTGTTTTATTAGCTATTTCTATTGTTATCGCAATCGTTTTACTGATAGCGGCGATATTTACAAAGGATTGGATTTTCTATCTGCTCATTGCCTGTCTTGTGTTTGCAGTATCAATAATTGGAAGCAGAAAAAGAAAGCAGAAATAATCTCAAATCCGGCTATCGTTCCAGCGGTCATGCTCCCCGGCGTGACCGCTTTTCCATGCTCCGCTTAGGCGGTAAAGGGGGATTTGTGTATGGTAGCGGCTTCCGCTTCCAGTACCCGCGCCATTTTATCGGCGGCGGTGGTTGTGGTGTCTTTCTTGAAATAGCCGGACACGACAAGGACGGAGTTGCCCATGCGAATTTCCGTCACGCAGTCGGGGCGGCGGGTGGTGCGGTGGTCGTGCTGCTTGTTATCTGCCATAGGCAATACTCCTTTCAGTCGGTAATCAGTTTCTTCATGCTCTCCATTTTCCGCTGCGCAGCTTCCTGCCGGAAGTTGTCGCCGGTAAAGCGTACCGGGACGCACATGGAAAGCAGCCGGTCATAAATCCGGGAATGGGCGGTGTCCTCCGGGTTTCGCAGGTCGTCCAGCGTGAGGTTGGTCGTGACGATCAGCGGCTTGCCGCTGCGGTAACGGCTGTCAATCACATTGAAAACCTGTTCCAGCCCGTATTCTGTCCCGCGCTCCATGCCGAAGTCGTCAAGGATAAGCAGCGGATAGCGGCAAAGGTGGGAAATGTACTCGTTGCGGTTCTCAAAGCTGGCGGCAAGGTCGTTGAGGATAAGGGCAAAGTTTGTCATGTGGACGGGGATTTCTTTCTCCATTAGGGCGTTTGCGATACAGCCCGCAAGGTAGCTTTTCCCGGTTCCCACGCCGCCCCAGAACAGGCAGCCGATATTGTCGGTTCGCATATCCTCCCAGTGTTCCACATACCGGCGGGCAATCCCGGCCTGCGGGTTCCTGCCGTTGTCGTTCTCAAAAGTCCAGTCCCGCATGGTGGGGTCGGTAAAGCCCCGGCGTTTCAGTTCTTCCACGGTGTCAAGGTGCCTGCGCCGCTTCTCGGCGGCCTCCCGTTCCTCGCGGGCGGCTCTCTGGCAGTCGCACTCTGCCGGGTGGCGGTCACGGCCAAAGATAGCGGCCTTATCCGGCGCAAAATAGGCTTCTTTCGGCTTATGGCACTTGCCGCAGTACAGTAAACCATCCTCGCCGGTGTAGTCCTCCGGCTCCGGGGTGGCAGCCGTCATATTCTCCAAAACAGCGTTGATTTCGTTCTTCATAAACTCTCGCCCTCCTTGCATGAGTAGTCTGGTATGCCCTTTTTCGGGGATTTCCTGGCTGCGTCCTCCTGCGCCCATTTGTAGATTGTGGCGGCATGGCTGCGGTATCGCTTGCCGCTGGACGCGATATGGCAGGATAGCCGGTCAATGTAATAGTTCCATTTGTCGGGCAGGTCTGCTTTCAGCCCGTCCAGTTCTGATTGCGAAAGAAAGACATTTTCATATCGGCCATAGGCGGCGCGGGCAGGCTGTCCCGTATCTAACTCTCGCTCTCTCTCTTTTTCTATCTCTATCTCTTTCTCTATCTCTATCTCTGGTGGACAAATGTCCGCTTGATATGGTGGACATTTGTCCGCCCCGGCCTTTGGCAAGGCTTTCTGCTCCTGCAAAGCCAGCCTTGCCCGCCGTTTCCGCTCCCCCTCGGTAGAGGATTGGCCGATAAGCAGTTCAATGTTGCTCATATACAACGCGCCGTTCTGTAACGGCTCCACAAGCCCCAGCTTCATAAAAATCTGCAAGGCTCGCTCTACGGTGCCAACTTGCTGGCGGGTAATGGTGGCAATCATCTGCGCGGTGTAGGGAATATTTTCATCAAGCTGCAACTTCCCGCCGTTTTTCAGCGATTTCAGGTACAGTTTCAAGAGAATGTTGGAATAGAGGATACCGTCCTGCATACTTTCCAGCAGCACGATAGCATCCTCGTCAAAGTAATTCTCTTTCAGCTTGAGGTAGTAGTATTTTCGGTTGTCTGACATGGTTCCTCCTTTGGGTGGATTTAGGGCGTTTGTACGCATTTAGAACGCCGTTTCCGGGGGAAAAGGATAAATGTATCAAGCCCCCGTTGAGGGCGGGCAAAAAAGCCTTGATTTACAAGGGTTTGACAGCCCCTAAATGCGTAGAAAGGTGGTAGCGTTTGCGCTGTCGCTCGGCTTCTTTGCGGCGGCGTACTCTGGCGGCGCAGTCGGGGCAGTATTTCCCCCGGTTGGATTTGGGGACAAATGCTGCCCCGCAGACGGCACACCGTTTCCGGCTCCCCCGGTACAAGAGGGCTGCGGCCAGTTCCCCGTCAAGTGGCAGGACAGCCACACGGAACCAGCGGCACATGAGGGAAAGGGAAATGCTCTGGGCGCACACGCAAGGCTCCCCGTCGTCCAACAGCAGGCAGTTTCCCTCGTCGTAGTTACAGCACTCATGCACCAGCCGCCGCGCCCGCCGGTGCTGGCGGTAGTCCATTCTCGGCAGCTTATCGCTCATGGCTCTGCTCCTTTCTGCGGCGGGGTTCCTCCCGGCGCAAAATCTGGTCGATGTTCCGCTTGACCGTCTGCAACTCCGCATACCGCTGCTTCTGTTCGTGGTAGGTGTTATAAAGGCCGGATTTCTTGGAGACAAGCTGCTCGATCTCGTCCTGCAACGCTTTCCGGGCGGGCAGCTTGGTAATGCCATGCGCCTTGAAATACCGGGCGGCTGCGTCGGCTATGATAAAGTCGCTCTCATGCGCCTGCCGGTATGCTTCGCGGGCTTTGGGGGATTTCTGCGCTTTCAGCCCGTCGCGGGCAGGCTTGGTCTTGGCGTAGGCAAGTACCTGTTGCTGCAACTCCTTTTTCCCTTGCAGCTTCGTTTCCAGCGTTTTCAGTTCGCCGCTGGTCTGGCGCATTTCCTGATAGGCGGTATCAACGGCAGCTTCTAACTGCTCCGGGGAAGTGAAGCCGTATTCCTGATACACATTCAGCGTCGCGGCCATCTGTTTGAGGTTGTGCATGGCCGCCCAGCGTTCATAGCCCCGGCCTTTGCCCTCGGCCATTTTCTGCTCAATGTCCACAAGCCGCTGCACACCGTCCTCTTTCGGGGCGGTCTTGGCGGCTCTGTCTGCCCGTAGTTGGTCTTTGATAGACAGGGCTTCGGTCTTTTCTGCGGCTCCGGCGGCATGGGTCTGCGGCTGGGGGACGGAATGAACTGTTACGCCCCTCTGGGCGTTCTGCTCCAAAACGGCAAGGACAGCGGTGCGGTCAAAATCGTCACCCAGCTTGCGGGCAGTAATGGGCTTTGTCCTGTCCGGCGTGAGATAGGATAGCCGCCCCCGGCTCTCCTTGACGGCCACGCCCTCCCGCAGCAGCAGAGAGGAAAAGTCCTCGAATGAGGTCGCCGCAGACAGCGCGGCGCGTATGGTCTGCCGCAGCTTCTCCTTGTTCGTTTCAAACTTGGTCTGCCGGGGCGTGATACCGCCTGCAATCATGGGGGCGTTCTGCTTGTCCAGCGCGGCCTGTCCCTTTTTCTGCGCCCAATACTCCCGGTCTGTGACGCGGTTCTTGCTGCCGTTCAAGAGGTCGATTTGGTAAAGCCCCTCCCGGTGGCACATCTCCATGACTTCGGATTTGAAGTAGCGCAAGGCCGCGTCAGTACAGCGGTGCTTGCAACCGGCTTTCGTGTCGGCTGGCCTGTCCATGTAGGGCAGGAACGGGACTTCCTCTATCCGCAGCGAATTGATAACGATATGCACATGAATATTGCCGCTGTGGTTATGGCCGTCCGGGTGGGTACATACAAGGGCTTGATGGCCGGGGAAATGCTCTTTACAGAATTGCTCTCCTAACGCCTGCGCCCGGTCTACGGTCAGGCCGTTGTCCGGGCCGTCCCGTGGGTCAAAGCTGATGATATAGTGGTGGCTTTTCACATCTTCCCGCCGCTGGTTTTTCTCATAGCGGAGATTTGCCCGCATACAGGCAACGGCAAAATCCTCCCCGCCGCAGTTCAGCGTGGACAGCCGGTAGTCCTCGCGGGGGATAAGCCTGCCGGTTTCATCAAGGACGGGCTTCATGGTAAACTCGTCATGCTCAAACAGCAGGTATTGTTCGGCGGCTCCGTAGTCGGCGTTTTTAGAGTTGATATGCTTGAGTGTTGCCAACTGCGTCACCTACTTTCCTGAGGACTTCATACTTGAGGGCGGCAAGGTCGGCTATGGCGGCGCGTACCTCGCCGGACAGCGCGTTATAGGGTGCGCCGTACTCGTTCAGATACCGGGCAATCTGGTTGAGGTTGCCGCCAATCCTGCCGTACTCGGCTGTGAGTTTCCCGACAGCGGAAAGCAGTTCGTCATTGACCGCTGACACATGGATAATAGGGCGTATGGCGGTGCGCCGTATCGCCTGCCGGAGAAATTCGGACTGGCTGATACCATAGGGCGCAAGCCGCGCTGTGAAGTCGGCGTATTCATCTTCGGACAGCCGGGTTTTCACAACGCGGCTGCGGTGAGGTGTGTTGTATCGCTTCGGCATGGGCTGTAAACCTCCTTTCACTTATCACAAAAAATAGGCTGGTCTGTTAGGTATTTCCGGGGCAGTTCTCGCAAAAA
The DNA here is from genome assembly GCF_052065755.1 of Bariatricus sp. HCP28S3_D3. NCBI lineage: Bacteria > Bacillati > Bacillota > Clostridia > Lachnospirales > Lachnospiraceae > Bariatricus > Bariatricus sp. HCP28S3_D3. The sequence goes on along the minus strand of NZ_JBQHTK010000019.1, from coordinate 10,058 downwards.
AACGGCCTGCCGGACGGAAATATTTTTGCGGCGCAAGCCGCCATAGCAGGGTTTGGGGAAGGCACTCCCCAACAAGTTTCCCGCGAGGGGCAAAACCGCAGAATTGCGGATTTTGGCACCGTGGTAGAAACTTGCTCTAAGACTGCCGCAGACTGCCCCTGTCGGGTTTTTCCGTACATAGAACGGACAGAACAGGGCTTGCGGCCCGCTGTGGGCGGTCTTTTTTCCTTTCCGCTAAAGATACATTTCAAAGGCCGCCAGCTACCCGCTGGTCGTGGATTTTTCAAAATTTCTTTTGCTTCTGTAATCCGGGCAACAGGGTTTTGGCAACTGGCGGGGCAGAGAATTTTCCCTTTCACTCCCTACACCACCGCGTTTTGAAATTTGCCAAACAAAACGGCTTATTTTCTCTTTGCTTCTTACTACGGACAAAAATCAAAAATGCCAAACGCCGGGGCAGAAAAATTTCCCCTTCACTTACTACTACAATCCGAACAGGGCAAAATGGCCGGGAATGCAGCCGGACAACAAAAAAAGCAGCAAATCTTTTTCAGACTTACTGCTTTCACTGGCCGCGCCGGTGGGCGGCTGATATTCTGTTTTAGGGCTTATCGGTCAAAGCGAAACTTGAATAGCGCGGCAATTAGCTTCTGCTTCACATATTCCTCAACCTCGGCGTTGACCTGCCCGTGTACTTTGGAAAAGTAGCGGATATATCCGGCATAGTGGGAAAGAACGGTGTCGATTGCGTCCGGGTCGCCCTCATGGGCTTTGACGATTGTTTCATAGGAGAGAAGTTTACTCATAGTCTTTTCCCTCCATAAGCCGCCGTAGCCGCTGCAAGGCAAGCTGGATATGCCGCCCCGCTGTGCTGCGTGTCCGGCCGATATGTACGCCGATCACTCGCTGCGGCTGGCGCAGGAAATAGTAACGGAAGATTTCTTCCTGTGTCTGCTCCGGCAAAAGGGCAAGGGCGGCGGCAAGTTCCGCATGGTACAGAACGGCGGTCTGGCCGCAGGCAGTAAAAAGATATTCTTCAAACTGCTCCGGCTCGGCAAACTGGACAAACTTCTCATTCATCAGGTAGTCAAGGGAAACTTCCCGTTCCCACCTCCGGCGCAGCTTCAAGATTTTATCTATGGCTGCATGGCGAATAACAATCTTGCAAAAGGCGTTAAAGGTGTACTGGATATGCACCTTGTAGGCTTCATCTTCGGTCATGGAAATTCCCCCTCTCTGATAATAGTGCGGGGCGGCAGCACTCCTTGCTGTCGCCCCTTGATTGCCTACCAGCAAAGGCGGGCGGGGCTGTCAACGGCGGCGCGCCGTTCATCTTGACCGTTGACTGGCTCGGCTGGCTTTGCTCTCAGTATATACTTATCCCATAACTTGATGTTTCTTTGTCGTATTCCTTATCAAAAAATAGAACAAGCATATAAGACATAGGTTAAACAAAAACATAATAACTGGTTGCTGAATACCCATATATGTTTTTACAGAAGTAAATACGCCATTCATGTGAAGCATAAAAATCGGACAAACTTCTTGTAACTTTTGCAGTAACGGTACACTCTCGGAAAAATCGAATAGAACCGGCAAAAAACATACCACACATGAAGCAATGAGAGCCGTAACCGGAGCATTCAATTTTGCACTAATAAATAGCGTAATGATTGTCATTGCAATAAGTCCTAATATATTTAATGCTACTGAAATTAAGAACATTTGCAAAAAAGTCAAATCATAGGTAGAGGACGCATAATGTAATGAGGATTGAATATTTACATTCCACCCTTGTACTCCGTATATTCCCATATATAGAGCAGCATTAAGCAGCATAAAAACAATGTACATACCTATGACAGTTTCTAAAGAAGCTATGATTTTTGCTGTCACTAGTTTTGTTTTTCCGTAGCGTGCCGCATAAATCACGCTATCTGTATGGCAGGAATATTCTTCTGAAAAAACCGGAGATAAAGTAATTACAACAAGCAGACATAAAAGTATAGCTAAAACATTCCCCATACTGGACAGCATTTTATCCCACCCGTCACAATATCCTAAAATAATAGATTCATGATTAGGATAGGCTTCTTCAATAGATTTCATTTCTCCGTCTGGCTCTGTCATGTATTCCAAAATAGCTGCCTGATCCCTATAAACATGAAGCGCAGAAAAAGCCGAATTTTCATCCTTTGTAGCGGTAGCTGTTTGTGCTTCTGTTATTCTTTGCTCCATAAGTGTCAATAAATCCGGGGTTAATTTGCCTGCAAACATATTTGCGGTTTCTTTTCTTTGTTCAATCGCAGCAAATCCACTTACAGTGTCCATTTTCCCGGTATCGTAGTTATAGAATACAGAGGTATAACCAAACTGGAATAGGAAAAAATAAGCTACGATAAGGATAATTCCCATAACAAAAAAAATTTTAGTCGGTTTTTTTGAAATTATCTTGCCCCGCTCTGCTTTAATCATATCATTCATTATCAGACACCTCCGCAAAGTAGTATAAATATAAATCCTCTAGTGTCGGCTCTACATTCCGCGCAGTTTTGCAAGGTGCCACTTCTGATATAATTCTTAAACGCTCTGCTCCTGCACTATGTTTTAGATTTGCCACAACATAGTTTTTTTCTAAGCTATCGACTTCCTGCCGGGTTACGTCACATTCCCATACAAACGATTGAATTGGCTGCAAAATTGTTTCCGCTGAACCTTGATGCAACAATTCTCCATTTTTCATAATCAATATTTCTTTTGCAATGTACTCAACATCGGAGACAATATGCGTTGATAAAATTACAATACGGTTTTCGGCCAACGTACTAATCAGATTACGAAATCTGACACGTTCCTTTGGGTCAAGTCCTGCTGTTGGCTCGTCTAAAATTAAGATTTTAGGATTGTTCAAAAGTGCTTGCGCAATCCCCAGCCGTTGTTTCATCCCGCCGGAAAAAGTTTTGATTTTTACATTCTTTTGTTCCGATAATCCAACTTTTTCCAATAGCTCCAAAGAACGTTTATGAGCTTTTTGGTGCGGAAGTCCTTTAATTGCTGCAATATACATCAAAAATTTATACGCCGTAAAGTTTGGATAGTACCCAAAATGCTGTGGTAAATATCCTAAAATATTGCGATACTGTTCTCCTAAATCGTGAATGTTTTTTCCATTGAGCATAATAGCCCCTTTGGTTTCTGTTTGAACATCACATATCATGCGCATAAGAGTGGTTTTTCCTGCACCATTCGCACCTAATAAGCCATACACTCCATTCGTCAAAGTTGCGTTGAAACACCGTACCGCTTTCTTTTTTCCATACTCTTTAGAAAGATTCTTTATTGTAAGTTCCATGCTGATTCTCCTATCATTTTTTCATGCTTCAAATAGTTCCGTACCGTTTTCCCTAATAGGGCAAGTGAAAAGAAATAAAAGGCAGCCCAGCCCCATAGCATTGATGTTTCAAAAAGAACATCCTGTTTCAAAATAATTGAAAATATGACTGCTATACAAATCATACATACAAATAAATGGTAGGAAATTTGCCCCTTTTCATTTTTCATAATTGTCAAGAGATAGCAGGTACAGGAAACATTAAATGGAACCATACCATACAAAATTACTTCGATTATGGATTGTTGGTAATACAAACTTGTTATTACTAAAACAAATGTTATCAAAAACAAATCGGCTAAACCAATGATTAACATACGACAAGCAGTAATCTTCACCAACTGGCAGCGGCTGGATTGTTCTATTTCCCACATATCGTATATGTTACTTTTAGAAACCTCCCGAACTCCCACTAACACGATTAACGGAATAATGACCACAAGTGCTATCAAAGGATATTGAAAGGAAACATTCCAATGCCCGAAAAGACAAACCAGTAGAATAGCTATGGCAAACAATGCTATTTGAACAAGCCAAAAAGAGAGAGGAAGATACTGTAATTGACTTAGTAAAACACTCTGCAAAGAATCATTGTTAAATTCAGCACAGTCCATGTACTTTTTCCCGGCCGAAATCAATTCATTCATTTTGTTTTCAGGTATAGCAGGTGTATCATAAAGCTGTAGCCATTCTTGAATATCATTATTTTTTTTCATACATTATCGCCTCCTTTGAAATCATTAAGGTATCGCTCTATTTTTTGCAATCCCTGTCTTAGCCTTGATTTTACGGTGGGAATATTTGACTTTGTGATTTTTGCAATCTCCCGTATTTTCAAGTTGTGGTAAAAGCGCAAAATGATAACTTCTTTCTGATAATCTGGCAATGAAAGGAGTGCTTTACGGACTTCTGCTGTGTTTTCATTTTCTATCATTCTTTCTAAAGCACTTCTTGTATCATCTGTAATATCCAAAGTGTTTAAGTCTGTGTATATGGGCTTCGCCTTTTTGAAATAGTTATTACAGGTATTTGCGGCGATAGTTAGTAAGTAATTTTGAAACTTTCCCAACATACGGACAGCATGAATATTTTCTAACAATTTCAAAAATACGTCTTGTGTAATATCTGCTGCGGTGTCTGTATCTCCATTTAATCTGCGGTAACAAAACTGATAGATTAGTCCGTAATATTTACGGACTAATACGTCAAATGCTTCCGTATCGCCCGCTTGGATTTTTTTAATCAGTACAAAATCTTCGATGTTGTGTCACCGCCTTCCCTGTATAAAACGTCTTACACTATATAATAACAACTGATTATGCAAAAGGATTTAAGATTGGAGAAATTTTTTTCAAAACTTCAATTCTTATCGCCAATGCAATAGAATACAAATCCAGAATGGCGCTTTTGGGGTACGGAATGGTAGGCTGCTGTCTATCAAATTCTTGTGTGTTACTTTATGGCACATGAGCATTTGCGCCGGGGTTGTCGTTGCCGTAGCCTTCCAGAAGGTTGATGGCTCCCCAGATGCCGAGACCTGCACCGAGGGCGATAACGAGGGTCTGAAGAACGGTTACTGCGCTGTTGAAAAATGCCATATACGTTTCCTCCTTGATAGAAAATAGGGTTGGGAGCTTCTATCCCAACCCGTGATTGATTGGTTCGTAAGTTTCCAGCGGCTGATTAGCCAAAGAGACCGGAGAGCAGAGGTACAAGGGTAGTACCGATGAGAGCGACACCGCCGCCTGCCATGAGCTGCTTCATGCCCTGGGACTTTGCACCGGATAGCGATAGGTAATCCTTTGAAGTTATCTCCGGATTTTCCCCCGCTCCACACCGTGCATGCGACTTTCACCGCACACGGCGCTCCATCGAATTCAGCCGTCCAGGGCTTTTAAACACAACTTACACACTTCGTTACAGCATTAAATTCAAAGAATAATAGGTGGCATTTCTGCCATAGAACGAAGTTTGTTAAGCTTTTCTATTTGTTTATTGTCAAGATTTAAGGATTTCAGATACTTCTCAATCGTAGGTTCTGAAGAAGCATGGATAAGGATATGAACCGCTTTGCTGACAAGAATAAGATTTGCGTATTCATCCGAACCGCCATTGCTAACCGGCACTTTATGGTGGCAGTGAATATCGTGAGAATCCATCGGAATTCCTGTCACTGCACATTTACCATACTGTGCCGCATACAAAGAAATACGGTTATCCGCATATTCAATGGTTCTGCCTTTTACAGGATTTCTCATCAGCCATAACATTGTCGCTGTGTCGATTGCAAGATTCTTATGAATCTGTTCCCGACCTTTGACCGTATATTTATTGATGGATTTCCTTTTATGCTGGGCATTCTTTGACTGGACATATCCCAGTGGAACCACCGGACGTCCATGAAGGAACCTCATCTGTCTGCTTGCTCCATATTTTTCTTTGATGAACCCATTTCTGAGTTGTCCCTTTTTGGATAAGTCACCTTTCAGTCTGTTTCTGAGCTGTTTGTTGATACTGAAGGCAAGTCTGCTGAAGTCATGAGATACTTCTGTAGAAATACAATAGTATTCATGAAGTCCGGCAACTACAGAGTTGTATTTCTGAAGCTGCATGAACTGAGCATTATCATCTGACGAATGAGCCAGTTTCTTTACTTCTTCCGAGACTTTTTCATGAGCCTTTTTGTATGCTTTATCGCTCATATGAGACCGAACTACATATTTCTTACCCTTTTTACGGACTTTCAGTTTGAACCCGAGAAAATCAGAATACTGTCTTTTGAGATTAACTACTTTGGATTTGTCAGGGCTGATTTCCAGCCCCAGCCTGTCCTTTAGCCATAACTCTGTTGCCTTGTATGCTCTTACAGCATCCTCATGTGTTGCGCAGAAAATTTTAAAATCATCTGCGTACCGAACTGCATGCATCTCTTTTAGTCTGCTCCGGCGCAGAGCCCTGTAGGCGTGGCTCTTAATCTCTGTTCCCTGCGCATTGCTCCTTGTTTTGAATTTTGTTTTTGTTGGCATCTGCTCCCACTGGGAAGCAATCCACCAATCCAGTTCATTCAATACGATGTTTGCCAGCAATGGCGACAAAATACCGCCTTGCGGGGTACCCCGTGTGGGATATGTTTTCTCCCCATTTGGCAGAACAACAGGTGCTTTCAGCATCTCTTTTATAATGCATAACAGCTTTTTGTCCCGGATTCCCAATGCCCATATCTGACGAATCAGCTTTGTATGGCTGATATTATCAAAGAAGCCTTTAATATCGAGGTCAACCACATGGTACAGATGCTGTACCTGTATCAGCCTCATGCATTGCGCAATAGCAGTCTCAGCGGAACGGTTCGGGCGGAACCCGTTGGAGTTCTCACTGAATTTTGCTTCACATATCGGCTCCATGACCTGCAAAATACATTGCTGTACGATCCGATCTACGATAGTTGGAATTCCCAGAGGTCTGGTCTTTCCATTGGGCTTTGGTATCTCCACTCGCCTTACGGGTCGTGGATGATAATTACTGAATTGTTTCCGTATGAGACGGACGTATTCTTCCTCGCTTAACTTTGCAAGGTCGGCTATCGTCCTTTTATCCACTCCCGAAGTATCACTTCCTGTATTCTTCTTTATCGTTCTGTATGCAAGCTTGATATTTTCTTCACTCTCGATGATTTCCATCAGATGGTTGAAGGTTTTATCTTTCTTACTTTCTGCATACAGCCTGTCAAAAGTACCTTCCATGTCGTAATACTCTGAGTTGCGGATTTTTCTCTGTTTACTTTTCCTTTCTTGCTGCCCCGAAGTCAACACAGGCATCCTCTCCCTTCGGTTTGGATTTTCTTTGTCATACTCGAAGCTGTGTTTGTTGTGTTTTCATTTTCTTTGCTGAATTCGACTTGTGGCTATCCCTCCACCGCTTACTTATTCACGGCTTCACAGGTACTGTGCCACTACTCTCACTGGAATAAAGAATGGTTATTGCCCTCTCGCGAAGGTATTCCCATCCACCACATCATTGGCTTGCAACCGCCTCCGTATCCCCAGCTTTCCACGTTCCGATATTCCTATCATTGGACATCTTTAGGTTCTTCCTCTAAGCCTGTATCTGGTCATGCATAACCGCACCGCCTGTAACGATGCATGGACTTTCATAACAACCAATTTTACTCGCCCACAGATACCACCATGAAAGGTGTACCGCCTTTCGACAGCATCAACGTTTAGACTCGTACATTCGGAATTTCGTCAGTATTTTCATACATTCTCACCATGGATATCCGACCCCCGGCATATAGGCAACACCATCCACCTCTGGACAGCTTTCGTGTCTGGTCTGAAAACCAGTCTTACGGTTGCTCTCTGCCGACTTCACCGAGCTCTATAAACTTTTGGAGAGAGCCGTTGCATGCTCCCCGCCATTCGGAGTATCAGGGTGGCGCTTCGGGACGTTACCCCCTCATTTCACCCATCGGAATATCAGTTCTCCAAAGTTTCGGGCTACAATTGCCCTTCGACTTTGTGCGCAAGCTTTTCACTTACGAACGTGTCGCACGGTTGTCGTTACCGTAGCCTTCAAGCAGGTTGATTGCACCCCAGATGCCGAGACCTGCGCCGAGAGCGATAACAAGGGTCTGAAGAACGGTTACTGCGCTGTTGAAAAATGCCATATACTCTTCCTCCTGATATTTGAATTGGATTTTGAAATGAAAAAAGCCCTCCACGATACCGGAGAACCGGTCGGAGGGCAGAGACAACGAGACTATTCAACTGCAATCATATCTATCACCACCACCTTTCAAGGGAAATAGGGTCAATCATCTTTGCCGGTGCGATTCACCAGACCATCCCTTGCTTTTGCAATCTTCTGGATGCGGCTTGTCAGCTGAGCAATCGTTGTATTGATTTCATGCTGATTGTCCGCATAGAAGTAGCCATCATAATCGCTGCAAATGGGTTCCCCTTTGCTCCGCAGGGAATTGACGATTCTTCTGATTTCTGACCCTTTTACATGAAAAACGGCTTCAAGCGTTTTACTTGAAACCGGATTGTTGGAACCTCTGTAATACTTGGACAGGTATTCACAGAATGTTTCCTCAATATTGAATTGGGGAGTTTTTTCCATTAAGACCCTCCTTTAATCGGCATCGACTACTACAAATTCGTCACCTGCCTTTAATTTCAATCTACGACTCAGAAACTGTTCGATGTTGAACTCATTCTTTTTGTCGAAGTCTGATGTGTACTTATAGTTCGGATGCTGTGTCAGATCGTACTTGTCAGACAGAAACGGTCTCACACCACGCAGCTGCAAGATGCACTTACCACCATCCAGAACTGCCAGCTCATCCACAGTAGCAAGGTCTTTTCCCAGCTTCTGATAATTCATGCCGTAGGACGGGCTGTTACCTCTGGTGTTTGATGTGTTGTAGGTGTCGATGGTCTCTTTCCCAAGTGCCTGATTCAGTTCTTTCAACGTGGTCGGTTCAGAACCGCCGAGGAAAATACGGGAATCCATGTTGCCAATGATGGTGTCTGAGTTGTCCTTATAAATGGCTTTCAGCTGAGACTGTGCCTGAAGGACAAGGCAGGCAGAGATTTCACGGCTTCGGATGGTCGCAACCAACTTTTCCAGATTGGGAATCTGACCGATATTTGCCGCTTCATCAATCAGACAGCGCACATGAACCGGCAGTCTGCCGCCGTACACATCATCTGCTTTCTCACAAAGCAGATTGAACAGCTGGGTATAAATCATGGAGATCAGGAAATTAAAAGTCGCATCCGTGTCCGACATAATCAGGAACAGTGCCGTTTTCTTGTCTCCGAGGGTATCTAACTGCAATTCGTCATAGGCTGTAATGTCCCGGACTTCCTGAATATCGAAGGGAGCAAGTCTCGCACCACAGCTAATCAAGATACTCTTAGCTGTCTTGCCGGCAGCCAGCTTGTACTTCTTATATTGGCGAACTGCAAAATGATTTGGCTTTTTCTTTTCCAGAGCTTCAAACATCAGATCAACCGGATTCTGGAACTCCTCATCGTCCTCACGCACCTCCATTGCGTTTAAGAACTCAATCAGAGTGGAGAAGTTCTGTTCCTCTACCGGTGCTTCATAGTGGATATAGCCAATCAGGGCACAGTACAGAAGGGTTTCTGCTTTCGTCCAGAACTCGTCACCGGCTTTCCCGTCGCCTTTGGTATTGGCAATCAATGTCGTCACCAGCTTCAGAATGTCTTTTTCTGAATGGATATAGGCGAACGGATTGTAGTGCATCGACTTCTTAAAGTTGATGGTGTTGAAAATCTTAATGTTATAGCCATGCTTCAACAAAGCATGGCCGCACTCGATGACAATGCTGCCTTTCGGGTCTGTGACAACATAGCTGGAGTGCATCTGGAGCAGATTCGGTTTCAGCCAGAACCTTGTTTTTCCTGAACCTGAACCTCCGATAATCAAAACATTTTTGTTTCTGGCATTGGCAGGATTCTTCGGTCGGTTGGACATCATCAGCCGTTCCGTTCTTGTCAGAATAATGTTGTCCTCAAACTTTGGATGTTGGACAGCGAATTGAGGGAGACGCAAACGACAAATTATTTTTCCGTCCTTTAAAGAATCGACCGCGCAGTCTGGGAGCTAATGGCAGATTGACAGCGATAATACGGCA